>JBLHXN010000030.1:0-31810 GCA_047630355.1 Spirosomataceae bacterium | reverse complement strand
TATTTTTGGTGGACGTGTAAAAACGCTCCACCCAAAAGTTTTTGGCGGAATACTACACCGCCGAGACAATGAAGAAGATGTTGAAACAGCTAAGAAGTTTGAAATCCCACCGATTGATCTCGTAATTGTTGATCTTTACCCTTTTGAAGAAACGGTTGCTTCTGGAGCACCGGAAGAAGATATTGTAGAGAAAATTGATATTGGAGGAATTGCTCTCATTCGCGGAGCGGCTAAAAACTATCAGGATGTTTTACTGGTATCTTCCCGTTCGCAATACGACGACGTTTACGAAATTCTTGAAAGTAAAAAATGTAGCACTGACCTCGAAGACAGAAAGCACTTTGCCAAACTCGGTTTTGCTACGAGTTCTCATTACGATACTGCTATTCACGGATATTTTTCCGGAATAGAAAACGCTGAAAATTTCCGTTCAAAACCATCTAAAGAACTTCGTTACGGAGAAAACCCGCACCAAAAAGCTGCGTTTTACGGAGACTTGGAGCAAATGTTTGAACAAGTTCATGGTAAAGAATTGTCGTACAATAACCTCATGGATGTAGATGCTTGCGTGCGGATGATTGATGAGTTTGATGAGCTTACTTACGTAATTGTAAAGCACAATAATGCCTGCGGCGTAGCTTCGGCGGCAACACCCAAAGAAACTTACGTAAACGCATTGGCTTGCGATCCTGTTTCTGCTTTTGGAAGCGTGATTATTACGAATGAAAAAGTGGATAAGGCAACTGCCGAAGAATTACATAAGTTGTTTTTTGAAATTCTGATTGCACCCGCTTTTGACGAGGATGCATTGGTAATATTAACCAAAAAGCGTGACCGTCGATTGTTGATTCGTAAAGGAGTTTCACTTCCTTCAAATCAATATCGGAGTTTGTTAAACGGTGTTTTGGAGCAGGAAAAAGACTTATCTATTGAAAAAGCTGCCGACTTCAAAACTGCAACGGAGCGTACGCCAACTGATGAAGAAGTTAAAGCAATGGAGTTTGCTCTGAAAATTTGTAAACACCTGAAATCAAATAACGTAGTTTTGGCGAAAGACGGACAAATGCTCGCCTGCGGCGTTGGACAAACCTCGCGTGTGGATGCTTTAAAGCAAGCTATTGATAAAGCGAAGGAGTTTGGTTTTGATTTAAATGGAGCCGTGATGGCATCAGAAGCGTTTTTCCCGTTCCCGGATTGCGTTGAAATTGCGAAAAATGTCGGTATAATCGCCGTGGTACAGCCCGGAGGTTCGATTCGTGACCAATTATCGATTGATTATTGCAATGAGAACAACGTGGCGATGGTCATGACGGGTGTAAGGCATTTTCTGCATTAAAATCCAAAATTCCCTCTTCAAAAGGGAGAGGGAATTTAATAGTTATTTTATTTCGTGAAAAACTAATTCCTATCCCGATAATTATCGGGATTATCCCTGAAAAGATGAAAGTACAATTTTACGGAGCTGCTCAACGTGTAACCGGAAGTAAGCATTTAGTTACTACCGAAGGTGGAACAAAAATCCTGTTGGATTGCGGATTATTCCAAGGTATAAAAACCACTGACCTTAATCAGCAATTCGGATTTGATCCGAGTCAGGTTAATTACGTGATTTTGTCGCACGCTCATATTGATCATACTGGTTTGTTGCCAAGATTAATCCGAAAAGGTTTTCGGGGCAAAATTTACGCAACGCACGCTACGAAAAGCCTGTGCGAAATCATGCTCGCTGATTCTGCCGGAATTCAGGAACGTGATTTGAAACGGGTAAATAAAAGAAGGATAAAACGGGGCGAAGAACCTATTGAGGTTTTATACGATCAAGCGGACGTTGACAGAACGTTGTCCATGTTTGAAACCTTTGATTACCACGAAAATAATCCCGTTGGTGAAGATGCGACGTTCAAGTACTACGATTCGGGTCATATTTTGGGAAGTGTCGGAGTTTTCCTCACGTTTCGTGAAAAAAGTGGGAACAAAACGCTCTTTTTTACGGGAGATATTGGTCGTCCGCACGATAAAATTCTTAGAAACCCCGAAGCGTTTCCGTAGTCAGATTACATTATTTCTGAATCAACTTACGGCAATCGGTTGCATTCACCAGAGCCGGACGTAAAAGCCCGGTTACTTTCTATTGTTAGGAAAACATGCGTTGAAAATGGTGGTAAAGTGATTATTCCCGCTTTTTCGGTTGACAGAACTCAAGAACTCGTTTATGCTTTGGATCAACTGGAAACCGAAGGAAAATTGCCCCGCATTCCGGTTTATGTAGATAGCCCGCTTTCAGTAAAAGCCACGATGGTGATGAAACGTCACGAAGAAGAATTTAACCAAGATATTCTGTCTTATATTAAGCGTGACGGCGATGCTTTTGGCTTTGATAACCTGCATTATATTACTGAAGTTGAAGATTCAAAGGCATTGAACGTGCCAAACAAACCGTGCATCATCATCTCATCTTCGGGAATGGCAGAAGCCGGACGGGTAAAGCACCACATCAGGAATAATATCGAAGATTCCCGAAACACGATTTTGATTGTGGGTTATTGCTCTCCCAATTCATTGGGTTATGCCTTGAAAACCGGACGAGATAAAGTGAAGATATTTGGGAAAGAGTACGACGTGAAAGTTTCGGTGGAAGTGATGGATTCATTCTCCGCCCACGCAGACTACGCCGAAATGATTGACTACCTGAAATGTCAAAATACTGACAAAGTGAAGCAACTATTTTTGGTTCACAGCGAAATTGAAACGCAAACTGCTTTTGCGGAACGCTTAAAGGAAGTAGGGTTTCAAAACATTAGCATTCCCGCACAAGGCGAAGGGTTTGATTTATAACTAAAAACTCCATGGGTCCCAAAGCCTATGGAGTTTACTAAGAGCCTTTGCCATTTCTTAAAATTTAATCGAAACTATTCCTCTTAACGCAAACGGCGTTCCGGGAGTGAAGTGAATTTCCTCAACGGGGTTTAATTCGTTACGTAACCTTGATTCGGTGGCGAATTGCGTTTCGTTCCATTTCGTGTTAAAAGCGTTGTCTATTGCTACGCCAAATGTGAAGCATTTTACGGAATAATTTACGTTTAAATCTGTCACGAAATAACCTTCAGCGGTGATAGAGTAATCCTCATTTGCTGGACGATTCCCCAACATTCTACTTTTTATTCCTCCCGAAAACCCTTTTACATCCGCAAAGCTAAGTCCGCTTGTCCAGGTAATTGCCGGTGCGAGTGGAATGTAATTCTCACCTTTGGGGTCGTCAATGCTTCGGGCGTAAGTATAGGTGAAATCAGTATCGAAAAATAGTTTTTGAGTCAATTGATAACGGATTCCCAAATCCGCTCCCATGCGTTGCGTTCTGCCGCTCGGTTCCACAATTCCGGCATCACCTACGTACACAAATTCCTGCTCCAGAAATAAATACCACAACGAGCTATTTATCAAAAGTTTGTTAGTCGGTTTCCAGATTGTACCTAAGTCGGCTCCGTAAGATTTAGGCAACGTGGCGTTTCCTTCCACTACGGCAACACGGGTATCGTTTGCGTGAAACCCAATTCCTGACTTTAAGAAGTACTGAACTCTCGCTGAAGGGCTGTAAATGAAATTAAGTTTTGGGCTAACAATACTTTGATTCGTGCTTTTTGAGCCGATAGCTCCTTCCTCCAGAAAGTCAGTGTAATCAAACGTGAAATTGTCAAAGCGAAGAGCAGGAGCAATGAGCCATTTTCCTAAAGTTACTTCGGCGGAAGTGTAAGCGAAGGCGTTTGTTTCGTTGATATTTCCGAACTGAATGCGTTCGAGGGTTTTGGTGCGGTTTAGCGTTCTTGATAATTCATTATCCCGAACCCGGTCGTTTCGTAAACCGATACCTGATCTAAAATCAACGGATTTATTATCAATGATATTAAAGACTTGATTAAATTCACTGGTAAATCCGAGCATCCCTCGGTTTTCCCGTTGTTTGATTTGGTCACCGTTTACCGGGTCTTCCAAAAAGAAAGTGAAATTTGAATACAGTTCGAAATCGTAAAGTGTGTAGTAAACGTTGGTATTTATTGAAGCGTTTTCACCGATAGTTTTGAAGTACGTTGCCTGAAAGTTACTGCGGGAAGTATTTCCGCCTTCGGTGGCGTCAATTGCTCCGAATCTACCAATCAATCCTGAATCAATGGCTCGCTGCGGAATTTGACCAGAAGCCAACCAGTTACTCGTAAAATGCGAAGCTGTGAATGTTATTTTATCGTTGTTTGGAAAATAATTAGTGAACTTTCCGATGAGGTTCAGGCGTTTGAAATCCTGCGAAGCTTCGAAGAAACCGTTAGTACTCATCCATTCTGCTCCAACGTAGGCTTGTTGATTCGTTTTCTTTTTACCCAATAGATCTACCAAAGCCACGGTGCGAAAACGGTTGAATTGTCCGTATTCTACTTTTGCAATGATACCGTCGAGCTGATCTTTGATGCGTAAGTTTACACTTCCGGCAGTTGCGAAATTGCCTTTAGAGGCATCGTAACTTCCTTTGTTAAAATCAATTTGCTCGATTGTTTCGGGAATCAAAAAGTGCATATCAGAGTAACCTTGCCCGTGAGCGTGCGAAACCATGTTAACGGGCATTCCGTCAACGGAAATGCTTAAGTCTGTTCCGTGGTCAATGTCAAATCCTCGTAGAAAAATTTGCTCCGCTTTCCCACCGCCGGCGTGTTGACCGATAAAAAGACCGGGAACATAGCGAAGAACTTCCTGAGCATTATTTATGGGGTTGTTCTTTACGTCAATTTTGGAAAAAATATTGAGTGCATCCAACTTCGGCTGAACAACTACTTCGCTTAATTCGACCGATTTTTCTTTGAGTTTTACGGTCAATGTTTTTTTATCGCTCTGCTTTTCAATATTTACGTACTGGGTTTCGTATCCGATACTTCCAATTCGTAAAATATCTCCAGTGTTTGTTTTAGGAATGACAAATTTTCCTATTTCTGAAGTAAAACTGTAGCTGCCAGAAGTTTCGTTAAAAACGTACGTTCCTTCAATAGGACGGCTTGTTTCTGAAAGGACAATTCCTGATATATTTTGGGCAAGAGAACTTAGGGTGACCGCAAAAGCAATCACAAGTGTAAATGTAAATTTCATGACTGAGTGTTGCTTTTTCCTCGTCCTAAATCTTTTATTCAAAGATGGAGAAGAGGTGTAAAGGTTATAATTTCTGGATGGCTTTTTCGGTATTTGGCCCTAATTCGTAAATGCTTGCGAGTAGTTCACTTTTGAAAGATTTAGACTTTTTCTTCTGCCCGTTGGCGGCGTAGATTTCTGCTAAATGATAAACGGCTTCCGGCTCGTAGGTTTTACCTTCCACGTGCTCTTTGGCTACTTGCAATGCTTTCTCTTTCTGACTGCTCTTCAGGTACGCCCAAGCTAATAAATCGTAAGATTGTGGAGTGGGGCGGTTATTAATTTCCCGTTCGGCCAGTGCAATGGCTTTATTGATATTATTTGGTTGATCGGCGAATAATTTGGCGTTGTAGCTATTGTACATTTCACCAAATTTCTGATTGTTCATCCGTTCAAAATATTGAGCTAAATAGTCATTCTTTAATTCGTCTTTCCCGTTGAACTCGGCAATCTCAGCTTTCAATAATAAATAGTCAGGTGTGTTGTGCTTTTCACTAACGGCATTTATTATACGCAATGTTTCTTTTGAATTACGCTCGTGCGAGAAAGTAATCCAGGCAATTCCTTTTAGTGCGTAAGAATAGTTTGGGTCGATTTCCAAAACTTTCAGGTAGTTATTGTACGAATCCTGTAAGCGTCCGGCGTGACCATAAAAGTCAGCGATATTAGAATAAGCCCAAAGCTTTAACGCTTCGTTCTTATTTTCTTCTGCTATTGTGGTGGCTCGTTCCATATTCAGGATTGCTCCGTCCAGATCGCCTTTGTGGTCGTACCATTTTGCTAAACGAATGAGGTAGTCAAATTCTTTTTCGTCCCGGATTTCGGTTAATTTCTTTTCGGCTGCTTTGTAGTTTCCGAGTTCCATTTGAACATCAAAAAGCATTTTGTCAGTGGCAGATTTGCCTTCGCCCAAAGCAGTGGATTTTTCTAATAACTCCAGCGATTCGCGGAAACGGTGTTGTGAAATGTAGTTTCGTGCCAACGCCCGGATGGAAGAAGCACTGCCGTAGTTGAAGCGGTTATTTACTTCTTTTAAATATTCTTCGGTTTTATATAGATGTTCAACGTCTCCGGTGGCTTCAAACAGCGAACTGTGTGCTGCCGCCATTTTAGATAAGTAAGTTACCTGATTGGGAGCGGCTTCGTATTTGTCGCCCCAAAACTTTAGTTCTTCTTTCGCCAAATCGTAATTTTCGTTTTCAGGAAAATCGAGGTAAGTATTGTAATCCTCGGCGTTGGTTTTGAAAGATTCTTTTTGCTTGCAACCAGCAGCGAGAAGGATTAATAACGGGAGTAAAAATTTCATAGTTTTCATGGCTTTCAGTTGGTATGTTTTTATAAAAAAAGGGGACACTACTTTGCAATAATGTCCCCAATTAGGTAATCACTCAGTCATGTTCTTACCAAGGCTTTGCCAAGTACGGAAACGAGGTCAAAAATTCTTTATCATTCTTGCTAACGTTGTCATCAGAAAGTGTTGGGTTCTCTTTGAAATCCTCTCCACCAAATATCAACAAAAGCTCAACTGTAATTACGTCATCTGCTAAGGCACGTCCTGTCAGTACGTTTGTGCCGTCAAAGAACGTAGTCTTACCTGTAATGCTTACAGATAAAACATCAGTTGCGAGTACTCCCGCAAATCCGGCAGCGTCTAAACCAAGAGCATTCTTGTCTCCCGCTTTTGCATACGCAGGACTAAGTCCTTTTAAACCCGCTTCAAATGCGGCGGTGTAAGCAGCTCCTTGCTGCGAAGGCGGTGTAACGTTAAAGTTATCTTTCTTATCAGAAGAAACAAATACAGTATTAATTGCCGGGCGACCCATTTGGTCAGCTTGCTGGAATATTCCTGAGAAATCTGGTGTGTTGTCAATCACCATGTTGTCGTCTTTGTCGCAGCTTACTGTAGTCGCTCCAAGGGCAATAACCATAGCGGCTATTTTAAAATTTATTGTCTTCATTGTTGTTATTTTTTAATGTTTGGATGATTTGGAAACGCGAGACTTGAAAAGTTGTTTTCAGCGTCCCGAATCTGCCATTTGATTTAATTACTTCTTCTTTGATTCTACCCATGTGTTTAAAACATCAGCAGAGCCTAACATAGACTTTGGTACTTCTACCACGATAGACATCACGTTTGAACCCGCAAATGTATCTCTACCTGGATTGTTAAAGCCAGTTGCCCGACCGTTAATAACTTCTGTGTATTGTCCGAAGTCAAAGAAGAAAGGATCATCACGTGGACCAGCGAAGTATTTCATGCCATTTGCACTACTAACCATTTCGTTGCTTCCGTAAGCAGTAATATCAACTGATCCCATTGGAGCTGATGTCAATATTGTACTAACTGTACCAGGAGCGGCTGGTTTTGCCGGACCGAAAAAGTACATCTTACCATCACGCGGAACGGCTTGGATTACTAAATCTTCTACAGCGTCTCCTGTATTATCAATGTTGATTTCTACAAGAACGTTCTCGTCAAATCTTGCTGCTCCGGTAGCAGATGGCGTTATCAAACCTTGTACGTTGGCTACAAAGACAAGGTTACTTGTGTTTTCGCCTTGAAAAGCGTAAAAGTCTGTGATGTCAGCGGTTCCGCCTTTTACTGCGGGTGCATCAATGTGGTCAGCGGCGATAGCAAACATTCCTGCTGCTACTAATGTGCCGATTCCTAAAAGTGTTTTGTTTAGTTTCATGACTGAAATTAAAAAGTGAGTAAAAATTAAAATTTGATTTATACTTCACTTACGCCCATCGCCGGAATTTGGATGATGGCTGTCTAAAAAAAAGATATGCATCTTACCTCTATTCGTAAGGATTGGTTTGGGTAATTCTTATTTCTGCCTTTTTAGTACTATATTCACATGGCGTTCTTATCTGATTGTTTTATTGAAATTTCGACCCATGATATACCGTATTTTTATTTTTATTTTTTTATTTTCCTCTCTGAAATCTTCTGCTCAAAACCGGCCAAACGTCGTAATTGTCATGACCGATGATCAAGGAATTGGTGATTTTGGATTCACTGGAAACCCGTACGTTCAAACACCTACGCTCGATAAATTAGCTTTGGAAAGTCAACACCTGACTCAATTTTACGTGTCGCCCGTTTGTTCGCCAACCCGGGCAAGTTTGATGACGGGAAGGTACTCAGCCAGAACGGGAGTGTACGACACGTACAACGGCGGCTCGATTATGTCCACAACTGAGCAAACGATTGCGGAATACTTTAAAGCGGGAGGTTACCAAACGGGGATTTTTGGCAAATGGCACTTGGGCGATAACTATCCGTCCCGCCCGTCAGATCAAGGGTTTGACGAATCGTTGATTCATAAAAGCGGTGGCATGGGTCAAGTGGGAGATATTGATAATTATTTTGCCTTCGACAGTGCGTATTTCAATCCCGTGCTTTACCGAAACAATGAGCGGGTGGAAACGAAAGGTTATTGTTCTGATATTTTCACGGACGGAGCAATAGATTTTGTGAACAAAAGCACCGAAGAGCCTTTTCTCCTTTATTTGTCCTTCAATGCTCCACACACACCGCTTCAATTGCCTCAGGAATATTTGGATAAATATGCTAATTTGGAAGCGAAAATTAATGCTGAAACTAATCCTGACTTCTTTCCGAATAGCCTCAATGACCGTGAAATGGATGCCGCAAAGCGGGTTTATGGCATGGTCACGAATGTTGACGATAACATCAACCGGCTGATTAAAACTCTTAAACAAAAAGGCATTTATGATCATACTATTTTCGTCTTTTTAACTGATAATGGTCCCCAGCAAAACCGTTATAAAATGGGATTCAGGGGTCGTAAAGGGCAGACTTACGAAGGTGGCGTTCATGTACCTTGTCTGATGCGTTACCCTAAAATTGGAACGGGAGAAGTTCTGCATAACATTGCTCATTTTGATTTACTGCCAACGCTTCTGGAAATGACTGACTTGCCATCCGCGAGTGACATTGACGGAAGTAGTTTTTATAAATTATTGAAGAAAGAAAGCGACGGTTTTTTCTTCGATAATCGCTCCATCGTTATGGAATGGCAGAGAGGATTACCTGAACGTTACCGCAATGTAGCGGTCAAAAAAGGAGATTATAAATGGGTGGGAAATGCCAACCGAAGCGTAACTGAAGGCGAATTAGCATTGTATAATATCGCTGAGGAATTAACCGAAGAAACGAATGTTGTAGAAATTGAAAAATTACTTGCGATGGAGTACAAAGGCATTTTCGATGATTGGTTCGATGACATTATCAAAAGTGAAAACCTTCATCATCCCGTCGGGATCTACCTTGGCTCACCGCAACAACCCGAAGTAATACTCAACCGCAATGACATGGGTGGAATGCCCGGTATTTGGGCTCAGGACGAAATCTTTGGTTATTGGCGGGTGGAAGTAGAAGAGGAGGGAAGTTTTGATATTGAAATTAACTTCCTGAACGAAGTGCAATACGGACGGCTACTTTTTAAAGCTTACCCGACGCAAATTTCTGAAATAATTGGTGGTGAAAGTACAAAATCGTTTACGCTTAAAGATGTTTATTTACCCAAAGGGAAATATCAACTGGAATGCTGGTTTGATAAGTTCAAAAACGACAAAATCAATCAGGAACAAGGTATTTTGACTCCTTTTTGGGTGACGGTGAAACGTAGTAATTGAATGCTTTTATGTTAGTCGAATATTTGATTTGCCAGTTCTAAAACAATCCGTTATATTTGCAGCTCCAAACGGAAGGAGGTGTAAATATATTATGATATCAGTACAAGTAAAAGATAACGAATCAGTTGATAGGGCACTAAAACGCTTCAAGAAGAAGTTTGAGCGTGCAGGTGTGGTACGTGAGCTACGTTCACGACAAGCTTTTGAAAAACAATCCGTCTCACGACGCAAAGAAGTCATCAAAGCAACCTATAAGCAGAAGACGTACGGGCACCTCGACGATTAATCGTCAACCGTTTAAGTCATAAAATTAAGTCCTCAACGATATTCGTTGGGGACTTTTTTTGTACCTTAGTTGCTCAAATTTACGTGCATGACGAATTCATTCTTAGATTACCTCGCCTACGAAAAGCGGTTGAGCAAACATACTACCTCTGCTTACGCCAATGATTTGAGGCAATTTGGTATTTATCTCCAAACCGATTACGAAATTACGGATACGCTACAAGTTGACTACCAAATGGTCAGATCGTGGATTGTGTCTTTAGTGGAAGAAAAGCTAAGTAAGCGAAGCGTAAATCGTAAAATCGCGACGTTGCGTTCGTATTACGGCTTTTTAGTTGCCCGTAATGCAATCAATAAAAACCCAATGCTGCGAATCCAGAGCCTGAAAACGGAGAAGGACTTGCCTAAATATGTAGAAGAAAAAGCGTTAGAAAAATTACTCGATGTTATGGAGTTTGAGGAGGGTTTTCCGGGTTTACGGGATAAACTTGTGCTTGAATTACTCTACGGAACGGGCATTCGTCTTGCCGAATTACTTGGCTTGAAAACGTTGGATATTGATCATTACAATCAGCAACTTAAAGTACTCGGGAAACGCAACAAAGAACGCATTATTCCGATGACCAACGTACTTGCCAAACTTGTAAAAGAATACCTCGAAGAGCGAAAGAATATCTTTGTTGAAGACGATACGCTTATCACCACCGATAAAGGAAAAGCCGCTTACCCAATGTTTATTCAACGATTAATCAAAGAAAAACTCAGCAGCGTAACTTCATTGAAACAAAAAAGCCCGCACGTTTTGCGGCATTCTTTCGCAACGCATTTACTCAATAATGGAGCTGAACTCAATGCCATCAAAGACCTGCTTGGTCACAGCAGCCTTTCCGCTACGCAGATCTACGCCCATAATTCCATTGATAAACTAAAACGGGTTTTCAATCAGGCACATCCGAAGGCGTGATTTGATGTTAGTTTTGAGGTAGTATAGACTTATTTTAATTTAACGGTAGCTTCTTCAATAAAAATTATCAAAAATTAATATTTGTTAAGTAGTTATGGTATTTGAAAATCTAATACAATCAAAAGGGGGCGGTCGTCGTTTCACTTTTACAATTAAGCTCTAAATTAATATTACTTAGCAACTTTATATTAGTTTGGGGCGTCGTTTCCTAAATCAAAACCCCATTTTACATGAAAAGAATAATTTTAGCGGCGTTTACGCTATTATTTTGCATTAACGCTTCGGCTCAGGAAGAGGAGTCGAAATATGACAACCGTGAAGCCTTTAATCCGTTGTTTAATTATCAACCTGGCACGGCATACCGGAGCGGGACGGGAAAGCCTGGACCTATGTATTGGCAGAATAGTGCTGACTACGTAATCAACGCTACATTGAGCGAAGAAAAGAATATGATTACGGGTAATATCGAAATTACTTACACTAATAATAGCCCTGATGAATTGTCTTTCGTTTGGCTGCAATTAGATCAAAACTTGTTCAGTCAATCATCCCGTGGTGCTCGTACCACGCCAATTGGCGGTGGTCGTTTCGGAAACGATGGCTTCAACGGAGGCTATGATTTGAATGGAATCACGGCTAATAAAATTTCTAAGAAAAAAAGAAGGTCAACTACCACTGAAGTACTCGAAAAGTACGTCTTGGACGATACCCGGCTGCAAGTTCGGTTAACAAGCCCGTTGAAAACAGGAGATAAGCTGAAACTAAATATGGCTTTCTCGTTCGAGATTCCAAGTTATGGTTCTGACCGAATGGGTAAACTCGATACCGAAAACGGTGTTGTTTACGAAATTGCTCAGTGGTATCCCCGCATGTGCGTTTACGATGATATTGAAGGGTGGAACGTACTACCGTATTTAGGTGCGGGTGAGTTTTATCTGGATTACGGTGATTTTACGTACAATATCACCGCTCCGTGGGACCACATTGTGGTAGGTTCTGGTGAATTATTGAACCCGAACGAAGTATTGACCGCAACGCAACTTTCGCGTTGGAATAACGCAAAAAACAGTGATAAAACTGTTATGATTCGTACCGCAGACGAGGTGACCGACCCAACATCACGTCCGCGTCAAAGCGGTATGTCAACCTGGAAGTTTAAATGTGATCAAACCCGGGATATTGCCTGGGCATCTTCTAAAGCTTTTGTCTGGGATGCCGCCCGAATTAATCTTCCGACCGGAAAACCGTGTATGTCTCAGTCGGTTTATCCGGCGGAGAACGGCGGTCAGGATGCTTGGGGACGCTCAACAGAATATGTAAAAGCGAGTATTGAGTTCTACTCTGATTATATATTTGAATACTCGTATCCGGTAGCTACTAACGTTGCTGGAATCGTGGGCGGAATGGAATATCCGGGAATCGTTTTTTGTAGTTCAAAAAGTAAAGGGGGTTCGCTTTGGGGCGTAACTGACCACGAGTTCGGGCACAACTGGTTCCCGATGATTGTGGGAAGCAACGAGCGTAAATTTGCGTGGATGGACGAAGGTTTCAATACCTTCCTTAATACGCTTGCCACGAAAAGCTTTAACGATGGCGAATATTTCCGCCCAGTTGGTGCTCGCCGGTACGCACCGTATTTCCACGACCGCGATCCAGTTCTGAACAGTCCTGACGTTATTCAAGGTAAAAATCTTGGCTTGGCGGCTTACCTAAAGCCTGGTTTTGGTTTAGAAATGTTGCGTGACATCGTTTTAGGACCTGAGCGATTTGATTACGCTTTTAAGCTTTACGTAGAACGTTGGGCGTTCAAACACCCAACGCCGCTTGACTTTTTCCGTACGATGGAAGACGGAGCTGGAGAAGACCTTGGCTGGTTCTGGAAAGGCTGGTACTACTACGATTGGAAAGTTGACCAAGCCATAACGAAGGTAACCTATCCGAAAATAAAGCCAGAAAGCGGAGCGACGATAGAAATCGAAAATATCGGACAAATGCCAATGCCAGTTACAGTTGAGATTGAGGAAGAAAACGGTGTGAAGGTGCGGAGAGAATTTCCGGTGGAAGTATGGCAACGTGGCAGCACGTGGAAATTTGCTTATCCGTCAACGTCCGCTATTAAATCTGTAACTATTGATCCGGACGGTTTACTTCCTGATATCAAAGGCGACAATAATGTTTGGAAACCAACGGATAAGAAAGAAGAAAAAGAGCAATAAAATCAATTTCTCATTTCGAGAATTAGCTACCATAAAAATGCCACAACGCTTTTACGTTGTGGCATTTTTGGTTTTGAGTTTCTGCATGATCCTGTCGAAAGCACTTTATAGGACGTATTTCAACCTCCTTCTTCAAATACGCTTAAAAGTTTGCGTATATCTTCGTACTTATCAGCTTCGGCGGCTTTTTTATAAGCGTAGATTAAGTTGCGTAATGTTCTTTTGATAATTTCCTCGTTTGAACAAGGGCTAAAGAAAATGTCGTTTGGCGGGACATTCATCTGTTTGATGTGGCCTTCGATGTCCTTTTTGGAAAATACGACTCCACGGTTAAAGACATTAATATAAAACTGGTCCTTCTTGAATTTATACGTCAACACAAATAAATTCGGAAGGTTTACACCGTAAACGGGTAAATTAAGCTTCTGAGCCACAATCAGGTAAATTGAGCACATCGAAATAGGGTTGCCCCGTTTAGTTTCCAACACTTGATTTATCATCGAGTTGGCGGGCGAATAATAGTTGCGGGTGTTCGGCTTAAAGTTAAACTTATCAAAGAACACCTGATTCAAAATTCTGATTTGATCATTTGGGTGAAGCTCGTCCCGCATTTGTAACCACGCCTCCATGTAAATACCCTGTATTTCTTGACGCAATACTTCAATATCTAATTCGGGAAACTGATAACTCGCAACCGCCCAAAGCCCTTCCAATAAATCCGACTTATTGCCCAATTTCCAATTAGTCAGTCTTTCTATCGCCGCCGAATTTTGCAGTTCGTGAATAATACTTTCGAGTTTTTTCTGCAAAAAAGGATTAACGGCATTCTCTTTCCAGTGATTTTCTAAAATCGGGATGACTTCACCACCAATATTCTTAATCTCTTTCTCCACGATGGTTACAACCTCATCGTCGCTATCGTCGAGTAATGTTACCAACGCTTTGATTTTTTTGTCGTCCATGATTTTGCTGTCTCTTCGGTTTATAATTCCTAAATGTAAAAATAGTTTACAAAACACCCAATTTATCTTTCATTCATAGAGTTGTAATTTTAGCTTTGTATCAACTAAATTTCTTTTATCCATGAACATTCTTGTAACCGGCGGAGCCGGATTTATCGGCTCGCATACCGTTGTCGAATTAGTTAACGCTGGACATACGCCCATCATTATTGATAATTTTGATAATTCTGAGAAGTCAGCGTTGCAAGGTATTAAAAACATTATTGGGAAAGAGGTAAAGTGCTATGAAGAAGACTGCCGAAACCAAGCCGCTGTGGAGGAAATAATGAAGTCGGAGAATATCGACGGAGTAATTCACTTCGCCGCTTACAAAGCCGTGGGTGAATCGGTGCAAAACCCAATAAAATATTACGAGAACAACCTGACTTCTACGCTTACTTTACTGAAAGCAATGCGGAATCAGGACGTTAAAAACCTTGTTTTCTCTTCTTCCTGCACCGTTTACGGCGAACCAGACACTATTCCCGTAACCGAAGAAACTCCCCGCAAACCAGCTACGTCACCTTACGGAAATACAAAGGCGATGTGCGAAGACTTCCTCCGGGATACCATCACCTCCGGCGAAGATATGCGGTTATTATCATTGCGATACTTTAATCCGGTTGGAGCACATCCTTCCGCTGAAATCGGCGAATTGCCCACGGGCGTACCGAGTAACTTGGTTCCGTTCATTACGCAAACGGCGGCGGGTATTCGGGAAAAACTAACCGTTTTTGGAAACGATTATCCAACCGTTGACGGCACGAATATTCGCGATTTTATTCACGTCGTGGACTTGGCGAAAGCCCACGTTGCTGCGTTTGAGTTACTTGCTACCAAGGATGCCGCTTATTACGATATTTTTAACGTAGGAACAGGCGAAGGAAACACCGTTCTGCAACTCATCACTGCTTTTGAAAAAGTAAACAATCTAAAACTCAATTACGAAATAGGCCCCCGCCGCCCCGGCGACGTGGAAAAAATCTACGGCGACGTAAGCAGAGCCGCCAAACTAATGAACTGGCAAACTGAAAAGACCCTCGAAGACAGCATGCAAGATGCTTGGCGTTGGGAGAAAAAAGTGCGGGGGATTGAAGGGTAAAACACATAAAGAAAACCTGTTTACAGTTGCGTGATATAATCTGTGCGACCTGCGTAAGGTTGAAACAACCTTCACCGCTGGACTACCATATAAATGAAGCTTTTTAAAAATGATTAATATTAGCTTGTCTCGCACTCTAACGATTGTAGCCATTTATTTATTTGTTTCATGCCTTCCTCTACTCAGCAAATCAGGAGGGACTGATATATTGTTTATATTTCTCGTTAATATATCATTTATTGTACACATAATAATATTAGCCAAAACGCTAATATTGGGTCTGTTTAAAGGGAGTCCCGTGATAAAACAGCTTGGACTTAATCTTTTGATCGTTTCTTCATTATACGCGTTTTTTTTAGCGTGTTGGTTCAACGGGTTAATATTAGTTTTCCTACGATATGTTTTCAAAGCAACGTAATATTACTGAACTATTTCTTGCTCCCCCAAAAGTTGCACCTTTGAGAAAGCCTACAGCGAGTTCCACTCGCCATCATACTCTATTAATAAGCCTCTTTAAATCAATAATACTATTTCAATATATGTAACTTTTAAGTTACCTTTCTTTCGATGGAGAAAGTCAGGGAGGTAATTCAATACAAACATTACTTTGAAGAGTTTTTGCTTGCACAGCCATTAAAAGTGCAGGATAAAATCTTCAAGGTAATCGAAATAATTGAAACGCTGGAGCGAGTTCCCGCAACTTATTTAAAAGCCATGACCGGAACCAAAGGTCTTTACGAAGCCCGCATTAAATTAGGTTCAAACATTTGGCGGGTTTTCTGTTTTTCGACCAAGGGAAATTAGTAATACTGCTAAATGGTTTCCTCAAAAAAACTCAAAAGACCCCACAGAAAGAAATTGATAAAGCAATTGCATTGATGAATTCATATTATCACGAAAAAGAACATGGAAACTAAAAGCTGGAAAGACATCAAAGACACCGTTTACGGCAAGAAAGGAACAGAACGGCGGGACGAACTTGAACGGGACGTTGAATCGTTTAAAATTGGTATTTTGTTACGTAAGGCAAGAGAAGAAAAAAACCTTACGCAAGAGCAACTTGGTGATTTAGTGGATAAAAAACGAACATATATTTCACGGGTAGAAAACAACGGAAGTAATTTGACATTGAAAACGTTGTACGATATTGTAGAAAAAGGTCTTGGTGGAAAGGTGAAAATCTCCATTGAAGTTTAAATAACCCGCTCTTCAAAACTTACATTTTCATGAAAGCTTACAGCGAGTTTCACTCGTCCATACCAATTATTATACTTGAAAACATAATACTCATGCGAGTAAAACTCGCCCAGTCGCTCCTACGATAGTGCAACTATCGCAGAACTACGAACTACCTGAACACTAATTGTAAAAGTATTTCAGTGAACTTTACTATCCACGTAAAAAGCAATAAAATTTATTCGCCGTCACGTGATACAATCTGTGAAGGTTGAAACAATCTTCACCACTTGAAGGCTTTTATGCAGTGAAAGTATCAGGAAACGGGAGAATAACCTTTAGGTTTGAAGATGAGAATGCGGCAGATGTAAATTATTTGGATTATCACTAAAATAAGGAAGATAAAATGGCACTATTTGACCCTGCCCACCCGGGCGAATTAATACGGGAGACTATTGAAGGTATCAAGAAAGAAACAGGCGAAAAACTCACCGTAGCCGAAGTTGCCGAAGGGCTTGGTACAACTCGCAAAACCCTTTCAGCAATTATCAACGGTCGGCAATCCGTTACGCCCGAAATGGCTTTAAGGTTGGAAAAAGCTTTTGCAAATACCACCGCTGAATTTTGGTTACAGGTTCAGGAAAGCTACAACCTTGCCATTGCTCGGCAAAAAGTTGACACGAAAAATGTACGTGTTTTTTGGCAACCGCCCACTTTACCAACCAGTGTGAAATTGCACCTACTGACTCCCCAAAAATCACACCTTCAAGGAAGCAGTAAAGCGAGTTCAACCAGCCCTTAAAAACGCAACTTCATCAAATTATCATATTTTTAGATAGAAACTCTCCAAAATCAACTCTCCACATACCCCTCAAAATAGTACTATTTCAGTAAATTTTTCTACGAATTTTAGAACCCTAATCAAAACATAAGTTATTTGGATTTAGGGGGTAAAATCAAAATATTTTATTATTATATTGCATACCCTTCTCTACATTATCACCCTAAGCGTAAATAGACAGTAGATTGTTTTTGTCGAATCAAGTGCGATTTGGGGAAGGAATCAGTAAAATAACCACCGTTTATGAAGATAAGTGATATGGACAGCCCGAATCCCCTTGAAAATACCGAAGTCAATTACCCTGGTTTATACCGACCTGAATTTGAACACGATGCCTGTGGTATCGGATTCACGGCTCATTTGAAAGGACGGAAGTCCCATAAGATTGTTGAAGACGCCATCAAAATGCTCGAACGTATGGACCACCGTGGTGCCTGCGGCTGCGACCCCGATACGGGTGATGGAGCGGGAATGCTAATTCAGATTCCGCACGAGTTTTTTGCGGATGAAGCCCGTAAACTAAAGTTTAAATTACCCGATACCGGAGAATACGGCGTGGCGATGACCTTTTTCCCGAGAGACGAAGAAGCCCGCAACGAATGCAAGGAAGTTCTGAACCGCAATATTGAAGCGTTGGGCATGGAATTGCTCGGCTATCGTAAAGTGCCGACCTTGAATGATACGTTGGGTGAAGGATCAAAAGAGGTTGAGCCGTGGGTAGAACAAGTGTTTATCAAGCGTCCCACCGATATTGAAGATGATTTGTCTTTTGAACGAAAATTATACGTTTTTCGTCACCATACTTCACGTTTGATCAGAAATACCGTTGAAGGTCAAAAAGGTAACTTTTACTTCTCGTCGTTGTCGTGTCGAACCATTTCTTACAAAGGACAACTTACTACCGATCAGTTAAAATATTACTTCCCCGATTTACGGAACAAAGCCGTAGTGTCGGCGTTCGGAATTGTTCACTCGCGTTTCTCGACAAATACTTTTCCTTCGTGGAAACTTGCCCAACCGTTTCGTTACATCGCTCACAACGGTGAGATAAACACTGTGAAGGGTAACGTTAACTGGATTCGTGCCGCTGAGAAAACTTTCAAAGCCGAAGGCTATTTCACCGACGAGGAAATGGAAATGCTACTTCCAATATGTGAAGAATACGGTTCTGATTCCTCTCAATTGGATAGTGCCATTGAGCTGCTTTATTTATCGGGGCGTTCTTTGCCGCACGTAATGATGATGCTTATTCCTGAAGCGTGGGATGGCAACGAACACATGGACGAAACCCGCAGGGCGTTTTACGAATACCACGCTGCGATTATGCAACCGTGGGACGGTCCCGCTTCAATCTCCTTTACTGATGGTAAATTAGTTGGAGCAACGCTTGACCGTAACGGTTTACGTCCGTCCCGTTTCTGGGTAATGGATGACGACACCGTTATCATGGCGTCGGAAGCAGGAGTGCTGGATGTTGACCAAAGTCGGGTAATCTCGAAAGGCCGTTTGCAACCGGGCAGAATGTTTATTGTGGACATGGAGAAAGGCCGAATTGTGTCGGACGAAGAAGTAAAGCATGAAATTTGTTCAAAACAGCCGTACCGTCAATGGATTGACGATAACCGAATAAACATTGAAGACTTACCCAAGTCGATTCGCCCGTACACCAGTTACGATGAAGCCGGGCTTCTAAAACGGCAAATCACCGCCGGGTTTACCAGCGAAGATTTACGAATGATTTTGGGGCCAATGGCCGTGAAAGCAAAAGAGGCAATTGGTTCAATGGGGATTGATACGCCGCTTGCCGTACTTTCGAGCCAAAGTCAGCATTTATCGTACTATTTCAAGCAACTCTTTGCTCAGGTAACAAATCCACCGATTGACTCTATCCGTGAGCGGTCTATCATGTCGTTGGTTTCTTTTGTCGGGAATGCTGACAATATCCTGACCGAGTCGCCGCGACACTGCCGTCAGGTAATGTTACAGCAGCCGGTACTGACACCCGCTGAGTTCGACAAATTAAGGTTCGTTGATCAGGAAGGTTTTCAGGCGAAAACAATCAATACGTACTTTTCTATCGAACACGAAGAGCCGGGTAAAATGCTGGCATTTGGGATTGATAGAATCTGCCGTTACGCCGAAGATGCCATTCACGATGGTTTCGAGATTCTAATCTTATCTGATCGTGCCATTGATTCAGAGCATGCACCAATACCTTCTCTTTTAGCACTTTCAGCCATTCACCATTACTTAATTCGTAAAGGGTTACGCGGTAAAGTTGGGTTATTAGTGGAAGCCTGTGATATTTGGGAAACGCAGCATTTCGCTACGTTGATTGGTTACGGAGCCTCAGCAGTTTGTCCTTATTTGGCCTTCGAAACGCTCTCCGCAATGAACGATAAGAATAAAATCGAGGGAGAGTTTACCAATCAGGAACTGAATAAAAATTACATAAAAGCGGTTAACAAAGAATTGCTGAAGATTTTCTCGAAGATGGGGATTTCTACGTTGCAGTCTTATCAGGGTGCTCAAATATTTGAAGCCGTCGGAATTAACAAGAAAGTTGTTTCCAAATACTTCACCGGAACCGTTTCCCGAATTGAGGGAATGGGACTTGATGAAATCGCGAAAGAATCCATCATTCGTCATCAGATAGG
This sequence comes from Spirosomataceae bacterium, assembly GCA_047630355.1. Classification (GTDB taxonomy): domain Bacteria; phylum Bacteroidota; class Bacteroidia; order Cytophagales; family Spirosomataceae; genus JANQUM01. Next base: position 11,737 of record JBLHXN010000030.1, on the reverse strand, counting down.
TTTCCCGAAAGTGTCTTCTGATTCCGTTAAGCGTTTGGAAGTAGGAGGAGTTTACCAGTGGAAACAACGGGGCGAAGACCATATTTTTACGCCCGAAACCATCCATTTATTACAGCAAGCTACTCGCGTCGGTGAGACTGACTTGGAGAGAGGCTATGCCATATTTAAGAAATATTCGAAGGCAATCAATGATCAAACCGAGCGGGCACTAACGCTTCGTGGTTTGTTGAAATTGAAAAAAGACAACCCCATTCCGATTGAGGAAGTAGAACCAGTTGAGGCAATTTTTAAACGCTTTGCCACCGGTGCAATGTCGTTCGGTTCTATTTCATGGGAAGCCCACACAACGCTTGCCATTGCTATGAATCGCATTGGTGGAAGTTCAAACTCTGGTGAAGGTGGCGAAGACGAAGTTCGTTTTAATCTGATGGAGAACGGAGACAATATGTCTTCCAAAATCAAGCAAGTTGCCTCTGGTAGATTTGGCGTAACGAGTTATTACTTGACAAACGCCGAAGAGCTTCAAATAAAAATGGCTCAGGGAGCAAAGCCCGGCGAGGGCGGACAGCTACCCGGTTATAAAGTAGACGATTGGATTGGTAAAGTGCGACATTCTACGCCGGGTGTAGGTTTGATTTCGCCACCACCTCACCACGATATTTACTCTATTGAGGATTTGGCTCAACTTATATACGATTTAAAGAACGCCAACCGAGCCGCCCGAATCAACGTAAAATTGGTTTCGGAAGCAGGTGTTGGAACGGTTGCTACGGGAGTTGCAAAGGCTCACGCCGACGTCATTTTAATTGCCGGATACGACGGTGGAACGGGAGCATCACCGCTTTCGTCGATTCGTCACGCCGGATTGCCTTGGGAACTTGGCCTCGCCGAAGCTCACCAGACATTGGTGAAAAATAAATTGCGTGGACGCGTTACGTTACAAACCGACGGACAAGTTCGCACCGGACGCGACCTAGTAATTGCGACTATGCTTGGAGCCGAAGAGTTTGGTGTTGCAACTGCCGCTTTAGTAGCTGCCGGATGCATCTTAATGCGTAAATGCCACATGAATACATGTCCGGTTGGTATTGCTACGCAGAACGAAGAATTACGTGCCTTGTTCAGTGGAAAACCAGAACACGTTATCAATATGTTTACGTACATGGCGATGGAAATGCGGGAACTTATGGCTGACTTAGGCTTCCGGTCTATCAACGAAATGGTTGGACAGGTGCAGTTTCTGGAACAACGAAAAAACATTAATCACTGGAAGTATAAGAGTCTTGATTTATCGTCTATGCTTCATCAAGAAGCAACCGACCCTTCGGTGGCTCAATACAAGCAGGAAGAGCAAGACCACGGCATAGAAAATGTTCTGGACTGGCAATTAATTGCCGACGCAAAAGCTGCCCTTGAAAATGGTGAAAAAGTTACGGGCGAATACTTGGTTAATAACCTCAACCGAACGCTTGGAGCGATGCTTTCCAACGAAATTTCGAAGAAATACAACGGTGAAGGACTGCCAGCTGGAACTATTCACTATAAATTCAGAGGAACGGCGGGGCAATCTTTTGGAGCATTTTCAACGAAAGGGTTGAAATTAGAGCTCGAAGGCGATGCCAATGATTATTTCGGAAAAGGACTTTGCGGTGCCGAACTCATCGTCTATCCGGACAGAAAAGCCACGTTTAAAGCCGAAGAAAACATGGCCGTTGGAAACGTTTCGTTTTACGGAGCAACATCTGGCGAAGCCTATATCAGAGGATTGGCAGGAGAGCGTTTCTGTGTCCGAAACTCAGGAGCAAGAGTTGTAGTTGAAGGTATTGGCGACCACGGTTGCGAGTACATGACGGGTGGAATAACTGTTGTCTTGGGTGAAACTGGACAAAATTTCGCCGCCGGAATGAGTGGAGGTCTTGCGTTTATTTACGACAAGAATGATTCATTTGCTGTCAAGTGCAACAAAGAAATGGTGGATTTAGATAACCTGATGAAAGACGATCTTGATATACTCAAAGCCATGATTGAGAAACACCAACGGGTTACCAGAAGTGCAGTTGCTGAAAGAATCTTGAATGACTGGGAGAACGAATCAAAACACTTTACAAAAGTCTTTCCAACAGATTATAAGAGAATTTTGATGCAAAAGAACGATGATACGCAACAGGCAGTTGCGGCGTAAGTTGATACAATTTATAAATACGAATAGCGTTTTGTCTGCCTGAGTCTGTCGAAGGTCGTGTGGCGTAGGTTTGCGGTGATATAAACTTGCATGCCTGAAGAACAACGTTAGGAATTAGCTAACATTAAAAAACTATGGGAAAACCAACAGGTTTTATGGAATACGGACGGAAAGCTTCCGTCAAAAGAGATGTAAACGAACGCAAGAGCGACTTCGCTGAAGTTGATTTAAATTATAGCGAAAAACAGACAACGGAGCAAGCCGCTCGTTGCATGGATTGCGGTATCCCGTTCTGTCATAACGGCTGTCCGCTCGGAAATATTATTCCCGAATTTAACGATGCTGTTTACGAAGAAAACTGGCAGTTTGCCTACGAAATCCTTGCGTCAACTAATAACTTTCCAGAATTTACGGGAAGAATTTGTCCTGCTCCGTGCGAATCTTCGTGCGTATTAGGAATCAACAAACCGCCCGTTTCGATTGAATATATTGAAAAATCGATTATCGAGAAAGCGTTTGAAAACGGTTGGGTGAAGCCCCTACAACCTAAAAGCCGTACGGATAAAAAAATCGCTATCGTTGGGTCTGGCCCGGCGGGAATGGCAGCCGCAGCTCAATTGAACAAAGCAGGGCATACCGTGACTGTCTTTGAGCGTGCTGATCAAATTGGCGGACTTGTCCGTTACGGAATTCCTGATTTTAAATTAGATAAAAGCATCATTGACCGCCGTTTGGAGGTTATGAAAGCCGAAGGGATTATCTTTAAAACGGGTGTAAACGTAGGCGTTGATATCAAAGCCGAAGACTTGGAAAACGAATTTGACGCAGTTGTTTTAGCCGGAGGTTCAACCGTCCCCCGAAACCTTGAAACAATTCCTGGGCATCATTTGAATGGTGTTCATTTTGCGATGGACTTTTTGAGTCAACAAAACAAGCGGGTTGCCGCTACGCGAGGTTCAGAAGTAAATAACACTCTTGACCATCAAGGAAGAGCTTTTGAGCACGGTGAGCTTCTGGCAACTGGCAAGAACGTCGTAGTTATTGGTGGTGGAGATACGGGTTCTGACTGCGTTGGAACTTCTAACCGCCACAAAGCGAAGAACATTACGCAAATCGAAATTATGCCCGTTCCTCCAAGCGAACGTGACAGCAGTACGCCGTGGCCCGAATGGCCGAAGCAATTACGTACTTCAAGTTCGCACGAAGAAGGTTGCGACCGTTATTGGTCACTAAACACAAAAGAATTTGTGGGTGACGAAAACGGAAGCCTTAAAGCCATTAAACTAATTGACGTAAAATGGGTGCTGGATAACGGACGAATGAAACTGATGGAAATTGAAGGCTCAGAACGCGAAATACCGTGCGAGTTAGTTTTAGTTGCTGCTGGATTTTTACATCCCGAAAAGAAAGGACTAATTGAAGAATTAGAACTCGAATTAGACGGGCGAGGGAACATACAGGCTCAAAACTATCAAACCTCAAAGTCCAATATATTCGCGGCTGGAGATATGCGACGCGGACAATCTTTGGTAGTTTGGGCAATCTCAGAAGGGCGTGAAGCTGCTCGTGCGGTGGACGAATACCTCATGGGAAGCTCAATGCTCGAAGCAAAAGCTGTTTCCATGATGTCTGATGAGTTTATGGAGGTATAAAGTAAATTTTTACTGCCATTGATAACTATAAAACCCCTTTTTTAAAATTAGAAAATGGGTTTTATAGTTGATTCAAACGGTAAATTATTACTTCAAAATTGGCTCTAAAGCCTCTTTGTTTGCGTCAAGCCAAGCCGTGATTTCGTCCACGATTTGCTTCATGCCAATCTTTGGTTTCCAGCCCGTGAGTTTCGTAACTTTTGAGTTGTCGGTTACGTAAAGACGAATATCTGCGGGACGGTTTTCTGCCACTTTGCTTATTGGGATAGTTTTGCCCGTTGCTTCCTGACAATGTTTGGTAAGCTCTTGCAACGAAGTACTCACTTCGTTTCCACCGCCCACGTTCATTGTCTCGCCGTTGATTGCATCAATGTTATGAATTTGCCAATCAACAAGACGGCACAAGTCAGCAATGTGCAGCATATCGCGGGTTTGTTTACCGTTTCCACCGTAACCGATGTACGATAATTGTTGCTCAAAGAAGTGTTTGGCAATCCAAAGTACCATTACACCCTGATCTACTTTACCCATTTGCCACGGACCTGTCAACACGCCGCAACGGTTTACAACGGTCTTTAATCCGTAGAATTCCTGATATTCCTGAATGATCAATTCCGAAGCTAATTTGGTAGTTCCGTAAAGCGAACGGGCTCCTTCCAGTGGGAAATTTTCGGCAATACCTTTTGACGAAACACCCGGTACAGGTTGGTCGTCTGAAAGAGCAAAACGAGTTTCTTTTTCCTCAAAATTTAACGTTTCAATCGTCTTTATCGGGTAAACACGGCTCGTTGATAAGAAAATAAAATCTGCTTTACAGCGGGTAGCGTAGTTCAGGCAGTTCACAGTTCCGAACAAATTAGTGTTCATCAGGTAATCGGGCGTCCCGCCGTTTATTCCTGCCAAAACTGATGGTTCGGCGGAAGCTTCAATCACAACGTCAACATCTGGTAGAGCGTCAAAATCTTCTCGGTTACGAATATCTCCGTGCACGAATGTTATTCCGGCTTTCCCGAGTCGGGGTAGGTTTAGTTCTGAGCCTTTACGTTTGAGGTTATCCAGGCAATAAATTTCGTAAGTGGGGTAATCCTTTTTCAATGAAAGTGCCATTGCTGAACCCACAAATCCGGCTCCGCCAGTTATTAATATTTTTTTCATTAATTTTTTAAGTATGAAATAGTAATCCCTCCCGATAGTTATCGGGACTATCGGGAGAGTTTGGAGAAATGAGAAATCGCAAACTGATATTTCTTACAAATTTAAGGAACAATCACATTAAACCTAAAATGGTTGCGAAACCCTACAGTTTTATCAACAAAAAGCCCGTTGTGAATTTCACAACGGGCTTTTGAATATATATTTTAAGATAAGTCTGGATGCAAAATCTTACATCCCTACCATTACACCTTAATCTCTACGTTTACACCACTTGGCAATTCAAGCTTCATCAACGCATCAATAGTAGCTGGGCTGGCCGCAAAGATGTCGATCAAACGCTTGTAAGTACACAATTGGAATTGCTCACGTGACTTCTTGCTAACGTGTGGAGAGCGAAGAACGGTGAATCTTTCTTTACGAGTTGGCAAAGGAATCGGACCGCTAACGGCTGCTCCGGTTGACTTTACCGCCTTAACGATTTTCTCGGCTGAGTTGTCCACCAGGTTGTGGTCGAACGACTTTAATTTAATTCTGATCTTTTGTGACATAACGGTTCTGAAAGTTTAATTGTGAATGCCGGATGAAAGAACCATTCACTCCACTCCGACGGTTTTGGGATGCAAAAGTAAGAATAAAAATCGGAATATTATAAATGAGTAGTGGAAATTATACAGCGTTTGATTTAACTCCTACGGAGTAAAGCATCAGCACTGACTTTTACTTTTCTACCGATGTTAAATCCCCGCTTCGGCGGTCCGATACGGGATAGATTTTGGAAATGGTTTTTAGCCCGTAGGACTTACACTTCAGAGGAATGCACAAATTCACCGAGGTTCGTACATAGATAGAAACCCAAACATTCCGTAAATTTGCCGTTTATCTCTAAATTAATCCATGCTGACTTTCCCCAACGCAAAAATAAATATTGGTTTGAATATCGTCGAACGCCGTTCGGATGGTTTTCACAACATAGAATCCGTTTTTTATCCGATACAATGGCGGGACGGACTCGAAATGGTGAAAGCCGATAAATTCGACTTCCGCACAACGGGTTTACTAATTCCGGGCAAAGCTGAAAGTAACCTAATTTTGAAAGCGTTAGAGTTAGTAAAAGAAGCTACGGAAGAAGATGTATTCAAAAGCATCGTGCACTTACATAAAGTCATTCCGATGGGAGCGGGGATGGGCGGTGGCTCGGCAGACGGAGCATTCGCCCTAAAACTTGCCAATGATTTATTTGAACTGAATTTATCAACGGAAGACTTGCAAGAGCTTGCCCGGAAATTGGGTAGTGACTGTGCTTTTTTTGTCGAAAATAATCCAATGTTTTGCTATGATAAAGGCGATCAGTTTAAAGAAACGACGCTTGATTTATCGGGTAAATATATTGTGGTGGTAAACCCGAATATCCACATTTCAACCGCCGAAGCATACGCTGGAGTTCAGCCCCGCAAGTGGGAAATGGGATTAAAGCGTGCCATTTTGCAACCGATTAGTGAATGGAGAAATCTTATTAAAAATGATTTTGAGGACTCACTTTTAGAAAAATACCCAGCCATTCCGAAAATAAAGAACGACTTGTACGAGATGGGTGCAGTCTACGCTTCCATGACGGGAAGCGGAAGTACGGTTTACGGCATATTTGACGAGAAAACTGATCTGCAAAGTGCGTTTGAAGATTTTGTGGTTTGGGAAGCGGAGATGTGAGTTTTTCGTTGCACACAACGTTTAGTATATGGCAAGTAGGGTGGTAGAAAGCGATAAACTTCCGAATTTGCACTGAACCAAAACGTTATATTTTGTTATTAATTTATTCATTCTTAAAAGCCAAATCAACGATTTGGCGGTGTTCTTAAATAGCACTGAACTTTCGTAAACCACCGAACGCCCTATTTGCTATGTACAGCGTTATCACCATGTGTTTATTTTTTCAATTCGTCTTTCATTTTAGAGCAATGAGCAATTAATCCTTGTCCGACAATTGAGTTAGTCCCCATAGTCAAGTCTTGTTCTTGCTTATCATTATTAAGCCATAGAAAAAGCTTCTCGTTATTAAAATAATATCTGTCTTCTTTAACCGTTGTTTTTTTAGAGTAAAAGCCTTCATTATCTCCATTTTCTTTGGCAGTTTTTTCGTCCCAATAAATCGGTCGATTGTAATCAAAGTCCTGGTCAAATGCGAATATTAATTCTCCATCATTGAAGTAGTATTCTATTTGATTTTTGCCCATCTCGCCGAACCAAATAACTTCAATTAATTTCAAGTTTCCATTATCATAATAGGCAGTACCTTGACCACCTTCAGTCGATTCGTCCCAAATTTCAACCATCGTCGTATCGTAAGAGTCAAGGTTGGTTTTTATCTCTATATATTTTGACCGAATGTCTTTGACCAAAGAGTCTGTGGCCTGACCAAATAAGAAGTTACTTGTCAGTAAAATGAACGTCGATATAATTATTAGTCGCATTATTTTTGCATCAGTGGTAACGGTTTGTATAAGAATAATAGCCGATTTCGGCCTTCTTTTCTTTCAAGTTACACAAAAGTTGAAGCGGGTTACAACACTTGATTTTACTACTAAACCGGCTATTATTTTTGTACATTGTTATATAGCATTTTTATTTTTTGATTAGAGTTTAACTCCCAATTAGATATCTGCTATATTTTGGAAATAGTCTTTTTACAAATAGCGTTGCAATGATGGAAATAAAAAATATAAGAATAGTGACGAGGCAATATGTTATAAATGAATTTGAGGTAAATGAAAAATCTAATTTCTTTTTGATTGTTGTAAAAAACGAAATTATAATTCCATGTGTAAAATATACACCAAAGCTATTTGCTGCAATTATTTCTAAAAATCTAAGTTTATAGTTTTCAAAACGATTTAAAAAAATCATAAAAAAGAGACATAAAAGAATTTTTTGAATAATCATCAAATCAATTCCACCGAAAGTAAATGGGGCTTTATGATAGGTTCCAAATCTCCCAATATATGCCTGAATTATCGCAAGGGTAAGAGGAAGGGATAAAATATAAAACTCCTTTCCCGTTAACTTGGAATAAATTAAATCCTTTTTTTTAGACAATATTATTCCAAGTAAATAAACGGGTGTAAAGAATAAAACATTTTGAAAAACCGAAAATGCATTAAGGTAGGTACCTCTGTGCATAAAAATTGAACAAATAAGCAGTAAAAGGGTTGTTAAAATCTGGGTTTTTAGCCTGAGTTGTATGAATCGAATAAAAATAGGAGACATAACAAAAACGATTATAATGAAAGGAATATACCAGTAGCCAACAAAATTTTTATCAGACCCAGTGAAATAATGATTCAATATCGGAAAGGATAGCAATGATTCATATTTAAGTGAAAAAGTACTTGATGAAAGAATACCACTGATACTAGTGCTTATAAGTAAATGCACTATTGGAATTGTTGATAAAATGAGATACGGAACTAAAACGTATTTCGTTTTTTTCATGATAAAATCCTTAAATCTAAATTTTTCATAAAAAATATGATGAAACAAAAAACCAGAAATAAATACAAAAAAGACGGTACCTCCTTTTGTTAAGTTAAAAAGCGTATTGCCTGCAATTGAATCATATGTATAATCAGCTAAAGTTAAACAATGTCCAAACACAATAAATATAATGGAAATGCCTCTGAAATAGTTTATTGAGTTTATGTACATAATTAACTTTTAATTTAAATTTTTAAATGTCATATAACGGTTTGCAATTTTGTGTTTGGGCGGGATTTTTAGCACGCACTTGATACGAAGAACCGAACTCAAATATACGCAGAAAGCGTCAAACGAAGTACGAAACCCCGCCTGATGCAAAACCGCTGTTATATGCCGTTTTTTTTATACAGTTAAATATCCAAGCCTGATAAAGGTAGGTTTTCTCAGTATTGTTCCAGCGTAAAAAAGTGTAGTTATTAATATTCCAGCAATTGGTATTTCGCTTGTAACTATTTCTGCAACTATAATACCGCCTCCAAAAGAAGCCAACAAGAAAAAGCCAATATTCATCGTGCGTGGTATCCAATATAAGGTAAGAATTACAATTTCTAAGATGCCAATTAATATTAATTTGTCTCCAAAATTTGTAACTTTTGATATATTAATTTGCATTTCTTCACTACCAATTATTTTCATTATACCAGCCATAAATATCATAAATGATGCTACAATAGAAATTGTGTATCAAGCTGTTTTTTTGGCTTTGCTTTTTTGTGTTTCGTGCAAATCTGTCGCAATACTATTTGTTTACATTTCATTTAAAATGGGTTAAATTTTTATTTAATTGTATTGCAGATAAATTGCCAAAAGGCTCATCAGCAAAGTTCTTCCGATATGTGGTATAGCAGCTTTAATGCCAATTTAGCTGTGATAATGGCGTCATTAATGGTGATAATTGGAATCAAAGGCACAAAGTATTTTATACCTTCTGGGTGGAATAAACAGAGTACGAAAGTTATTATGCCAAGTGTGAAATCTCGGACACCCTTAGCTAACACCCAGCCTCGAATGGCTGAACCATCGCTTGCAATTCCGTAAAATTTCGCATATTCTTCAACCGAAGGAAAAGTACAGTAGAGACCAAGACCACAAAGGAATAAGCCGAGTAAAATTGGAGTAATTTAAATTGTTGTCATATCTGTTTTAGCTTATTTGTATTTTTTTATTTGAATGTTTCTCATAAAGTTTGACACATTATATTTCAGTGAATAACAGTTCTTTTTCACTGGTAATTTTTGTTTGTATTCTTTTTCGAAATCGAGTTCGTAAGCTCCTTTTTTACAAAATACTTACCTGAAAATTTGTTGAGATAGGGAAGCTAGAAACAAAAATCCCAGTATTTATAAGCTTATATGCGATCCGTCACAATAGGGAGGATTCTTTGTTTGCTTACAAATGCACATGGCAGCCGTTCTTGATTCATCTGCCTTAAAAACTTTTGGGGTAAATTCACTTCCCATATGTGCTCCATTGCACCAAGGTTGATTTTCTGATTTACCACATGTACACCATGCATACGTTTTTCCTTCTACCAATTGTTCTATTTGCGGTGATTTTCCCGCTGCCTGTCCTTTGTCCATATTTGTAATTTTTATAAAGTTTGATCCATTATATGTTAGCCAGTAATTTTTCTGTTTGCTCTTGCAATTTTTGTTTGTATTCTTTTTCGAAATTCAGCTCGACAGGCTCCTTTTTTATAAAATACTTACCTGTAACTTTGTTGAGCGAAGGGGAGCTAGAAACGAAAATCCCATTAGTACTTTCCTTTCCCATGAATAACACCGGAATCGAAAAAAGCATACGCTTCCACCCTTCTAATTTTTTCGCCGCATCTGATTTAACTGCACCAGGATGGAATGAATTAACATCAATGCCTTGATTTGCATATTTTTCTGCTAAAATTTCTGTAAGCACTGTTTTTGCATGTATGGTGGTAATGGCTGTATTAATCATACTGTAATTCTTAGAAAAGCTTAGATCGTCAAAGTCTAGCTTTTTCTTCATAATCATAGATTTGATTCCAGATACATTGGCTATTCTTCCATATTCTGCTTTTTCTAGGATACTAGCAAGTTGAGTAGAAAGAAGATAAGCACTTAAATAGCCAATAGCAAAAGTCTTTTCAAAACCTTCATTTGTTACTATTCTAGTAGGGGAAAATATGCCAGCGGTATTAACTAGTAAATCCAACTTTGCATTTTTGCTGATAAAATCAGTTGTAAATTTTTTAGTATCCCTTAGATTGCTTAGATCTAATTGAACAAATTCAACTTGTTTAGGATATTTTTCATTCAAAGAAGCTTCAATAAGCTTTCCTTTTGGGCCATTGCTTCCAATTAATACTACCTTATAGTTAGAAGCAATTAAGTTCTTAGCTACAGAGAGCCCAACACCAGAAGTTCCACCACTAATTAGAGCTTTTTTCATTTCTTGCATACTATTTAAATTTAAGTGTTAATAATTATGCAAAAATGCAATCATTTAAAAAGCTGTGCATTGATGTAGATCAAGAAATTTGCTTGGCTTAATTATTTAGCCTTTGCCTTATCACCCCTTATTTTACTCAACGCTTCGGGGATAATGCCGAGATAAGATGCAATCATTCTTTGAGGAACTCTTTTGAATAGACTTTTTTCCTATTTATTTTTCTGATTACCAAAGCCATGAGTAATTTTGTCTTACGGATATTTTTGGACAATATAAAAATCGAAGCCCTGAGGAATTTCAACGTTTAGTTGGGGTCTCAAAAGGCACTTATCTGGTATTACTTGATAAGTTTGTTAATGAAATTGCTGTTTACAAGGATGAGCTTTGGACACGGAAACTGGGGAACAAGAGTAGTATATTTATTGATAATAAGCTACTTATCTATCTTCTACATCTACGCAATTACGACACGTACCTGAACCCGGGCATGAAGTTCGGTATCAGCGAGTCCTATGCCTATAAGCGTTGTAAATTTGCCGAAAAGATCCTTCTTCGTTGCCTGGATTGCCCTGATGTGGACTGCTTGAAGACGAGTATAGAAAGCAATTTGATAGCCGTAGATGTTTGTGAGCAAGAAATTGAACGCCCCTTGGAAGGGCAAAAGGAATATTATTCGGGTAAAAAAAAAGACACACCGTAAAAGTTTTCATAGTCGCTTGTGTGCTTACAGGACTGATCAAAGGAATTTGGTACGCCAAAGGAGCCGTCCACGATTTTAAGATGCTGAAAG
>JBLHXN010000029.1:0-31836 GCA_047630355.1 Spirosomataceae bacterium | reverse complement strand
GAAATCCATTGTTAGCATTAGAATTTCTGCGGAAAAACGAAGTTGATATTTTGTTTTCCGACATTCAAATGAAGGAGATTACGGGCATTACGCTGTTGAAATTATTACAGAAAAAACCGCTCATTATCCTAACCACCGCCTACTCCAAATATGCCCTCGAAGGCTACGAATTAGATGTGCTTGATTACTTGCTAAAACCCATTACGTTCGAGCGGTTTTTAAAAGCCGTGGAAAAAGTTTCAGCCCGATTGGATGAAAGTAAGGCAATTGCGTCAAACTCAATTGAAATAATTGATAATAAACTAACTAATGATTTTATTTTTATAAAAGATGGTACAAAACTAATTAAAGTAAAGCTGTCTGATATCCGTTACATTCAGGGTCTGAAAGATTACGTAAAAGTGATTACAGATAACCGCCAAATTGTGAGTTTACAAACCATGAAATCTTTAGAAGAAATACTGCCCGCCAACCAGTTTATCCGTATTCATAATTCCACAATTGTAGCCTTTGCGGCGATTGAGGAAATTGAACGGGAACGGGTCAAAATCGGGAAGGAATATTTAAGTATCAGCGATAGCTACAAAAAGAGTTTTAAGGACTTTGTGGAAGGATGGAGAATTTGACTTTGCCCAGATATTGAAGAAAAGACTTCATCGATTAAAAAACTAATACGAACCAGTTGCCGTTCTATACTTTTGAAAACATAGGTCACTACATCTACATCTAAATATAATGAAAAAAACAATTATCGCTTTCGCGTTACTCGCAACCACATTTGCTACTTCTGCACAAACCTGGACGGTTGACAAAGCCCATTCCGGGGTCAAGTTTGAAATCACGCACATGATGCTGTCTGACGTTTCGGGGAAATTCAAAAACTACGACGCTACGTTTACTTCTGCCAAAGAAGACTTCTCAGACGCAAAGTTTTCTTTCGCGGCCGATATTTCGAGCGTAGATACTGACAACACAATGCGTGATGGTCACCTTCAAGGGGATAGTTGGTTCGACGCCGCCAAAAATCCAAAAATGATATTTACCAGTACTTCTTTCATAAAACTGTCGGGAAATAAATATAAGATGATGGGAAACCTGACCATGAAAGGTAAGACTGCTCTCGTTGCTTTAGACGTGACGCTAAACGGTCCGGTAACAGACCAACGTTCAGGAAAGAAGAAAGTAGGCATAAAAGCCATGGGGATTGTTGATCGCACCAAATGGGGCGTCGGTGGTGAAGGAAATGTGCCCGTATCAGAAGAATTGTCAATTACTGCCGCCGGCGAATTTATTGGAAGTTGATACCTGAAATCGTAATCATATTCTATTAATTATTACGAAAGCCGTTCCATTTGGAGCGGCTTTCTTGTTGGTTTCAAATAGAAGTGCTTATCTTTATTATTAAAATAATTTAAAAAATTCAACCCGATGAAAAAACTCCTGCTTATAATTCTCTTTCTGCCGTTATTTTCGGTCTCTCAATCCATCATTCCAATTCCTGTAAACTACGAACAAACCAGCGATATGTTCATGCTTGATAATCAAGTGAGCATTGACGTACGAACGGAGAATGGAGAAGTAAAACGGATGGTAGAGCAGTTTGCTCAAATAGCCTCCCGCTCTGGTACAAAGATGAAATTCAAATCTGTTGCGAATCCGAGTCAGCAAGACAAAGTAATTATTTTTGACCTGAATAAAAGCCCTGATAATCAATTGGGCGAAGAAGGATATACGCTTGAAGTAAAGAATGAAAGTGTGCAAATTTTGGCTAATAAGCCCGCCGGAATCTTTAACGGGATTCAAACATTACGTCAACTTCTACCCGCTGACTACGAACGCAAAGACATGGCAATGGGAATTGGAATGTTGATGGGTTGTAAAATTACGGATTACCCACGCTTTCAGTGGCGGGGATTGATGCTGGACGTCAGTCGCCATTTTTTCACGGTAGAGGAAGTGAAAGAGTACATTGATATGATGGCACGTTATAAGTTTAACACGTTGCACTGGCACTTAACTGATGATAACGGCTGGAGAATTGAGATAAAATCACTTCCTAAACTCACGGAAGTGGGAGCGTGGCGGGTAGAACGTTTCGGGAAATTTGGCGATCGCAAAGACCCGCAACCCGATGAATCCGCAACCTACGGTGGGTTTTACACACAAGAAGATATTAAAGAAATTGTAGAATACGCTACCGACAGAAATGTAAGTATTATGCCCGAAATTGATGTACCAGGTCACAGCATGGCGATGCTGGCGGCTTACCCTGAGCTATCAGTTGATGGTGGTAAACGTTATGTGAACCCGGGAACTAAATTTGCCGAATGGTACGCGGGCGGAACATTCAAAATGCTTATTGATAATACATTAGACCCATCTAATGAAAAAGTGTACGAAACGCTTGATAAAGTCTTCACGGAAGTAGCAGCGTTGTTTCCCCATGAGTATATTCACATTGGCGGAGACGAAGCGTATCATGGTTACTGGGAAGCAGACAAAGTCAACCAGAAGTTAATGAAGAAAGAAGGGTTGAAAAACGGTCATGAGCTTCAGGGATATTTTATGAGGCGGGTAGGAGAAATTATTAAAAGCAAAGGGAAGAAAGTAATGGGCTGGGACGAAATGCTGGAAGGCGGATTGTCAGACGGTGATGCCATCATGAGCTGGCGTGGTATTGAGGGCGGAATTGAAGCCGCTAAGCTGGGGCATCCGGTAGTGATGACCCCAAAACTATTCACTTACCTTGATTATACGCAAGGCGATCATACAGTAGAATTCCCTATTTACAGTGACCTGAGTTTGAAAACGGCTTACTCATTTGAACCCATACCCGAGGGCATTGATGGTTCACTTATCTTGGGCGGACAAGGAAATCTCTGGACGGAGCACATCCCAACAATCCGGTACGCATTTTACATGACTTATCCACGATCTTTTGCTCTTGCCGAAACGTTTTGGAGTCCGAAAGAAAAGAAAGATTGGAGTAGTTTTGTCAGCCGTACCGAACAACATTTTAGTAGATTTGATGCCTACGAATCTGCTATATCTAAGGCTATTTATGATCCTATCGTAAAGACTAAAAAAGAGGATGGTAAGTTGGTTGTGACCATTACTTCAGATTTGCCAAATATTGAGTTGTATTACACAATCAATAATACGTTTCCAGACAAATATACTTCCAAGTACACTGAGCCTATAATCATTCCTGAAGGTGATGTGACTCTAAAAGCTGTGACTTACCGAAACGGTCGCCTGATTGGTCGTATGCTTTCTATTCCGCTCGAAGAGCTTGAGAAAAGAGCGGGTAAGTAGTAAATAGAATTTTCCCTATTAAATGGTTCAATAAAAATTCTGGGTAATGCTCAGTCTTTAAGTGACTTAAAAAAATACACGTCATTTTGACGTGTATTTTTTTTGGCCAATTATAGGATAGTATTATTCAAAGTATTAATATTGCTATTTCTTATGACTTTGTTAACTTAAAGTTGTAATAAAACAATTTTTAACCATTTTAATTAACCATTTTTTATGAAGGCAAAAAATTTACTTAAATGCCTTTCTCTTAGCTTCCTTCTGCTATTTGTATCCAATGCTTTTGCTCAACAGAAAGTATCAGGTACGGCATTAGATGAGTCTGGAGGAGGGATCCCCGGTGTGAGTGTTTCCGTGAAGGGAACAACCCAAGGAACAATTACAGACGGAGACGGAGCTTTTACGCTCAGTGTAACCGCAAGTAATCCAATTCTTGTGTTTAGTTCGATTGGCTATATAACGAAAGAAATTTCTTTGGATAACCAAACGATTGTGAATGTTACGTTGTCGGAAGACTCGCGTAGCTTAGAGGAGGTTATTGTAACAGGTTATACCATTACAAACAAGAAGGAATCAACCGCTGCGGCTTCAATTGTGAAAGCAAAAGACTTACAGCAGATTCCGTCAGGTAACGTAGAACAACAATTACAAGGTCGTGTGGCTGGTCTTACCGTTATTACAAACGGTCAACCAGGTACAGCCAGTATAATACGTGTACGTGGTTTCGGAGCCTTTGGTGGTAATGAGCCGCTTTATGTAGTTGATGGTATCCCTGTTGGCTCAATTGATTACGTTTCACCAGATGATATCGCAAGTACTACGGTACTGAAAGATGCTGCCGCTGCTTCTATATACGGAGCTCGTGCTGCTAACGGTGTAATTGTAATTACAACCAAGCAAGGAACAAAAGGGAAAAGAGGCGTTCAGGTTTCTTACGATGGTTTCGTCGGTTTTACTGACCCTAACGTAAACGGAACTCCTGATATGCTTTCTCCACAAGAACAAGCTGATTATACGCACATTGCGTACCGTAACAACGCTGCTGCAAATGGTACAGCACCTCAATACACGCACCCTCAGTTTGGTAATCAAGCCCAAGCTACGCTGCCGGATTGGTTACACGCCAACGGACAAAATGGAGTACGCGGAGCAATTGATCGTGCTGCGATTGATGCTGCATACGCGTCTGATCCGGAAAACGTTTTCTTATTTGCTCCTAACCGTGCAGGTACTGACTGGTACGATGCAATTACCCGTACGGGTCTTTTGATGCGTCACGGACTTGGATTCTCAGGTGGTAGCGAAACAAGCCGCTTCTATATGGGTATCAACCTACAAGACCAAGCTGGTATTTTGATAAATAACGATTTCAAGCGTTACACTTTCCGGATGAACTCGGAGTTTGACCTTGGAAAGCACGTTCGTTTCGGAGAAAATCTTCAAGCTACTTATCGTACGGTACGTGGTCAAGGTGGTGGAAACGGCGGTGCTGGTGTTGCTGACGATGAGAATGCTATTCTTCAAGCGTACCGTATGCCATCTATAATTCCGGTTTATGACGAGTACGGAAACTTTGCAAGTACACGTGCTTCTGGTTTTAACAACCCGCGTAACCCGGTTCGAGATCGCGAAAACCAACGCAACGACCGTAACTTCTCGTTAGCCTTAACCGGAAACGTTTATATGGAAGTTGAGCCAATAAAAGATTTAGTATTCCGCTCAAGTATTGGTGGTAATATTTTCAACAATACGTACCGCTTCTACGGCTACCGTTACTTAGGTGACTCTGAGCCACAAGCAAGTAATAGTTTTGGTGAAGGTAGCGGATATGGCCTTGGCTGGACATTGACCAACACAGCGACGTACAAATTCAACGTAGGCAAAAATGGTTTCCGTATCTTAGCGGGTCAGGAAGCTTTAAATACAGGAGCAGGCCGCTCCATTAACGGTAGTGGTATTAACCCATTCTCAATGGATACTGACTTCGTAACTTTACGTGCGGTTCAGAGTCCGTTTGTAGAAAGTAACTTGTACAATGGTGTAAACTTTTACTCCTTATTCGGAAAGTTAGATTATAACTATAATGAGAAGTATTACGTGACTGGTGTTGTTCGTCGTGACGGTTCTTCTCGTTTTGGTTCTAATGAACGTTACGGTATCTTCCCTGCATTCTCAGCAGCTTGGAGAATCACGAGCGAAGACTTTATGAAGGAAATTCCAGCAATCTCTGACTTGAAGTTAAGAGTTGGCTACGGTGAAATGGGTAACTCTAACAACGTATCTCCAGATAATCAGTACTCCCTTTTCGGTGCAAATCTTGGAAACTCGTTCTACCCTATTGCTGGTCAAAACAGTGGTGCTAACGAAGGTTACTACCGTACTCGTATTGGTAATCCAGATGCAAGATGGGAAACATCAGTTAGCTCAAACATTGGTATTGATGCAACGTTGCTGAACGGTCGTTTTGAACTTGCTTTAGACGTTTGGAGAAAAGATACGCGTGATCTATTGTTCGGTGCTCCAGTACCTGCCGTAGTTGGTGCTTCTGCTGCCGCACCTTTGATCAACATTGGTTCGATGCGTAACCAAGGTATCGATATTCAATTAATAAATCGTGGTAAGATTTCTGAGGAAGTTAGCTACGATGTTACCTGGAACAATACTTTCCTGCAAAACGAGATTACTGCTTTGAACCCTGGTGTTGATTTCATAGGTGGCCCTGGCTACCGTGGTATCTCTCCAATCCGTAATCAGGTGGGTCAGTCGCTATCTTCTTTCTTTGGTTACAATGTATTAGGTTACTTTGGATCGCAGGCAGAAGTGGATAACTCTCCGGCACAAGATGGTGCTGGTATTGGTCGTTTCAAGTACGAAGACGTTAACGGCGATGGCGTGATTACGCCGGATGACAGAACATTTATCGGTAGCCCGGTTGCTCCTTACAGTGGCGGTCTAAACTTTGGACTTCAGTATAAGAGCTGGGACTTTAACGTTTACACGGCTTACTCAGTTGGTAACGAGATTTTCAATATGTCTAAGTGGTTTACTGACTTCTTCGGTACATTTGAAGGTGCCGGTAAAGGTGAGCGTGCCAAGCAGTCATGGACTCCTGAGTTAGGAAACGATGCCCTTGCTCCAATCTGGGAAAGTGTTTCTAACATCAGTACAAGTGGTGCAGAAAACTCATGGTACGTAGAAGATGGTTCTTACCTACGTGTTCAGAACGTTTCATTAGGTTACAACCTGAGCTCTGAGATTGCCTCTAAACTTGGTTTGAAGAGAGCAAGAATTGCTGCTTCTGCTAACAACATACTTACTTTAACAAATTATTCAGGCCTTGATCCATCAGTAGGTGGAGATGCCGATAGTCGCTTTGGAGTTGACGTAGGAAATTATCCTGTAACACCAAGCTACAACGTCGTGTTAAACCTTGGATTCTAATAAATTATTATCATTTTAAACATTTTAAGAAATGAATAGACTAACAAATCTTAAGAAAATGGGGCTCACGGTTCTTGCCGTAACTACGCTCACGTTCTCTTGCCAAGACAGTTTCTTGGAAGTCCTCCCGACGGGTTCCATCGGAGAGGCACAGTTGCTCAGCCCGGCCGGTATTCAAGGTGCCTTGATTGGTGCTTACGCACAGGTTGCGGGCAAAGGCTACACCAGATTAGCTGCCCCTAATAACTGGGTGTACGGAAGTATCATGGGTGGAGAGTCAAACAAGGGTACTGACCCCGGTGACTTTACCTCTATCAATCCGTTGCAACGCTACGAGGTTGATCCAACCAACGGCGAATTGAACAGCACCTGGGCAGCTAAATACGAAGGTATTGCACGGGCAAACTCGGTGATTCGTTTGGCAACTGCTTCGGAGCAGATTAGCGAGGCAACGAGAACGGGCGTAATTGCTCAGGCTCGTTTCCTACGTGGTCACTATTATTTTGAGTTGAAAAAACTTTTTAATAGCGTTCCGTACGTTGATGAAACAACTGATTACGGTAGTGGCATTGGAGAAATTCCAAATTCACCGGATTTTTGGGATAAAATTGAAGCAGATTTTCAATTTGCGATGGATAACCTTCCTGAAACCTGGTCTGATGCTGGTCGTGTAAACAAGTGGGCGGCAGCTTCTTATTTAGGAAAAACTTACCTTTATCAAAAGAAGTTTGCACAGGCTCAAACTGTTTTTACTGATGTAATTAACAATGGTGTAACTACTAATGGTAAAAAGTACGGTTTGGTACCTCAGTTTGCTCAAATATTCAACGCTGAGAATGACAACCACGAAGAGTCAATTTTTGCAATCCAGTCATCTAACAATACTGGAAGTGTAAACAATGCTAACTCTTTTGATGATTTGAACTATCCATACAATACTGGTCCTGACGGCCCGGGTAACTGCTGTGGATTTTTCCAGCCTTCATTCTCTCTAGCAAATTCGTTCCGTACTGAAAATGGTTTACCATTGTTAGACGGATCTTACAACACTGCTGCAAAAGAATTGAAAAACGATTATGGTGTTGAAGCAGATCAAGCATTTACAGAAGATGCAGGATCAGTTGATCCACGTTTAGATCATACAGTAGGTCGTCGTGGTATTCCTTATCTTGACTGGATCGAGCATCCGGGTAAGGCATGGATCCGTGCTCAACCTTACGCTGGGCCATATTCTCCGAAGAAGTTTGTGTATTACAGATCTCAGGAGAATACGTTCACTGATGGTAGTTCTTGGACGCGTGGTTACGCCATCATGAACTTTAACATCATTCGTTTTGCTGACGTGTTATTGATGGCTGCTGAAGCAGAAATCGAGACCGGAAACTTGAATAAAGCCCGTGAGTATACCAATTTGGTAAGAGCACGTGCCGCAAACAAAGACGGATGGGTTATGGAGTATGACGGAAGTAAAATGGCTGCTAATTATGTTATTAATACATATGACGCTCCGTGGACTGATGCTGGTGTAGCTCGTCAAGCTGTTCGCATGGAGCGTATGCTTGAGCTTGCTCAGGAAGGTCACCGCTTCTTCGACTTAGTTCGTTGGAATATTGCCGCTGAAACGCTTAATGCTTACTTAGCTTATGACGGTAGCATATTGATAACTAAACTTGGTGGTGCCAAATTTACAGCTGGTAAAAATGAGTACTTACCAATTCCATTGCCTCAGATTGACGTTCAGGGAACTGACGTTTTGAAGCAAAATCCTGGGTACTAATAACCGAGTACAAATCTAATTTATAGAAAAAGGAGATAGATATTCTATCTCCTTTTTTCTTGTTAAAAGCCTTAGATTATCGATGTTATACTCGCTAATTATCTGTAGAACCATTTCTTCTTGCGTAAAATAGGCTCCTCTAAGCGTACCTTACCGTAAATCTATTCTGGTGCCCAACCACTATTAATCTACAATAAGTAGGAGGAGCTAATTATTTGACATTAATATTGATAATCTGTCCGTCCGCTTTCATTTACCGCAAAGACGCTAAGGCATAATTCCATTGGGGTAATTCCAAAGAAGATATATAATCGCCTTCGCGGTTAAAATATTGTGAAACATATCATTTGCATTACTTACCAATCGACTCTGATAGGTGTGAATTTAGTGCTTCTATGAAATGAAAGTGTACGAATAGATCACTTACTGATACCTTTAGTGTTAATCATAAAACCTATTGACGAGAGAGGGGAGTCGCTGTACATTACATAGTACTACAAGCAATCATAGCGTACTATTAAATCTAACCACCTATCCCTATTGACTTGCTCACTGCCAGCAAAAATTGACTCCTCGCACAGTATTCCAGCACAAAAAAAAGAGGTTACCCGAATTTTAGGTAACCTCTTTTAAGTTAATAGTAACTGAACCTGATCAGATTAATAAGCAGGATCTTGAGTCAACGTAGGAACACCATCTTTCGCCGAGCGATCAATAGCATTCAAAGGTATAGGAAAGTACTCGTTCTTTCCTTTTTGGAAAGTAGCACCTGCCAGATACGCACGGTTGTCTTTTTCTTCAGTAATGTATTTGTTTAGCACTGTAGAGGCAACACCCCAACGAACTAAATCGAAGAAGCGGTGTCCTTCCATGCCAAATTCCAAACGTTCTTCGAAACGAACCGCTTTACGAGCGGTAGCTTTGTCTGTCCAGGGAGCATCGTAGGTTTTGATTACGTAATTCGCAGCCGGAACAGGGTTACCACTCGGATCCGTCACGATTCTGAAATCATCACGTGAACTAGCAAGTTGCTCAGTTTTCGGCACAAACCCGGCCGGATTAGCAGCACGAGTACGAATTTCATTTACGAGTGCCTTGGCCCTTTCTAAGTTGCCTAATTCTACTTCGCACTCAGCTAACCATAACAATACCATTCCGTAACGCATGATACGGTAGTTATTGCTTGATAAGTTACCCCAACCACTAATTCCAAAGCCCGCTCTTTCCGCAATGTGCTTCATTGGAGAATAAGGACCTGCATAGGTTTGGTCACGAATAAAATCACTACCGTGGATCTTGAAGTCAATGAATAAAATGCCACGACGACCAACCGTATGATCTAAACGAGGATCAAGTGGTCCGGTGTGAGGCTCGAACGCTTCTGAATAGGCCAACCCTTGGTCATTCTTAACATCAGAGGCATTGAATGTGTCCAAAAGAGGTAAACCTTGTGGAGAGGTCTTGAATGCATTTACCAGGTTCTGAGATGGCTGGTAGAACCCACAACAGCCCCACGGAGAAATATACGGGTGGGCTAAGCCTGGGCCAGCTGTGCCGGCAGCGTCAGACGCACTACTTACCGCGTACTGTATTTCAAAGATTGACTCTTTGTTGTTACGAGTTGCAATACGAAAGTTATTGTCAAATTTGTCAGCCAAAGAATACTTACCACTGTTCACAATCTGATCAAGCAAGGCTTTCGCTTCTTGTAGTTTCGCCGTATTAGCAGCTCCCGTACTTATATCCCAACCTTGGTACATCTTGGCTTTAGCCAAAAAGCCCATTGCGGCGTACTTTGTTGGACGACCAACTTCTGACTGCGTTTCGGGCAGAACATTCATTGCCGCCTCGAAGTCTGCTTCGATCATTGGCCATATTTCCGAATCATTAGGGATTTTAGTACTCTCCAAATCATTCAGATCGTACGTGTTATCATCAATGTAAGGAACCTTTTTCCACATTTTACGGGCTTCGAAGTGATAAACACCACGTAAAAACCTCGCTTCTGCTTCAATTTGCTTTCTACGGTTATCGTTTATATTCTCAACACTTTTGAGCGTGTTGAGTACATCGTTCGTACGGGCAACACCCTTATAGAGTCCCCGCCACTTGTTGTTAATATGACCGTTCGTTGTTTGAAAGTCATATCTTTCAATAAATGATTGCTCTGGTTGGTCACCAGCATCGGTACCTTTGTAGGCGTCATCAGATGCGATACCACCGAATACCCAACTTTGGATATCGTTATTCCAAGGGTTCTGACCGTCAAGTCCTTGACCGTCAAGCATTGCGTAAGCACCGATTAATATCCCTTCAACGCCATCGGCTGATTGAAGAGCGTCCGGGCTATATTGCCCCTGTGGTGAACGGGTTAGGAATTCATCATCACACGACAGGAATAAACCTCCCGCCAGTATGCTTGAAAGAACACCGTATTTTAGTGTGTTATATTTCATTTGTTATTTTTTTTAATTTTTTCCTTTAATTAAAACGATACATTAACTCCAAAAATCAAGTTCTTAGAAACGGGCATAAATCCACCGTCAAATCCAAGCGTACCGTCAGTGGTTGTCTGAATCTCAGGATTCAAGCCAGTGTAATTCGTGATTGTAATCATGTTTTGTCCCTGAACATAAATGCGGGCGGCACCAAGACCTACTTTTGCAGCAAGGCTACTTGGTAACGCGTAAGTAAGTTGTGCATTACGTAAACGGAAGTACGTACCATCTTCGATAAAGTAAGAAGAAGGACGTGAACTGATCTGATCGTTAGCATCCATGATTGGCACTGTACCACCTGTGTTAGATGGCTGCCATGCATCATACAAAGCTCTTTTCGAACGGTTACCCTGGAAAGTGTTGAAATCAGAGAAACCACGAACGTAGTTGTAAACACTGTTCCCAACTACACCATTTCCGAACAATGTCAGGTCAAACGCCTTGTAGCCAATATTTACATTTACACCGTAATTGAAGTCAGGGTGTGGACTTCCGATAAACGTACGGTCAGCGTCAGTAATTACGCCATCACCGTTAACGTCTTCCATCTTGAATTTACCAGCGGCGTTGTAATCTCCGTAGGGAGCCCAAGCATCTGCTTCTTCATCTGACTGGAAGATGCCCAATACATTATATCCAAAGAAAGACGAAATTGGCTTTCCTGCTTCCGAAACTGTAATCGGACCAAAACGAGAACCAGCACCAATCAAGCGAGTATTATCGCTTTCGGCAAGTCTATCCACGTTGTTGCGGTACAATGAGTAGTTAACGGAGACACTGTAACGGAAATCTCCGCCCATAGCCACATCATTATAAGTTACGCCTAAGTCAACACCCTTGTTAGTCATTTGACCTACGTTGAATGAAGGTGCTGCTGCATCACCAGCGGCGTAACTTGGCGGGATACTGAATAACATATCTGATGTTACGCGATTCCAGAAATCTAATTCTACTGTTAACTTATTGTTCAACATAGTTACATCCAAACCAAGGTTGTTAGAGGTAGTAGTCTCCCACTTTGCATTTGGATTACCAAAGGCTTGTGCATCATAACCAATTCTTGGAATACTCTGTGAACCGTCGATTGGATAACCGGCGTTGAAAATATTTGCCCGGTAGGTGGTATATGCGTTGTAGTCTCCAATTCTTTGGTTACCTGTCTTACCCCATCCGTAACGAACTTTCATGTCGTTTATGAACGGTAAGTTATCCTTGATGAAGTTTTCTTCTGAGATTCTCCAACCTACACTAAATGCTGGAAAAACTGCATTTCGAGAAGCCGATAGGAAACGGGAAGAAGCATCATTACGTAAAATACCCTGTACAAGGTACTTGTCTCTGAAGCTATAGTTGACCTTGCCAAACTGTGAATAAAGCGAGAAATCACTGATTGCTCTTCCGTAATTACTGGCGGTAGTAGGATCACCTAAGTCTAAGTAGCTAATAATTGGATTGATTTCAAAAGCATATCCTTGACGGGACGCTCCAAAAACTTCACCAAATTCTCTAATTGACTCGATACCAACGTAAGCATCAATCTTGTGATCAGTGCCAAACTTCTTGGTATAACTAAGTGTGTTAGTCCAGATCCATTGGAACTTATATTCATTCTCAGACTGGGAGGTACTCACGAAGTTACCTTCTACGTATTCTGGGTTGGCACGGCCAATGTAACGTCCTCGTTGTGCAGATGCATCCATACCAACACTTGTTTTAAGTGTCAAATCAGGAATTATATCATAGGAGGCATAGACATTTCCAAACGGACGCAAGCGTAGCGTGCGGTTGTCTTGTTGTCTCGAAAGCGTAGCGTACGGGTTAGAGTTGTTTCCTAAGTTAGCACCACGGGCACCAGCAAAGAAACCACTGATGTCATAGACAGGTAATAAAGGGTGATGCTTATAGCTACCCGCAACGGCATTTTGCTCCTGACTGTTAGAGAAACCACCTTTACGGTTGTCAAATGAAAGCGAGAGGTTTTCGCCAATGCGTAACTTCTTATTCAAAGCTGAGAATTCAGTATTCGCACGAATAGTGTAACGCTCATAACCAACAAATCTAACTACACCTTCCTGGTTGAAATAGCTCATCGAAAGGGCATAACGACCGTTCTCTGTTCCACCAGAAGCTGAAAGCTCATAATTTTGAATTGGAGCTGTTTGAGTTACTTCGTTCCACCAGTTAGTGTCTGCCGAACGAACGATTGGATTTACGTTATTGGGAGTCAATGAATACGTAGATTCGTCAACTTGACCTAATGCTCCCCGACTTGGGAATACGTAATCCGGAATGGTAACTTCGCCGTTTGGTCCAAAAGTGTACTGACCGTGAGCAGGTGTTTTACCGGCATACTTATCAGCTAAGTAAAGGTACTCACCTAATTCTTTTGCGTTCAGCACTTCTACATCCTGAGCATTACGCTGCGTACCATAATAAGCATTGAAGGAAATTACCGGCTTGCCGACTTTACCTCGCTTAGTAGTAACAATAATAACGCCGTTTGCCGCACGTGAACCGTAAATCGAAGCCGCCGAAGCGTCCTTCAAAATTTGGATAGTTTCAATATCGTTCGGGTTAAGGTTTCCTGAATTTTCGGTAGGTACACCGTCAATAACAAATAATGGATCGTTGTTACCAATTGTACCAAAACCACGAATACGTACTGTTGCGTTACCACCCGGAGTTGCATCGTTCACAACGTTAAGACCAGAAGCCCGACCCTGTAGCTGTTGAGCAAAAGTAGTTGCTGGAATCGATGCGAGGTCTTTGGCATCTACCGTTGTAACAGCTCCGGTAATTTCCCTTTTTGATTGTGAACCGTAACCGGTTACAATTATTTCATCAAGAGTTTGTGAATCACCTGTAAGTGCTACGTCGATTACCGTTTGGTTTCCGATCGTAATTTCTTCAGCTATATAGCCAATAGAACTAAAAACTAGCGTAGTGCTAGACGCAGTAACATCAATGGAATACTTTCCATCTGCATCCGAAATAGTACCTTTGGTTGTACCTTTGATGGCAACACTAACTCCGGGAATTCCGAAATTTGTTCCGTCGGTGACTCTACCTGATACTTTCTTTTCCTGTGCAAATCCGCCCAACCCCATAAATAGGAGTAGGGTCAAACTAACGCAGAAGTGCCTCGAGATGAGAACTTTCTTCATAAAATTAAGTTGTTAAAAGATTGAAAAATAGATATGAATATTGCTTAAATTAATAGACAATATTCATAAGGTTATAGATAATTTTTATAAAGCTATAAAAATTTAGCACAATGAAACTAAATTTGCGGACACATTTTTAAATTTATTTAAAAAATAAATTTGATACTAACAACTATTAATTAGAATAGTTATAATTTGAGCATATATATTGAATTATTCTAAGAAAAAATTACACAGGCCAAGATTCAGTTAACCAGAAGTAAAAAATGAGAAGAAAGTTTAATTTACCCGTTTATGTACTGACGATTTCTGCTATGCTTTACGGCTGTAGCTCAGACAATGCCTTGTTTGAACGCTTACCCGTAGACGAAACGGGTGTTACCTTCTCCAATCGTATAAACCCAAACGATACGCTGAACATCATTACTACCGAGTACATCTACAATGGCGGCGGGGTAGGTCTGGCTGATTTTGACAACGATGGCTTATTGGATATTTTCTTTAGTGGGAATCAGGTCGGAAATGAATTATACCTCAATAAAGGCGACTTTAAGTTTCAGAATGTATCTACTCAAGCTGGAATAAATAGCGTGAATCGCTGGAGTTCGGGCGTATCTGTAGTGGATATAAATGCCGATGGACTAATGGATATTTACGTGTCCGCTACTATTTTCGAAACTCCCGAAGAACGGAGCAATTTGCTCTACATTAATAAGGGCGTCACCGATGGAGTTCCTGTCTTTGAGGAAATGGCAGAAGCGTACGGAATTGCGGACAAAGGTCACGGCGAGCACGCCGCTTTTTTTGATTATGATAACGACGGTGACCTTGACCTGTACGTGCTGATTGATGTCATTGATCAATACCCTAATCAGTTTCGCAAAAAAGTATCGGACGGCTCGTACCCAAATACAGATAAGTTGTACCGGAATGATTACTCCGAGACATTGAGCCACGCCGTATTTACAGACGTTTCCACTGAAGCAGGAATTACGATAGAAGGTTATGGACTCGGTCTTACTATCTGCGATATCAATCAGGACGGTTGGAAAGATATTTACGTAACAAACGATTACGCCGCAGATGATTTACTCTATATAAATAACAAGAACGGTACGTTCAGCGATCAGGCACACCGCTACTTCAAACACAGCAGCAATTCGGCAATGGGTAATGATGTCGCGGATATTAATAATGACGGTCTACCCGATATCGTGGCACTTGACATGCAGCCCGCCACTAATTTGCGTAAAAAGCTATTGGCGGCACCGAACAACTATTTTGTCTATCAGTTTACGGAGAAATTCGATTATACGCATCAATACATGCGAAATACATTGCAGCTAAATTCGGGAAGTTACGGAGACGGAATTCAGCCACCTTTTACCGAAATAGGATTGCTGGCGGGAGTATCAGAAACAGATTGGAGTTGGTGTCCATCACTGGCAGATTTTGATAATGACGGATACCGGGATTTATTAATCACAAACGGTTTCCCCAAAGATGTAACTGACCGCGATTTTATGGCTTTTCGTCAAGGTATCAACAACATCGCTTCGGCAGAATTTCTGATGACGAAGATTCCCGAAGTGAAAATTTCTAACTATGCTTTCAGAAATCTCGGAAATCTCGCATTTGAAAATAAAACGGAAGCATGGGGTTTAGAAATACCTTCTTTTTCTAACGGAGCTGCCTACGGCGATTTGGATAATGACGGTGATTTGGACTACGTAGTGAATAACATCAATGATTCGGCTTTTGTGTACAAAAATACCGCTCGGGATATTCCTTCCGAAAACGCTAATTTCCTTCGGATAGAGTTCAAAGGAAGTGCCCCAAACCTCTTTGGTTACGGAGCCGTTGTAAAAGGTAAATACAGTGATGGGCAGCTATTTTACGCCGAAAATATTCCGACCCGTGGGTACCTTTCTTCTATTGAGCCGGTTGTGCACATCGGATTAGGCAGTCAGAAAAGCATGAGCGAGTTAGTAATTGTCTGGGGAAACGGAAAATCTCAACGATTTAGTGACGTAAAAGCTAACCAAGTGCTCACCGTTAATCAAAGCGATGCCCGCGATGACTACGATTTTATTCAAGCACCCAAAAAGACATTATTTAACGAATTACCTCTGGCCTTTCTTCACCAAGAGCGTGATTTTATAGATTATAACCTACAAAGTCTCATGCTGCAGAAGCTTTCCCAACTGGGACCGTCGCTTGCGGTGGGCGATGTAAACGGTGACAAACTTGAAGATGTGTACGTAAGTGGTTCGAAGTTTAAGAGCGGAAGCTTTCTGTTACGCCAAGCAGGTGGTGGATACACGGAAAAACTGCTTCAACAATTACCCGATACTACAAAAAAGCTAAACGAAGAAATTGGAAGCTTGCTCTTTGATGCTGACAGCGACGGCGATTTAGATTTATATATCGTGAACGGCGGAAACGAAGACAAGCCGAACGCCGAAACTTATCAGGACCAACTATTTATAAATGACGGGAAAGGTAACTTTTCCTTGAGTACAACGGCTCTTCCTGGTTTTTATACCGCTGGCTCGTGCGTACGGGCAAGTGACTTCGATAATGATGGTGATTTAGATTTATTTGTCGGAGGACGAAACGCTCCGTTCAATTATCCGAAAGCCGTATCAAGTACACTGCTGCGAAATGATTCCAAAAAAGGCGTTGCCAAATTTGTGGACGTGACGAAAGAGAAATTCCCCGCTCTGATTGGAATTGGATTGACCTGCGATGCCCTTTGGACAGACATTGATAACGACGGCGATAATGACTTGATGATTGTTCGGGAATTTGCCCCCATTGCCGTATTTGTAAATGATAAAGGGAATTTTAGTGAACTCAAGGGCACGGGTTTAGAAAACTACTTTGGCATGTGGAATAGTGTAAACGGCGGTGATTTTGACGGCGATGGCGATATAGATTACATTGTCGGAAATGTGGGTTTAAATGCTCGATTTAAAGGGACGGAGAAATATCCGGCTAAAATACTGGCGGGCGATTTTGATAATAATGGCAACTACGATGCTATTCCGTTTATCTATTTACCGAAATCAAACGAAGACAAAAAGTTAGTATTAGCACCTTATAACGCAAAAGACGATATGAGTAAGCAGTTGCCAATGATGCAGGGGCGGTACACCACATTTACTGCGTATGCTGACGCAACTTTTGACAATATTCTTGATGAAGATAAGCGTTCTGCCGCAACTGAATTTACCTTAAACTATAACGCTTCGGTTTACGTGGAGAATCTTGGAAATGGAAAATTCGAAATTAAGCCTTTACCAACTCACGCTCAGTTTGCCCCGATAAACGGCACAGTAATCGAAGACTTTGACAATGACGGAAATCTGGACGTTCTACTTGTGGGTAATAATTTCGGAAACGAATTACTCGTGGGGCGTTACGATGCTCTAAACGGGTTGCTACTTTCTGGCGATGGAAAAGGAGATTTTGCCGCAAAACTTAATGCTGGATTTAATGTAACCGGAGACGCAAAAGCATTGGTCAAAATCGTCGATTTATCCGGAGAAGTAAAAGTAATGGCGTCTCAGAACCGAGGAGAAGCAAAACTCTTTAGTACATCTATAACGGGCAAAGTAGTTGATGTAAACTCTACTACAACAAGAGTTCTGTACGAATTAAACGGAAAGAAACAGGTTAGAGAAGTTTACTACGGTTCTTCTTATTTATCGCAATCAAGTAGAAGGCTTATTCTGCCAGAAAGTGCAAAAAATATTGTTCTAAAGTAGCTCTAAGCAAAGTGTAAAGGGCTGTTTTGAAAATGTAATTTAAGAATTACAGTAGGTAAGTTTTGTGTCAGGTCAAGACAATAAAACCGGAGTTGCACAGCGTGCAATGAGAATTTTGATAACGCATGACTGGTCATAAGTTTATTACTGTAAACTTTGAAGAATAAATTTAAACAGTCTCTAAGAAAACAAAAATCCCCAATCGAAACCGACTGGGGATTTTTTTGATTTATGATAAAGCTTAACCCTTACCCCGATAGTTATCGGGAGGATTAAAACTTATTATGAATCTCCTTTTTCCTTTTTGATGATCTCGTCGGCAAGGCTTTGCGGAACGAAATCATAGTGAGAGAACGTAAGGTTTGCCGTTGCACGTCCAGATGAGATCGTACGAAGGTCGGTTACGTAGCCAAACAATTCCGAAAGCGGAACACTTGCTTTGATTACTTGCGAACCTTGCTTAGTATCCATACCTTTCATTACACCGCGACGACGGTTCAGGTCACCCGTAAGTGGTCCTGTGTATTCGTCTGGAGTTAAAATTTCAAGAGCCATAACCGGCTCAAGTAATCTTGCACCGGCACTTTTTGCTGAGTTACGGAAACCAAGACGGGCTGCCATTTCAAAAGAGAATGAATCGGAGTCAACATCGTGGAATGAACCATGGAACAAACGCACTTTCATTGAGTCAACCGGGAAACCAGCTAACGGTCCGTTCTTCATTGATTCACGGAAACCTTTCTCAATAGATGGAATAAATTCACGCGGAATAGTACCACCCACAATTTGATTCACAAACTGAAGTCCGTTCAGCAAATTACCTTTCTCGTCTTCTTCCACGTCGCGGGGTCCGATTTCGTAAGCGATGTCGGCAAATTTACCACGTCCACCAGATTGCTTCTTATATACTTCACGGGTTTCAAAGCTGCTGGTAAGAGCTTCTTTGTACGCCACTTGTGGAGCACCTTGGTTTACTTCAACCTTAAATTCACGACGCATACGGTCCATGATAATGTCAAGGTGAAGTTCCCCCATTCCACGGATAATAGTTTGTCCTGTTTCTTCGCTTGTTTCAACGGTAAGCGTTGGATCTTCTTCGATAAGTTTCGCGATAGCGTTACCAAATTTATCCTGATCGGCTGATTTTTTAGGCTCAATAGCGTAACCAATTACCGGCTCAGGGAAGACCATTGATTCCAATACAATTGGGTGATCAATGTTTGAAAGTGTATCACCCGTTTTAATATCCTTAAAACCAACGATTGCACCAATATCACCAGCTTCCAAAACAGGAATTTGGTTTTGCTTATTGGCGTGCATCTGGAAAATACGGGAAATACGTTCTTTGTTTCCAGAACGGTTGTTCAACACGTAAGAACCTGATTCTAACGCACCAGAATAAGCACGGATAAAGCACAAACGACCTACAAACGGGTCAGTTGCAATTTTAAATGCCAATGCCGAGAACGGTTGTGTTACGTCTGCTTCGCGATAAATTACATCACCTGTATCAGGGTCAGTACCTTTAATGGCTTTTCTATCCATCGGTGAAGGAAGTATTTGCATCACGAAGTCAAGCATCGTCTGCACACCTTTGTTTTTGAACGCAGTTCCGCAAACCATCGGTACAATTGCCATGTCGATTACTGCAGCACGAAGGGCGGCAATAATTTCGGCTTCGGTAATTGAATTTGGATCGTCGAAGAATTTCTCCATCAATGATTCGTCATAGCTTGCTACGGCGTCCAATAGATTTTCTCTCCAGTGAGCCACATCTTCCAGCATATCTTCCGGGATCGGAACTTCGGTAAAGGTCATGCCTTTATCTTCTTCGTTCCACACGATACCACGGTTGTTTATTAAGTCAACTACGCCTTTGAAGTTCTCTTCGTTACCAATTGGTAATTGAAGCGGAACGGCGTTACTGCCTAACATCTCTTTTACCTGAGCACAAACGTTCAGGAAGTCAGCACCCTGACGGTCCATCTTGTTTACAAAACCCAAACGGGCAACGTTGTAATTATTAGCTAAACGCCAGTTGGTTTCCGACTGAGGCTCAACACCATCAACCGCACTAAACAAGAAAACAAGACCATCAAGAACACGTAACGAACGGTTTACTTCAACCGTAAAGTCAACGTGACCAGGAGTATCAATTACGTTTACGTGGTAATCCTGACCACGGAAAGGCCATGTTACCGTAGTGGCAGCCGAAGTAATGGTAATACCACGCTCTTGCTCTTGTGCCATCCAGTCCATTGTGGCGGCACCATCGTGCACTTCACCAATCTTGTGACTTGCACCTGCGTAATATAAGATACGCTCAGTGGTGGTGGTTTTACCGGCATCAATGTGGGCGGCAATACCAATGTTTCTCGTAAAATTTAAATCGCGAGCCATTTTGTTATTATTAATTCAGATTTTATGTTTGATACCTGAGCACCCGAAAGTGCGGCTCAAACGGAATAATTCATACTATTTTCGGGCTGCAAAGGTACAAATAAAATATCACATTTTAAACCTAACCTTTTTGCGATTTTATTTTAGGCTTAATTACTTCTCAAAAAACGGACCGCTGACCTCTTCTCCAAAGCGTTTCGGGCGAAAGGTAACCGCATCAACTGAAACCCAAGTGGTAAGGCTTTTAGCTAATAATATGTCACCTTTCTTAATTTCACAGCGGCGTTTGCAGGTTACGCCAGAGAATTCTTCAATCCACGTTTTGACGGTTAATTCATCGTT
The DNA here is from genome assembly GCA_047630355.1 of Spirosomataceae bacterium. Lineage (GTDB taxonomy): Bacteria > Bacteroidota > Bacteroidia > Cytophagales > Spirosomataceae > JANQUM01. The sequence continues at coordinate 11,129 of JBLHXN010000029.1, read as the reverse complement.
CAGAAAAGCGGGTTTTAGGTAGTCTATTTCGTGACGGCGGGCAATCCACCGCATTGCGTCCGAGATGTCTGTCGTAATGCCATCAAACCAATGTTGGGTTCCTGCTTCCTGAATGTATTGGAGGTAAACCGCATTGTTGACGTGATTCAGTTCGTCCAAGTCTTCAGGTTGAACAGTAAAGTGGTGAAAGTAAATAATGGGGGTCATAAAGTAATGTTTAAATATTGCCGGCGATATGTAAGCGGCGGGACTTTCATTAGTTGGAGGAAGGTACGGTTAAAATGCGTAATACTTCCAAAACCCGTACTGAATGCCACATCAGGAATCGGATTATCGGTTTTTATGAGGAAATGACAAGCTTGCCGAATCCGAAATTCGTTTACGTAACCAACGAACGTTTTTCCTGACATCTTCTTAAAAAAACGGCTGAAAGAACTCGGTGTCATATTTACCTCGTCCGCAATTTGCTCAAGAGTTATGGTTTCCAACGCATTTTTTTGAATAAAATTGAAAGCTTTGTCTAATCGTGAAGCCGATTTTTGATTAAAATTAACCTGATAAAGACTGCTTGCTAAAAGTTTGTTTTGCAGTTGTGAAAGCGTACTTAATAGATTCCATAAAGTGGTAAGTTGAGAAATTCCGCTTTCTTTTACGATGAATTTTAAGTCTCTAATTATTGAATCATCCGTCTTGAAAACAGCTCCCCGAGTCGCAGATTTCAGCAGAGGTTTCAGTGAATTCCATTCGGGAAGGTTATTTAGCAAAGCTATTTCTTCGGTAAACTGAATAACGTACGCCACGTTTTCTGTTGAAGCAGAATCGGAAACCCATGTGTGCGGCACGTTCGGGCCAAGCAATACAAAGTCTCCCGCTGTAAATGGTTCTGAATAATCGCCCACTAATCGGTAGCCGCTTCCTGAAACAATGTACGTCAATTCATACTCAGGATGGAAGTGCCATTTGAATTCAAAAGAAGGTACGACGTGTTTGTAAGCCACAACGGATTTGTACTTTTCGGGGACGATATTTTCTAATATTGGCTTCAATCAATCACTAATTGTTCTTAAAATACTTACTATTTAGGCATTAAAGATAAAATACAGTTGAAAGTAGCAAAAAATGGTTTAGTACAAAAGTCAGATTGATAATAACTTTGTGTCAACAAATCAACCAGAACTTATAAATAATGGAAGGACTAACAACCGCTTTTGAAATATTGAATCAGCCGTATAAACTCACGCAAGAGCAAATCGATTTTTATCGTGAAAACAAATACGTAAAATTGAAAAATGTGCTGGATGCGGAAACAATTGCTCATTTTGGAAAGCTTATAAAACACAAAGTGCAGGAACTCAATACGCAGGATATTCCGCTCGAAAAACGAGATACGTACAGCAAAGCGTTTCTTCAAATAATGAATATCTGGACGTACGACGACGAAGTGAAACGCTTTGTCTTCAATCGTCGGGTTGCTCAAATCGCTACTGAGCTAATGGGCGTTGATGGCGTTCGGATGTACCACGATCAAGCCTTGTTCAAAGAGCCGGGCGGAGGTTTTACGCCGTGGCACGCTGATCAATACTATTGGCCCTTGAGTAATGACAATACCGTTACGGCGTGGATTCCGTTACAAAAGACTCAACTCGAAATGGGTCCGCTCGAATTCAGTGCCAAAAGCCACTTGTTACAAGAAGGGCGACAGTTAAAAATTAGTGACGACAGCGAGCAGGTTATTTCTAAAAAATTACGCCTTGGTGACTTTAAGACTATTATTGAGCCATTTGAAGCAGGGGAGGTAAGTTTTCATTCCGGATGGGTTTTTCACCGTGCCGGAGCAAATACTACTGATAAAATGCGGCAGGTCATGACTATGATTTATATGGATAAAGACATGAAACTCATCCAACCCCAAAACGGAAATCAGCAAGCCGACTGGGACACTTGGTGCCCCGGAGCAAAAGTGGGCGAGGTAATTAACTCACCTATCAATCCAGTTATTTATGAGAAGTGACTAAGACCCGTTGACGGCCAAGGGGCTCGACGTTGGTTAATGAGAAGCAATGTTGTCTAAGATAACATATTGGCATTTTGTAGATTTATGGGTAAAGGCATGACAGAGCTTTTGATTTAACCTCTTCAAATCGTTTTCATATCTTTATTTAACTTTGTTGGTGTTACCTTGTTTTTACGCATTTTGATGTTGAGCATTTCAACTAAAAACGAGAACGCCATCGCGAAGTAAATATAACCTTTTGGTACGTGAACGTGGAATGCTTCGGCAACGAGTAGCGTACCAATCATAACCAAGAATGACAACGCTAAGACTTTCACCGTTGGGTGTTTTTCTACAAAATCACCGACGCTCTTCGCGAAAATCAACATGGCAATAGTAGAGAGTACGATTGCTGCCGCCATCACTACGATTACATCCGTCATACCAATTGCGGTAATAATCGAATCAACCGAGAAAACGATGTTTATAAGGGTGATGTCTATCAAGGCCCGCTGAAAAGTTGCGGCGGTTTTGCTGCCAATTTCTTCCTCTTCACCTTCCAGCTTGTGGTGAATTTCGGAGGTTGCTTTGTACAGTAAGAACAGACCTCCAAATAGCAGTATCATATCTTTTCCGCTAAAGCCCATATCTGTAGGTAGTCCTAAATCTTGCAGGTTGAATAAATCTTTCTCCAGACCCAAAATCCATCCTAAAACAAAAAGCAAACCAACTCGAATTACCATTGCTAATAAAAGTCCAATATTTCGGGCCTTTTTCTGATTTTCGGGGGGTAATTTACTTGAGATAATTGAGATAAAGATGATGTTGTCTACACCCAAAATGATTTCCAAAAGTGTTAGCGTGAAGATGCTCGTCAGGGCGGCAGCGGTAAAAAGTTCTTCCATAAGTATTTTGTGTGTATGTTAAATAGTGGTGTGAATGTATTGGTTTTGCAGCTTTGTTTCAACTGAGTGATTCACAAACCGAAAAAAATCTTTCAAAAAACCATTCTTGCAGATAGATATAGTAGCCTGACGAGTGCTTGTTTTGATTCTTAACTCAATAAATGGAGTAGCATTTAAGCCTCATTGCCTGCCTGCCAATCCCACAAGATTAGCTCCCAAGTATCTTGTGCTGCTTCGTCAAAGAAAGAAGAAATTACCCGAAATCCGGCACGTTCGTGGGCTTTTCGCGAGCGTGGATTTTTTGATGAAATATCGGTAAGGCACATATCAAAACTTTCTATCAGTTCACTGCGGTAATGGTCATAGAGTTTACCTACTAATCCGATTCCTCGATAGCCTAAGCCAACGCAAAGTTGCCCAACGATTACGTAATTCAAATCTGCCAAGGGTTGATTTTGGTAAACCGTTCGGTTGATATTCTCGAAAAGACCGACCAACGCCGGAACATCTTCCTTGAATTCGGGAAGCATTACAAGGGCGTAACCCACTACTTTATCGCCGTCTTTGGCAATGATGCTCGGAGCGGCATCATTCATGCGTTTCATTGTATCAAAGGAGTGTTCGAGCGTTACGAAGCCCTCTGTCTCAATGGCTTCGGGTGAAAGGTTACGTTTTAAATTAGCTTGTTGTAAATCTATAATGCCTTGTACGTCGGCATCTGATTTTACTCGGGTAATCAGGACGGTCATAGGTTAATTAATGGTATTTAGTTACGTTAAAGACGGGTGTAAAGTACGCACTGTTTCGTAAACTTTAGCCAATCATTCTGGATTATAATCCTCGTTATTTACATAGCTTGATTTTGCTACATAAAGCAGTATTTTACATTAAGTGCCTGCTAAGCCTACTTTGGGTTGAATTAAGTACTATTTAAATTTATCGCTATTCATTAATGAAAGTGTTAAATTCTGAATTATAAGGATATTAGTCGTACATTTTTTGCAAAAAAATGAAATTATGTAAGGCATTAGGGTACTTTTTTAAAACTTTTAAAGTACCTCTTTTAACAATTACACCTATGATTAAAATTAAACATTTAGCTAGTACCATTGTGCTATGCCTGTTCTCACTGAACGCAATGGCACAAATTAAGGGAAAGGTAGTTGATGCCACCGACAATTCTCCCGTTATCGGAGCCTCCGTAACTGTTCCTAAAACTTCTAAAGGTGTAACCACCGATGCTGACGGAAACTTCTCATTAGATGTGCCGGTAGGTACAAGCATCGAAGTATCTTTTATTGGTTACAATGCATTGAAACTGAAAGCAGAGAATGAAGTCATGCTTTCAGCTTCGGTAATGGCTTTAGACGAAGTAGTGGTATCGGTTGGTAGCCGTAACACAAAACGTACTCTTACGGATACGCCCGTTCTTATTGATATCGTGTCTGAAAGAGATTTGATTAGCAGAGGTCAAACGACCTTTGATAAGGCTGCAATACCGTATTCCCTCGTTTAGTACAGTACAAACGCCTGTAAATGATGCAACATCACTACTTGATCTTTACGAAATCCGTAACATGGGTCCAAGCCGTACGCTGATCCTTATTAATGGAAAGCGTAAGAACATGAGTTCACTACTTTACACTCAGACCTCTCCGGGCCGTGGTGAAACGGGTGCTGATATTTCTGCTATTCCAACTGATACGATCAAGCGTGTTGAAATCTTACGTGACGGTGCTTCCGCTCAGTACGGTTTTGATGCGATTGCGGGTGTGTATGAACATTATCTTGAAAGATAACGTAGATCAGGGTGGCGTTACGCTCTGGAATTACTTCAAAAGATGATGGCGGACTTGTAGGTATAGCTTTAAATAACGGTTCTGCATTGGGCAAAGACGGTTTATCAATTATACCATTGATCTTTAACAAGTGGGTTTGGCAAATCGTCTGGGTACGGCAGATGCCGCTGGTGAAGCCGCCGATTTTGGTGCAAGCCTTGCGGATGTTCAGTCATTTTTGACAAAGTATCCTGACGCGAGAAACGTAAACGGTTCACCGCAAACAACTGCTATGAAATTTGCGGTGAACGCAGGAAGCAAAGTAACCGCAACTGGTGAGGTTTACGCCAACGCCGGGTCAAGGTATTCAGGTAGGTGGATTGGAGAGTAACGTATCTCGTGAGGTTCGTTTGTTAGGCTTACCTGCGTTGAACCCTGAGAAATTAGTAAACTTAACCGTAGGTTTGGGTCTGAACCCAACTAAAAACCTTAGCGTAACGCTTGTCTTTTACAACATTGTTGTAAAAGACAGGTTGATCCTCTCGACGGAAATTGGTTCTACCGCCGCCGGAAATACTGCGTTGGATAAAATACTTGCTGAAAATAACATTTCTGACCTTAGTTTCTTCGTGAATGCTTTGGACACTCGTACTTCGGGTATCGATTTTGTGAGTAGCTACCGCAACGTAGTAGTAGGAAAAGGTAAGTTGAATATTAACCTTTCTGGTAACTATACCATCCAAAACGAGCGTGAAGGCGAAGTTAAAAACCTTAAGCTAGTAGCAGATGCAGGTCAGTCAGTGGCAAACGCTACGCAGGAGGCATTGTTCTTTACTTCACGTCCACTATTCAAAGCTATTTTAGGCTTTGATTATCAGTTAGATAAGTTAGGTATGTCGTTGAATAACACTTTGTTCGGACCAACTAAGTTTAAGCAGCAGGGATTGAGTAATGATTTTTATACTGAATTTGAAACCAAAGTGGTTACAGATTCAGGTTTCAATTACTCATTGTCTGAAAAAACTACGCTGGCACTGAATATCAATAACCTGTTGAATATACTTCCTCAGTGGAACTTCAAAGCGGAAAACGCTGCCGGAGAGGCTCTTTTGAACAACGCTGCTGAATTGAAAAACCAGTCGAACTTGATTACGTTTAACCAACGCTATTCACGTATGACGTATGATGGTTACCACTTCTCGCAGTTAGGTACAATGGTGAACCTAAGCTTGAATGTACGTTTCTAAAGAATCGTCAATGTCTCATATAAAATAAAAATGTCCGGCTGAAGATTCAGCCGGACATTTTGTTGTTATCACTCTCTCAGAAAATGTGAAAAGCCTTTCAGGCGTCATTATTTTCAAATTCCATTACCGTATTTTTAATAACTTCAACGCACTCCATAAGTTGTGTTTCGTTAAAGCCTCATTGATTTTCTACAAGTCAGTCCAATTTTCAGGAAGCCCTAAAAAATCCCGAACGTGGAAAATTTCATCACAACTAAAAATATTCAAGGCAGTACCTTCATTTATAATGGTGTACTCTTCTCGTTCTTCGGTGGGTACTTTAATAATTGAGGGGAACGGTGTCAACGGACTTATAATTATTCTGCCATCTTCAAGGAAGATATGAATATTATCTTCTTCAAATTGCACATCTTTCATGCGTGGAATAGTAGTTTTATATCCTTGCATTCGCTCTAAAATTGCATGTTTCGTCATGATGTTATTTCTTTAAATTCAGGACACTTATTTCCTCACCGTCTTTTAGATTTTGAATAGTAAGCAAAAGTTTCTTTTGATTACTCCTTACTAACTTTTCAATAGTATTTAACTCTTTATTAGTGAACTCTCCAGTTTCTGCATATTTCAACGAGTCCAGCCAAATTTTTGCAGAGCCTTTATAGCCCTTCTTGTTTTTAGTAACGTGCAGATGAGGTGGTTCGTTGAGTATATCCTAAAAGTACAAATAAAATGTGAACGCTTGAAAGACCGCTATTTTAGGCATAATTTAAATGATTCAGAATAAGTCCTTATTTCACCCCTCAAATTCCATTACCGTATTTTTAATAATTTCAACGCACTCCATAAGTTGTGTTTCGTTTATAACGAGGGGCGGAGCAAAGCGAATTTTGTTACCGTGCGTTGGCTTGGCAAGCAAACCGTTGTCACGGAGTTTCATGCAGAAATCCCACCCAGTGGTAGAATCTTCGTCGGCGTTTACTTCGATAGCGTTTAATAATCCTTTTCCCCGAACAAGTCTTACAAACTTGGTAGAATCTACCAGTTTCTGCATTTCGGCACGGAAAATATGACCTAAATGCTCAGCATTTTCGGCAAGGTTTTCGTCTTTTACTACTTCTAAAGCTGCTTGTGCTACGGCACAGGAAAGCGGGTTGCCGCCAAATGTTGAACCGTGCTCTCCTGGCTTAATAGTCAGCATGATTTCGTCACGAGTTAATACCGCCGATACAGGAAGTACGCCACCCGAAAGGGCTTTCCCAAGAACTAAGATGTCGGGCTGGAAACCGTGGTGGTCGCAGCAGAGGCGTTTTCCGGTTCGGGCAATGCCCGTTTGAACTTCATCAGCGATAAACAAGACGTTTTTTGCCTTGCACATTTCAAAAGCTGTTTTTAAATAATGGTCGTCAGGAACTACCACACCCGCTTCGCCCTGAATTGGCTCAACCATGAAACCCGCTACGGTAGGATCTTCCAAAATCTTCGCCAACGCATCTAAATCGTTGTACGGAATCATCTCGTAACCGGGCATAAACGGACCGTAGTTTTTTCGACAAGAAGGATCGGAAGAGGACGAAATTGCCGCCAATGTTCTTCCCCAAAAGTTATTTTCTACGAATACTATTTTCGCCTGATTTTCCGGAACGCCCTTTACTTCGTACGCCCATTTACGGCACAGTTTGACAGCAGTTTCGCCGCCCTCTACGCCTGTGTTCATAAGCAGTACTTTATCGTAGCCGAAATATTCAGTAATGTACTTTTCAAAAGGTCCTAATATATCATTATAAAAGGCTCTTGAAGTTAAGGTCAGTTTTTGTGCCTGATTAGTCAACGCCGCCAATATTTTGGGATGGCAATGCCCTTGGTTTACGGCTGAATAAGCCGAAAGGAAATCGTAATACTTCCTGCCTTCAACGTCCCACAGAAATATGCCTTCGCCCCGTTCTAAAACTACGGGTAGTGGATGATAATTGTGTGCTCCGTGGCGATCTTCGAGAGCAATAAATTCTTCAGGTGAAGTTGCGGTAGATGTCATATGTTCTATATTAATGATTTGTCGAATGAGTTCTCCTGATAGTTATCGGGATAGTGAATCATTCATTCTTCAAAAATGATGAATTAACTTTGTTGTTCAAATGGATTTATAATATTGAATTTAAATTATAACTTTTTAAGTCAATTTGTTTTTTTAACGGTTAGAAATAGTAATATTGACTTTATGGATGAGTATGATTCACGAATATTGAACCTATTGGAAGAAAACGGCAGACGACCGTACGCCGAAATTGCGAAGCAACTCGGAATTTCAAATACGATGGTGCACCAACGCATCACTAAAATGAAACAGTCGGGGCTGCTACTCGGCACAACCATCAAACTTGATCAGCGAAAACTCGGTTTTGAGTGGGGAGCTTTTACGGGTCTGGTTTTGCGGGAAGACTCTGATTCAAAAGCCATCATTGAGGCATTGAAAGCCATTCCTGAAGTAACGGAATGTTATTATATTGCTGGGCAATACACGTTTTATATCCGCATTGTGGCGAAAAATAACGAACACATGCGGGAAATTTTGTACGATAAAATTGATCATATTCCGGGCGTTATCAAAACCGAATCTATGATTGATTTTGGTACGGCTTTTCGGCGAAATGTGCCATTGAAATAAAATTACGTCTTATGATTTCAGGTTGAGAGATTTCAAAACATGAAAAAACTTATAGAAATGATTGGCTTTCTTTTAGCCGAGTAAAACTCGGCAGGCACTTCCACGACGGTGCAACCATCGTGGAGCGGATTTACAATGTAATTATAAATGGTTTTAAGCTATGTTGAAATTCGTAAAAATAGGCTTCTTTTGTATCTTATTTTTTTTAGTGCTTTATATCTTGTTTATTCTTATAGTTGGAATAAATATGGGAGTTCGTCCAGTTGAAAATTCCCCTGAAGAAAAAGCTTTAATAAAAAAATGGAAACAAAATGGTTTCCATTTTGAAATCGAACATTATAATCAAGATGATCTAACTATAGGAGGTCACTCCCCATATAACCACATTTGGGTTAAAGTGAATCAATCCAAGTATAATCAAATCAAAATTGAAGGTAAGATTGAGAAAGTAGTAGACAGTCTAAAGCAGGACTTGTATATAACTTTAAATCCTAATTATAAATTTGACACCTTAATAATTTTTATCTCAATGAAAATTCCAAAAGAAAAAGGTCAAACCTATTCTCCTGAATTCGATACTACCAATGATTACTTAGAAGTTTTTCAAAAGAAATATAAAGGAAATGCTAAATAGTAATCTCGCACCTTTTCACGCCTGTCGGTTGGTAACAACCGACAGGCGTAGAACAAGGAAAGTAGCATAATTAGAAAAAGCATTAACGAGAATGATACAACCCGTGCAGGTTGGTAACAACCTGCATCACGGTACAGCAACGGAGTTTCGTGTGTGAATTTAATAGTCAAGTATTTTAGGTCAAGCAGTTGCGGTTTCCTCAACGACTTCTGCAAACTGCACGTTTAGAATCAACCGAACGTCGTCGCTTACCACAACGCCGCCTGCTTCGGTAACGCCTTTCCGATCCCCGAAGGATGTTCCTTCGGGGAAGTATCTGCCGAGTTTTACTTGGTCAAAACAAAACATATTAGGTAAGTTTTCGCAACGTGTGAGCCAACGATTTGCCGCTAAAAATAAAACTCCGCCGCCTTTACAAGCAACGGAGTTTCGTGTGTGAATTTAGTGGTAAAGTCTTGAGGTTAAGCAGCCGCTTCCTCTTCTACAACCTGTGTAAACTGCACGTTTAGAATTAACCGCACGTCATCGCTTACCACAACGCCACCGGCTTCGGTAACGCCTTCCCAAGTCAAACCAAATGCCTTACGGCTGATTTTGCCTTCAATCTCAAAACCTACTTTGTTATTTCCGTAGAAATCAACCATTTGTCCGCCGTATTCAGCCGTTAATGTTACGGGTTTTGTGTTGCCACGCAGCGTTAAGTTTCCTTCTACGGTGTACGTATCACCTGATTTTTGGGTGAATGACGTAGATTCAAACGATAGGGTAGGAGAGTTCTCTGCATCAAAGAAATCGCCTGATTTAAGGTGGCCGTCACGTTGCTCATTGCCGGTTGAAATAGAATCTATTTGGGCGGTAAAAGAAGCCTTAGCCCCTTCTAATAATTCGCCTTCTTCGGTGGTGGTTAATGTGCCTTCGTATTCCCCGAAACTTCCGGTAACGGTTGAAATCATCAGGTGTTTTACTTTAAATTGTACTTCGGAGTGTGAGGGGTCAATTATCCAATTTTTCATGTCGTTAATTATATATGTTTAAACATTGTATGTTATGACATATATAATTCTATTCGTTAAAAATTAGTTCACCAGAAATCAAAAAGCAGTACATTTTGTTGGTTTGGTACATTCATTCGAATCAATTTTGCAAATGAAAGAATTAAACGACGATTATTGGTCCGAACGCTACGCCGCCGCCCAAACAGGTTGGGATTTAACTGCCGTTTCGTCGCCTTTGAAAGCGTACATTGATCAATTACAGAATAAATCACTCCGAATCCTTATTCCCGGTTGTGGAAACGCTCACGAGGCGGAGTATTTGCTATCTGAAGGTTTTGGTAATATCACTTTAATTGATATATCAGAAATATTAGTTAATAATATAAAATTTAAATATTCAGAATATATTGAAAATTCAAAACTAAATGTTTTGCATGACGACTTTTTTATACATTCGGGTGAATATGACTTAATTTTGGAGCAAACGTTCTTCTGTGCTTTAACTCCCGATTTACGTGAGGATTACACCAAAAAAATGAGCGAATTGCTCGCTCCAAACGGCAGGTTGGTGGGAGTAATGTTCAACCGCGAATTTGACGGTGGGCCACCTTTTGGTGGTTCGGCAGAAGAATACCGGACGTATTTTGAACCGTACTTTGAGTTCAAAACTTTCGAACCGTGTTATAATTCTGTTCCGCCGAGGCAAGGGGCGGAGTTATTTGTTAACTTACTAAAAAAGTAAAGCCGGGTATCAAAACTTGAGTTTATACCTTACACCCGTGATATAGTCAATATCCACGTTTTTGATATTGTTTCGGTTTAGCTCACGCTGATAGGCAGCGAAAACTTGAATAACGTTGTTCTTCACAAACTCATAATCTACCCTTGCCGTAATGCGGTAACGGTCAAACGCTTTGC
>JBLHXN010000028.1:0-32258 GCA_047630355.1 Spirosomataceae bacterium | reverse complement strand
AAACGGTAGATTGAGTTGGTGAAACGGGTGTAGGATTCCTTAGATTTGAATTAAAAGAACCATCGTCAGACATCCAGCTGTAGGTAGTAGCTATAGGAGTTCCGGTAATGATTACATTATCAATAAAAGCTTCCACCGCCGCTCCTTCCCTATAGGTCCCATTTAATTGATACCTTATATAGACGATGGGCTTATTTAGGAAGGCATTTCCTATATTTATTAGGGTGGGAGTTGTTGTAGTGCTACCACTACTAGCATTTGAACTTCTTGTAAATACAGGAGTCCAATTTAAGCTATCACTTGATATCAAAACTTTTAAATTCCCATTACTAAAATTCCGAAAGTCATAAAGAAAAGACAAAGTTGCAGCACTATATCCTATGGTACTAAAAGCGGGAGATTGAAGTATCGCGTTCGTTATATCGCCACTGCCACTATTGGAATTAGAGGAACAAAAGAAAAGTTGACTATTATCACCACTTGAATAGGTATGATTATAGTATCCGATATGTCCAGAAGGCTTGAGCGACCATGCCGTAGAAGCAGGATCAGGACCCGTACTAAGGTTAATTTGGGTCCAATTATTAGTAGCTGAATTAAAGTTTTCTGTTAGTATCGTAGCAGGAAGATCCTGAACTTCTGTAGCATATAAATTGACTGAATTATCTTGACAAATACTAGTGCTTGATGCAGAGGCTGTCACACTTCCCGACTGACTAGGATTTATCGAAAGCCTAAGTACCACGCTACTATCGCACCCTGCTCGGTTTTGCAAGTACATTGTTTTACTGCCAGCTTCTGTAAACGTATATCCATTCCAAGCGTAAGGTAAATTATTTTGACAAACAGTTTTGTCTACTAATGTTCTGATGGTATCAGCTATCGTTAGATTTAAAGTGGCAGAACTGTCACATCCAAAATAGGAATTTAAGGAAGCCGTTTTACTTCCTGCACCTGCAAAAGTCAGCCCATTCCATTTATAAGGAAGTGACCCTGAACATATCGTAGAATTGGTAGTAGAACTTAATGCATCAGGGTAAGTAATTTTAGTGAAACCTATTTCATTTAGACAACCTTTCGAATCACGCACATTCGGAAATAGAGCAACGTCACTTTCTACGCCTTGAGGTGCTATTGAATCGATTCCTCCGCTTGCATCACTCCAAAAATAACTGTAGGGTTCAGTTCCGCCAGATGCAGCTATATAAGTAAGCCCACAATTCTGTAAACTTCCAGCAATTACCAGTGCAGTTAAAGGGGTAGGTTGAGTAATGGTGACAGGTTCAGATACTCCCACACAGTTATTAGCATCTGTTATGGTACAAACATAATTAGCAGGAGAAAGAGTAGTTACTATTTGAGTGCTTCGATTATATCCTACGTCCCCTGACTTTGACCAAGAAAATGAATAGGGGCTTTGGCCACCAAATGCACTTGCATAGGCCTTACCTCGACCATCATAGCAATTTATTTCCTGCAATACGCCTACCTCTATATAATTTTTAAGATCAAATACATCTAAGACTAAGGTTGCCAAACTATCACTTCCATTACCAGCTGTAAGTTCAGCAGTTTGAGCTCCAGTTTCAGTAAAAACTACCCCGTTCCATGAATAGGGCAGCGAGCTGGTACATATTCTTATAAAGGTAGTAGAAGGTTCTACTTTTAAGCTAGGTACTAAAATACTGTTTTCAGAAGTACAGCCATTGGCATCAGTAACTATAGCACTGTAAATACCGGGCGGAAGGTTTTTTGCCGTATCAGAGATAGATACATTAGGGAGCCAAGTATACGAATAGGGAGCTGTGCCTCCAGATGGGCTTGCAATAACATCTGCAGTGGCATTATTCTGAGAAAAATTAAGGTGCAATGAAACTAAAACCGTGTCTGGTTCAAAAATGGCAACTGTTGCTGTAGCTGCACACTGATTTGCATCTTTTACGGTAACCATATATTGCCCCTGCGGCATAGGACTAGGAGCATAATATCTATCCCCCCCACTTGAATGCCAATTATACGTGTACGGTGCTATACCGCCAATTACTTCTACGCTTGCTTGTCCATTAGTACCACCATAGCAAGTAACATTTTGTGTGGTAAATACGAGGGACTCAATTTTACTTAAAGTTCTGACCTTCAAATTTAAAGTCACGATGCTATCACAACCCGCAATACTAAATAAATGCTTGGTATAGGTTCCAGATGAAGTCAAAGAGTCTCCTTCAAATACATAACTTTCGCCAGTACAAATACTGTCTGAGACAGACGTATTTATGGTAGGTCTTACTATTATATCTACCTTTTGAGTACTAATGCATGCCGTTGTTGCATTGGTTGCTGTTAAAATATAGGTAGTTGAAACTGTTGGGGAAACAAGTCCCGGACTTTCAGAATTTGTAACAAATCCAGCTGGGGTTGATGACCATGCGTATGTCATAGGTGCGTAAGATATTAGACTTACATTATCTATTGACCAGCTATTTCCATTCACCGAGTAATAAACAAATCTTATTTTAAGATTGGATTTATTTAAATAATCTTTCAAAGATACAAGTTGAGTGGTAAATTCTTGACAATCTCCGATATTGCTAGTTGGATTTTCATTGTAAACGGTTGTCCAGTTTGATCCGTTATCATCTGTAACCTGCATACTTATTGAATCTTTTTCGTAACCTAAGTACAGAAAATGTTCAAAGCGAATGTGAGGGTTCGAGATTCCAACGGTACTGAAGGATGGAGATTCTAATTGCGTATTTGTGACTTCACCTGGTTGAGTAGTTACACTTCCGTTTTGACGGAAGCTGCTACTATTGTAAAAGTATGACTCATCATTACTGCGTATATAGAAAGGGAAACAGTACCCATAATTCACCAAACTCCACCTGGAAGCAGCTATATTACCTACCTCGCTAGAAAAGGAAGTTTGCCAATCGTTAGATGGGGCATTAAAATTTTCTGTCCAAATGACAGTACTGTCATTTAAAGCTGTTTTGGAAAATAAATCAATTGAACTTCCTTCGCAAATTGTTTGGTCCACTGATAATTCCGAAATGTCCGGTTCGCTCGGTAACAAATTCAAAACGGCAATACTATCACAGCCAGTGGCTGATGTAAGATTTACGGAATAGGTGCCGGTTTGCTCCAATGTTAAATTATTCCAAGTGTAAGGGAAACCTGCATTACAAATACGATGAACTGTAACTGATTCTAAAGCAGGATTTTGAACAACATTAATTTCGTTTATGGAAGCAGTACAACCCTTAGCGTCTGTTACCAACAATGAATAATTACCTACACATAACAAATCGCTTTCTGCTGCATTTCCACCAGAAGGCGACCATGCAAATTGATACGGAAAGGTTCCACCATCAACATTTGCTCGTTTAGTAGTGCTACTTAAATAAGGTTTAGTTTCTAAAAGACTTAAACTTGTTCTCAACCTATCAGGTTCTGTAATAACAACTTCTACAATGGTTTTACAACTGCTCTTATCTGTGATGGTACAGGTATAATTTCCTGCAAGAAGACCTGAAAGGGTTGAACTCTGATCCGTATTTGAAACCGTTCCATCTTGATCCCATTTAAAGCCGAATGGGTCGGGTGTTGGGGCATCGGTAATGTTTATTTGTGCACTCCCACTATTGCCACCAAAACAACTAACCATTGTTTCTTGAATACTTGTATAACCCGAAAAATTAACCCCAGTCCTTATTGATAAATTTAACGTTGCGGTACTGTCACAACCTACTGAATTCGTAAAATGTGCCGTTTGAGTTCCTGCACTATTAAAGGTTAACTGATTCCACGTAAATGGCAATTCGCTTTCGCAAATGGTCTTGTTTACGTTAGAAAAACTTGTCTCTCTTACAGTCAAAGCAACTGTTACTGTGGTATCGCAACCACCAAATTCAGCTGTAAAAGTGGTTGTTTGTGTATCCGTTCCATTAAACGTCATTCCATAGGAAGTGTAAGGCAATTCACTGGAACAAATGGTAACTGGAATGGTTCCTAAATCGAATGGAACTCCAGAATTGTTAACAGTAACAATAACGCTTTTTGTATTTGAACAACCCGTTACTGCATCAGTAGAAATTAATTGAAAAGTTGTAGTTTCTGTAATTTTCACCTCAGTCGGGTTATTCGACGATAAGTCATTAATCTCTTCTAACGAGTTAGAACTCCACTCGTAGCTATTTGTTGATTGGACTATTGGATATACCGCATATAAACTTATTGGCAATGACGTATTACAAACGCTGGGCGTATTTGCCACAGGGTTATTTGTTGGTTCCCGTTTCAGCGATAAATTTAAAGTAACGGTACTATCACATCCTGCTGCGTTAATTAGAAGCACGCTACTCGTACCAGCAGAAGTTAAAGTAAGGCCATTCCACGTAAACGGCAATGCACTCGGACATATGGCTATATCCACTGTAGTAGCAGAAGGTTGCTTCACATTTACGGATACAGAATCTATCCCGATTATGCTGGTACTTTCACAACCATAATTATTTGAAGTTGTACAAAAATACTTCGTATTCACCGTAGGATTCACCACCGGATTTTGAAGGTTAGAAGTAAAACCTGCAGGACTGGAAGTCCAAGTATAGTTTTGATTATTTTTATACCCTTCAACTTTGAAATTATCAATGGCCACAAACGGAAGTTCGTTCCTTTCATAAAGTGCTTTAAACCTTACCAACACATTTGGGGATTGGCTAAATTGTGTCAAGTCGTATTTTCGGTCCACCCAATAGTCAGCATCATCACCCGGAATAAATTGGCCAGCATCTAAAACGACCCAATTAACGCCATCAACGGAAACCTCAAGGTCACGTCGTGTTTCAGAAATTCTTTCTTGAAAGCTCAATTCTGCTGAATCATACCCCACCAAACTAAATACGGGGCTTTGTAAAATAATGTCGCCATATATAGATTTATCCCACCAAATTACATCTGCATCGCTATTAGCTGGATTATTAGGGTCAAAGTTTGAACCATAAGGTATATAGGAAAGGTAAGGATAGTTAGATTTGCTAAGCAAAAAAGAAGAATTATCTCCAGTAGTAATCACTTTTGTGTTTTTTTCATACCCACTGAAACTGCCTGATCTACTAAAAACTGAATTTACATTGGTAAAACTAAAGCCACTTGGTCTTACCGCAAATTTCAGAGAATCCGTTTCTCCAGTTGTGATTGGAGTATAAGAAGCCGTGCTGTTAAATCCGGTCGTGTAAGTGGTACTTCTACCAAAACTATTGTTGGTTTGTGTCCAATTTCCTACACCATTATTGAAGTTTTCATCCAACACAATGGAAGTATCTATTGTGACGTTTCCAAGACTATTGATTGCTGTCAAATTAATCTGCCCACCGCTACAAGAAATGAATCCGCTTGCGTTTACACTCATTTGAGTTGAAGCGGGTAATGGGCTTACGACTATACCTCCTCCATTATCACTACTAAAAACACCAGGACTACTTGCTTCTATTCGTATGCTATAGTCTGACCCAGCTGAAAGGTCACTTGGTATGGTTACCTCAATTGGCTCTGTGCTTCCGCCTGATCTTGTACCTATTACAGAACCATCGATAAATTTCCCTAAATAACCCAATACAACGGTAAACTCATTACCTGCACCAAAGCTATTACAGCCCACCGTAAATGGAACATTAAATGTAGTTCCGGCACAAATGTTTTTAGGCAACTCTCCCATTTGAATAAAATGCGAAGAAGGATAATATTCTTGTAAACCTGACGTGTAGGATGCATTTGAAAGGCCAATACCTATATAGCCTCTTATGCCATCACTAAAGCCAATAGCCCCCTTCAAAGGTGTTAATAGTGTAGCTTTTTCTACCCAGTTAGGACTTGAAATTTCAGTGATACTTGTTAAATCTAATTCATATAATTTGTTCTGAATGGTACTGCTGTTTCTCCCCCCTGCTATATATGCTTTGCTACCAATGACAAAAGCTACAGCTTCTGTTAGTTCTGGCATCCATGAATTTGCTAATAGCCTCCACTGATTGTTATTTGAATCATAGTAGTAAAAATCCTTATTAGAGAAAGCACCTTTCCCTAAGCCGATAAATCCATTTTGAAGGTAAGAAAAACCAACAGCTTCGTGCCTTCCTACACCAGGAAAAGCGGCTCTTATCGTCCAGTTATTGGTAGTTTGATCATACCGGTAAAAATCATTTTTATAAAAACCATCATAACCCGTACCCACAAAACCATAATTGTCAATGGTAAAAGCTACCGCACCCGAGCGTGGAGTACCAGGAAAGTTTTCCTTTTGTAACCATGAATTGGAAATAGGGTCGTATTGGTAAGTGTCCTTAAAACGCTTTGAACCATTCCGTCCCGTAGTTACATATCCTTTATTACCGATTGTGAAAGCAACGGCTGCACTTCTCTCCTCTCCTGGAAAGGGGGCTTTTTGAGTCCATACATTGGTGGCTAAATCCAGTTCCCAAAAATCATTATGGTAGGAAGTACCATCAAAACCTGTACCTACGTATACTTTATTATTGATGATAAAAGAAACTGCATCTTCACGAGCTATGCCAGGAAACTGAGGCCTATAGGTCCAATCATTCCCCGAATGAGCCGTTTGAATTAGTGCTGTATTATTTTCAGTAAGATTGTTTACGCAAGAATTACCAGAATTTATTTGAGTTACCGTAATTTTGTACGAGCCACTTAGATTAAGTGAAGGTGTTTGAAAGCTACTTTCTCCGTTATTAAAGACAGCACTTGTGGTAAGGGTTTGAATGCCGCCCCCATTTTGGTCTGTTATGGTATACATAAGCCCATAAGTGCCATTCTCCATAGTTTCTGAAGATAACCTTACCGTTCTTGGTGCTGAAATATTATTAGGTCCACAAGCAACATCTACATTAATGGCAGATAGTTTATAGGTGGAAAAAGTGATGTAAAAATCTACCATTCCGTCTGCACCATTTCCACCAGGACCATTTGATGTTTGAATAGTCGTCACTTGTGCTACCTTAGGGCCCCAAAGTTCATCTATTAGACTTGCTAGTTCATCACCTCCATCATATTTTCCAAGTAGTTGTCCAAGGACTAGTTTCATAAGTTCATAAGCAATATCATTTCCAGCCCATGCACCACCTCCACCTCCGTAACCAGGATTTGTGCCAGCCGAAATAAACTTGCCTCCATTACTCCCTCCTGTGGTAATACCCCAGGCACCTTGGTACATGCCAATACTGCCAAAAATATTATAACCAGACGCTCCATACCGGCCACTGCCTGCCTTGCCACCGCCACCTCCCCAAACAGAATAATCAGGAGAACCCTTAGTAGCTGACTCATAAATGTTAAGAGGAGTTGGGGCATCTCCTTGGGCTCCTCCATCGTTACCTTCATTGGTTAAATTTGATATGACCGCACCATATCCACCAGGAGAAACCACCAGATTACTAAAATTAGAAGCCGTCCCATTCCCACCTTTATTAGGACTAGAGCCAATTCCGCCACCAAGTCCTCCGAGGCCACCGCTACCTACAGTAAAAGGATAGGAGGTACCTGAAACAAGGCTTACTGTATTGCCAGCCCAATTACTGCCACCACCACCACCACCTGAATGCAAAAGAACGGAATTTTCACCGAAGGACACTCTTGCACCACTAGAGGCACCGCCGCCTCCACCGCCCCACATAGATACATTGGCGGAGGTTACGCCACGCCCCACATCTACGGTGTGACTTCCGGCAGTGGTATACCTCACTCTTACAGAAGTAGTGCTAGAATTGCTGGATTGAATGTCTATTTTTTGAGCAAATGCAGTAGTTGCAAAAACCACTGCGAATAAAAGTGTAAAGATGTTTTTCATGGTCTTGATTTTCAACTACTTGAATATAATTTCCTCTCGGATGATTTAATCTGCAAACATAGCTTACATCTCATCGGAGTAATGGTGCCACTTTGAAAGATTACACAATGATACGACTTAGATTCAGATGATGTTTAAAAGTTATATTTTGTCTTCATCTTATTTTCGTTAAGGCTTACTTTTTTTTAAGGTTTACTTGGCAAATGTATCGGCTCGAAGTCGAGCGAAAACCTATCAGTTAAACAACACGAATAAAAAGCATTGTAAAATAAAGCGTAAAAGTTATCGTAAAGGATTTGATACATAAAATGTCATCGCTCATCTTACAAACTATCAATACAATTATAAATTTTTGCCGGAATTTATTCGCACTAGATTAGACATTATCACGAATTTTATTTTATGGCTTTAATCTGTACGAAGTTCAGGAAAATCAATCTGTTTACAAGGAGCCGTGTAAGGGTTTGTAATACCTAAAACAAAACCTAAAATGTTCCTACGAATTAATTCGTGATAATGTTTATTAAACTGATACTTAAAATAGGAGGTTTACAAAGGTTACTACAATACCCACAGAATACTATTAGTTTTAGTATTAACCTCAATCAATTGACTATTTTTTTCATTATAATTCTAGTAATGAGGCACTTATGACTTATATCGTAACAAATTTGGTTAGGTTAACTTTGCCTAAGGAATACATAATTGACTACCAACTTGATCGCGGGATTTACAAAGCAGATAAATAAAGTGTTGACGTTTCGGACGTACTTGGCAAAACTTACGGAGTATAACCAGACGATAAAACGGGATGGTGAATATGCTACAGGTTTAGAAAAAATCGCTGTTCCGCTGGAGGTTGGTCGCATTGCTCTTTAAACCATTTCTTTTAAGACCAACCGAAAATCTAAAGAGTGATGGAGAAGTCGGGAGAGTACCTGACTAACCCACATCCCCCTATACGATTGGTAAACTGGCGTTGACAAAACGAACGGTTGGCGGGAAGGTAGCCAGCTCTGCGGCTGCCGTTCCAACGTCAATGAAGTGTCGGAAACGGCTGCTGGAACGGCGGGTATAAATATAATCGTGTAATCCACTTCGGCTTAGGCCCAACAAAAAACATTCTATAAACCGAGTAGAGCGGTTATTTAGATTTGCCCGAGTTTGTGGGAAATTTTGGTATTATATTTGGGAAACAAGTTGTTTCCCAATTGCAGGATAAAGCAAATTGAAGAGAATTTTCAAAGTCATCGCAGAAACAACCTCATGCAAAGCTCCGCGACTTACAAAAGCTGTTACAGAGCTTGCCAAAAGTCACCCTTGTTCCAAATGAAAATACTAAAGCTATGAATACCTCGCCGCCACTCCCTAAGCCCAAACTTTCCGATCTCCATAAATTAATCCGCAGCCTACCAAAAGTAGAGCTGAACCCAAATTTACACGAAGTAAACGACATCCCCGCCGCGGTAAAAATCAGCTTCATTGACTCCAAGTTTATGGGGTTGTTCGAGCCGTTTGCCGAGTTGAACGCCCGGACACTCAAACTGGTAAATTACGGTCAGGCAGCCATCAACCTTTCGTTTTTTGAGAAGCACAAATACAAGGTCAGCAAAGAACCAGAGCCGGAAGAAATCGCCCACTATTTAGAGAAAAAACTGGAGGAGCTAAAGAGCAACTACGGACAAACCGAACTCTTTGCCGATACCCATACGCAAGCAACCAAAGAACCGTAGCTTAACCCCGACGGTACGCACGGACACTGCAACGACCACCTGCTCAAAGACGAAACCGACTACGAGAACAACAGCGTCACGCTAAAACAAAACGTTATGTTTGTGGACATGAGCCGCATCGGGGAGCATACGCCTTACCAATCTAAAAAAGTAGAAACATTCTTAAACAGCTTCGACAAACGTGTTGAGGTTGGTACTATTGACGTGTTTTGGCGAGAGAAACAATGATGTACAAATATATTTTGGGGTCTGCTGCATATTCGAGGTTTTGAATGTTCCATGGAGGTCCCGATGAGAAAAAAAACAGACAGGTTTCAAGCCGCAAAGTTGCGTTTTTAGAAAGGCCAGAAAGCGGATCGAGACACTATTCAATCAATTGTGCGACCAGTTTATGATACAAAGAAATTATGCCAAGTCCTTTGATGGATTCAAAAATAGGGTACTCAGCAAAATCACAGCACTTACAGTTATACAACTGATAAATTTGAAAAATGGAAAGAAGATTAATAACATCAAAACCAGTATTGTCTAAATGCACTACGGGTTAGAATTTAAATGTTCTATGTAAATTTGAGAAAAGCACCTAAACGAGCAAGGTATTTTCAGTAGTGCGGGGTCTTTGACCACAAGTATCGGGCAGGGTTATGGAGCAGCCAAATTATCTATTGATTCTACTTGGTTTTGATTGATTTTGATTGATTTTTGTACCGTCTCCATTAGCAGATCGGTGAGTTCATACCTAAATCTCAACTTGGCAATTTTGGTAATTAAATACATTTCCTCGTTCGTTTCTTTTATCCTGCAAATGACCAACCTAAATGGAACATCCATCGGCTTTCTAAAATTCGATGTATTAGTTGGTCGTCGATGATTTTTACTGTACCGTTTCACTCGCTTGAAAAGCGATATTTGTTTTCATCCTGCCCACAAAATTAACACCTTCTAATGTTAGTCTTTTTAATTGCTGTTTACCCGAAAGCCCCCTGTCAAATGCCAGAACGTCATTTTTCTTAAAACTTGACTCCGAAATAACTTCCGAAAGGGCAATGTCCTCGCTAAAATAACGTTGCTCAAAAGAAGCCTTCGCATTGACTACACACGTGCCATTGAAAACAACACTGAACTTGACTTGATTCCTTGGGGTCTTAGGATTATTTGGATCTCCAAATCCCTTCATCCCTATTTGAAATAGTTTGGCACTCAGTCCGACCATTACCGAATCAAACCGGATGATATTGTAACGCTTGTAATCCTGAGGCGTGTAGTATTTCTCTAACAGCGAAAAGCTGAAATCGAAAAGTTCCTCAAAAATCCGATGGGCATTTTTTCTAATCGTTCGTTGAGTGAACTATAGTCAATACTGCCCGAAGTTAGGAAAAACCGTTTCTAGAAAAGTGTTCCTTTATGAATGTTCTTCTAATACTCGCCAACTTAATGTCATGGTATCAAAAAAGCCCAAAAGCAGTAGATGGAACACCTCTCGGCTGCTTAATTTCTTGCTATGCAGGTCAGATTGGAAAACATCAGCCAGTTCTTCCAAATAAACAGCCGGAATTCCATTCAAAAGCTGCTTAACGGTCAGTTTCGGTTCTTTCATAAACCAAATTAACTAATTTTAAAATAATATTTGGTGTATTGAAAATCATGCCAGACGCTTGTGGTGTTTCACCCTGCCGTCGTAAAACAAGGGAAACGAAGTAAAAAAATACTTATAAAAGGTCAAAATACAAAAATGGGAACGTGTCGGGCCTAAGAGACCGACACCACGGAAATCAAAAAAAATCCCCGCTACATTTCTGCAACGAGGATTTTCTATTTAATTGACTGAGAAAGTTACACTACTTCCGCTTCTTCGACATTCACGAATTTGATTTCCTGGTTATCGTCCAGTTCCATCAAAATGACGGCATCTTTAGAAATTTGATTTCCGAGAACGAGTTTTGAAAGCTCGTTCAGGATTCTTCGTTGCATAACCCGCTTCAATGGTCTTGCTCCGAAAACGGGGTCAAATCCTTCTTCACCGAGTTTATCGAGCACTTCTACGGTTGCGTCAATCGTGATTCCTTGCTCGGCGAGACGGCGTTTGGTTTCGGTAAATTGAATTTCTACAATCTGACGAATATTTTCCCGGCTCAACGGATCGAACAACACGATTTCGTCAATGCGGTTCAAAAACTCCGGACGAACGGAAGCTTTCAACAAATCCATAATATCAGCTTTAGCTTCTTCTTTATAATAAAGTTGCCAGCCTTTATCGTCGCCTTGGGCTTCGTTAAATTTATCCTGAATAATGTGGCTACCAATATTAGAAGTCATGATGATGATGGCATTCTTAAAATTCGCCACCCGACCTTTATTATCAGTCAATCGTCCTTCATCCAGTACTTGTAAAAGCACGTTCCAAACGTCGGGATGAGCTTTTTCAATTTCGTCAAGTAAAATCACGCTATACGGTTTTCTTCGAACGGCTTCCGTAAGCTGTCCGCCTTCCTCGTAACCCACGTATCCGGGAGGTGCTCCCACCAAGCGGCTTACTGCGTGACGTTCTTGGTATTCACTCATGTCAATTCTGACCATGGCGTTTTCATCGTTGAACAAATAATTTGCCAACGTACGGGCAAGTTCGGTTTTACCAACTCCGGTTGTTCCCAAGAAAAGGAAACTGCCAATCGGCTTTTTCGGGTCTTGCATTCCCGCCCGCGAGCGTCGAACGGCATCAGAGACCAACTCAATGGCTTCGGCTTGCCCGGCAACTCTTTGCTTCAGTACGTCTTCCAAGTGGAGTAATTTCTCCCGCTCAGATTGCAACATTTTAGAAACCGGAATCCCCGTCCATTTCGCCACTACTTCCGCGATATCTTCGGAAGTGACTTCCTCGTTTATCAGCATATCGGTGTTTTCATCCACGGCGTCGGCTTTTTCCGCCAGAACTTTCAGACGACTTTCTGCTTCGGGCAGTTTACCATAGCGGATTTCGGCAACTAAACCGTAATCTCCTTTGCGTTCAGCTTGCTCGGCTTCAAATTTCATTTGGTCGATACTTTCTTTGACCGAACGAATTTCATCCACCACGCCTTTCTCGGTTTCCCATTGGGCTTTAAACGAATCAAATTGCTCGTTCAAATCCGCCAATTCGCGGCTTAAAGATTTTTCTTTGTCGGCGTCATTCTCTCTTCGAATAGCTTCCCGCTCAATTTCGAGCTGCATGATTTTCCGACGAAGTTCGTCCATTTCTTCAGGCATCGAATCCATTTCCAACCGAAGTTTTGCTGCTGATTCGTCCATCAGGTCAATGGCTTTATCAGGCAAAAAACGGTCAGAGATATAACGGTTTGACAATTCAACCGCCGCAATTACAGCGTCGTCCTGAATTCTGACTCCGTGGTGAACTTCATACTTTTCTTTAATTCCGCGAAGAATAGATATGGCATCCGTAACGTTGGGTTCATCCACGACTACTTGCTGGAAACGGCGTTCCAACGCCTTATCTTTCTCCATATACTTCTGATACTCTTTCAGTGTCGTGGCTCCAATGGCGTGCAATTCGCCCCGAGCCAACGCTGGTTTAAGTAAGTTGGCAGCATCCATTGCTCCTTCACCGCCGCCGCCCGCACCAATCAGCGTGTGAATTTCGTCGATGAACAGAATCAATTCACCTTCCGAATCGGTCACTTCTTTAATGACCGCTTTCAAACGTTCTTCAAACTCGCCTTTGTACTTCGCCCCGGCGATGAGTAAACCCATATCCAACGACATAATCGTTTTGGTTTTCAGGTTTTCGGGAACATCTTCCTGCACAATTCGCTGGGCAAGACCTTCCACGATTGCCGTTTTGCCAACGCCCGGTTCGCCCAATAGAATCGGGTTGTTTTTTGTTCGGCGAGACAGAATTTGCAATACGCGTCGTATCTCCTCGTCACGCCCGATAACCGGGTCAATTTTACCCAAACGAGCCTGCTCGTTCAGGTTGATACTGTACCTGCTCAACGCCTGATATTTGTCCTCGGCGTTGGGGTCAGTAACCGTTTTATTATTTCCTCTCAATTCTTTGATAGCTTTAGTTAATTCACTTGATTTAAAACCGCTCTCCTTGAGCAGTTTTGCAACGTTATCACTTCCGTTCAGTAAACCGAGCAGTAGTAATTCAACACTAATGTACTCATCTCCAAACGCTTTGAGTTCTTTCTTGGCGTTGGCAAGTGCAGTGTTCATCGTCGAACCTAAAAAAGGTTGAGTCGAAGCCCCAGATACTTTCGGGTACGCATTAGTTATGTCTTCTAATTTCTCCGTGAGGGTCAGAATATTTACCGCAGCTTTGTTCGACAAAAATGTAAACGTATTGCTATCAGTATTGATGATTGAACGGAGCAAATGACCCGACTCAATGCTTTGCTGCTGATTCTCCTGAGCAGTGCTTACCGCTTGTTGAATCAGCTCTTGTGATTTGATAGTATATTCGTTAAAGTTCATAGCTTTTGGTTGGTTATAACTTTCTACAATCAAAAAATGTGCGAGAAATACTTTCCGGTAATTATGGCAGTTTCTGCACAAAAAACCACAAAATCAAGTCAAAATGACATATTTTATGGTTTTAGTAAAATTATATTCTGTCAATTTTTACAAATCTTCGATTCTGAATAGGTGAAAGGGGAGAATATCTGGGTTAAGCTCGATATAGTTTGAACTTCCCGTCCAGGTATAAACTGCTCCCGAAATCAAGTCACGAACCCGGTAAGACTCCCAATCATTTTTACCAATTTTCCAGAGCGGCACATTTACGTAACCGCCCTTAGTAATTTGAGCGGAGAGGTTAACTACGCAGAGAATTTTATTGCCATTTTCGTGAATTTTCAGATAGGCTAAAATTTCGTCGTCGTTGACATCACAAAACGTAATATTATTAGTCAATTGAAGGGCCGAATTCTCTTTCCGGTATTTATTTACTTCGCTAATAATGTACGTAAGTCTATTGCGATGTTCCCAATTCCACCATTTTAATTCATACTTTTCTGAATTAAAATATTCCTCTTTGGGCAGGTTTGGTGTGTGGTACATATATTCGTACGTGGGACCAAAAATTCCGTAATTACTGGAAAGCGTTGCCGCCATGAAATAGCGAATCAGGAATTGAGCTTCGTTGCCATCGTGCAGAATAGACGGATTAATGTCGTGCGTATTTGGCCAAAAGTTCGGACGAAAGTAATGCTTCATTTCCGTTTGCGTTAACTCCGCCATATACTCAATCAATTCATGTTTTGAGTTTCGCCACGTGTAATACGTGTAAGATTGCGTAAACCCAACTTTCGCCAATTGTTGCATAACTTTTGGCTTTGTGAATGCTTCCGACAGAAAAATCATGTCGGGATATTCCGTCTTCGTTTCGGCAATTATCCATTCCCAGAAACCGAATGATTTGGTGTGCGGATTATCAACGCGTATCATTTTAACGCCCCATTCTGCCCAAGTAAAAATAACTTCTTTAAGGGCGTTCCAAAGGTTTTCCCAATCGTCGTTTTCAAAATTTAACGGATAAATATCCTGATATTTCTTCGGAGGGTTTTCAGCGTATTTTATTGTACCATCAGGCAGGATTTTGAACCAATCCGGATGTTCAGTCACCCATGGGTGATCCGGCGAACATTGGATAGCTAAGTCCATCGCCATTTCCATACCGTAAGATTTACAGGCTTTGATGAGTTCTTTGAAATCTTCCAAAGTTCCTAATTCCGGATGAACAGCGGTGTGCCCACCGAGCCCAGATCCAATTCCGTAGGGAACGCCTGGTTCGCCCGGTTGGCAAATCGTGGAATTGTTTTGCCCCTTTCTAAACGCCGTACCGATTGGGTGAATGGGCGGCAAATAAAGCACATCAAAACCCAATTCAGCGATTCGTGGCAATAATGCTTCCACATCTTTAAACGTTCCGTGCTCGCCGTGCTCCCGAGCGGCAGAGCGAGGAAACATAGAATACCACGCCGAAAATCCGGCTCGTTCACGGTCAACAAAAACCTTCAAAACCTTCGATTCCGTAGCGTTTTGACGTTGCGGATATTTAGTAAACCAATCTGAGGCATAATGACTTAGAATGACCTGAATAACTTCATCGTACGCACCTTCCTGCGTCATCTTTTTGGCGTAAGTATCCAGCTGCTTTTTATCTTCGCCCGAGGCTTTTGCTGCCATTTCTTTGAAGAAGACTTCTCCCTGCATCAACTCAACACTCAACTTTACGCCCGCTTTTACTTTCGCCTCTACTTCGTGTTGCCAAGTAGCAATATGGTCTACCCACGACTCAATTTTATATTCATAAACCCCAATTTCTTCCACCCGAAATTTACCGCCCCATTTATCATTTTCAATGGGTAACATCGGCACCTCAGACCAGACCTTGCTCTTTTGGTGCTTTAACATTAAACGAGCGGCGAGTAAATCATGTCCGTCAATAAAAATATCTGCTTCAATTGAAATTATATCATTCTTGATAGCCTTGATGTAAAATTCCCCATTGTTTATCTGCGGTTTGATATTTTCAACAACAATACGTGTTTTGCCCGTCACAGGTATCTCAAAGTGGTTTTTCATTTAATTAATTAGGTATTTTCGCCTTCAAAAGTAAGAGATAAATCAGCGGGTTTTGAGTAATTGCCAAATAATATTTAAGTAATTTTGAATTCATTAATTCTGTTGATTTGTGGCTTCGTAGCCAACTATAATTAATTCAAATTCGTATTTTCATCAACACCTAAAATCTTGAATCTACCATTATTGAAGTTATTACCATTAGTTATCCTGCTTTTCGGAAGTGCCGTTTACGCACAAAATTCATTTGTTGTACAGCCAATCATTTGTAAAGGTGTACATAACGATGCGATGACTTCCGTTCTTGAACGTTCAGTATCAAAGAACGTACGAAGCGTAAATAGTAGTATTGAAACTTCGTACGTGGATTTTCCGATGCAAGCAAAAACTTCTTTTCAAAAAGCAGTTTCTATTTGGGAAAGTTATATTGTATCTCCGCAAAAAATTAAGATTCAGGCAAAGTGGGAATCGCTGCCAGGTTCTACGTTGGCTCAGTCTGGAGCAACAAAAATATACCGAAATTTCACGTTAGCACCTTACAGAAATGTTTGGTATCCGGTTGCTCTGGCGGAAGCTATTTCTGGTCAAAACCTTAATTCGAATGAGTTTGAGATTACTATTTCATTGAACAGAAATATAAACTGGTCGTTCAGTATAAATGGCGTCCCGGAGAGCAATCGTTTTGATATGGTATCTGTGGTACTACACGAAATAGCTCACGGATTGGGGTTTAATTCGTCTTTCAAATTGACCGACGATAACCAACGCGGTGAATGGGGACAGTCTTTAGTCCCTTATGTTTTCGATATTTTTGTACAGAACGGTAGTAGCGAAATAATTCAGGACACCAAAATATACGGCAATCCTTCGTTGCAATTAAAGCAGCAATTGACAAGCAATGACTTGTTCTTCTTTTTGGGGAATAATATTTACACGGGAAAGCTACCGCAGTTGAATGCCGTTGATCCATTCAGAATCGGAGCAAGCGTATCGCATTTGGATGAATTTAATTATCCGCAAGGAAACGACAATTCACTAATGACTCCGAGTGTTAGATCGGCGGAGGTAATTCACACACCCGGAGATTTAACCTTGCTCATTTTAAATCAAATTGGTTGGGGAATAAAAAACTTGCCTGTTTCAGGGAATACCATAACCGCAACAGAACCCGAAGTTCTGCAAACGCTTGTATATCCTAATCCAGTTAGAAACGAATTGAATATTTATTTGCCTCAAAATAAATTGAACGATTACTCTATAATTGTCAGAGATTCAGCGGGCAAAACATTCTACCGTAAAACTGATTATTCATCAGAAAATGGTCAGTTGCTAATCAATACCGCTGATTGGATTCCGAAGATTTACTTTTTAGAAATCAAATCAGGAAATTTGGTTAAAACGCACAAAGTTATGGTTGTGCAATAAGGATATTAGTTTGATATCTTCGCAATAGTTGGGTAACAACCTTTAATTTCAATAGTGAGTTCTACACCATTTGCGGTGCGGAAAGTGGTCTCAATATTTTGATGATTATACCAGGCATAGGCAAATACTAATAATTCACCTTTGTATTCCCGATAAGCCACAAATGGGCGGCGATTGTACGCAGAAGCGTATGGATATTTCTCTACGTCGGTAAACCAGTGATTATCTACTCTTACGTCGGCTATGATTGCTTCCGAGTTTTCGAGGATTTCTTTATGGTCTTTTACGATTGAAAAAGCATCAAAAGCTTGATTCACAAAGGTTACGGGTTTGGCCGGATACATTGACCTGCTTGCATCAAAAACGGTTCGTCTTTCGCCCACTGATTTTAGTTCGTACGCGGTCAGGTTTGGGTAAAGACCTTCGGCGTCTTTTGCATCCGCCCAAACTGCTTCTGACCAAACCATCAAACCTCCCTCACTACTCGGAGGAGTAAAGAACGCCACGGCAGCTCCGGTAGCAAACATTATTTCCGGTCCTACTACTTGTTTTGTGGGTATTCTGTAAACCCGGTCATTGAATTTGACCCACGTATTAGATTGTCTGAACTGATGATACACCGGTTCTACGTCGTGCCAAATAACAAAAACTGGTTTTTTATCAATTTTATGCTTCTGAAAGAGTAAACCTTGGTAAATAATATCATAAATGTAGTTGTACCCGTACAGGTTTCCAACATACCTACCAAAGTCGTTCATATTTGCTCCCCATTCGAGGGCATTGGATGCGGACATAGAGCCGTACTTACCACCCCAGTTCTTAAATTTTTCAAAATCTCCTCCGCTTTCGAAGGTTAAGTCTCGGTACGTTCCGGCAATGACCTCATTAGGGTTGGCATAACCTATATCTGATATGTCTGCGTTATAGTTGTATATTCTGCGAAACCAGGGAAGGATATTGTTTCCAGTTAGTTCGTGATGCCTTTCGTACGCAGAACGAACCCAGTTCATAAACATTTGCCCTTTACTACCTGTTTGTTCCCAGAAATTCCATAGCTCATTATTTATAAATAGTGTTTTATATCTGCTACCAAACGGGTTGGTATAAGTTGAAGCAAAAGCACCCAAAACGCCTGATCTGAAAACAATTGGATCATGACCATGTGCAGCGTAAGCAGCATCAAACCACCTAATCCAAGCATCAACATCAAGGTGCCCGTCGGGTCCGACTTGATAAGCTACTGGATGAGGAACTCCGTTGGAGTTAATATATTTGACGAAATCATCCATCAAAAATCGAATCGAATTATCAAGCTCGGGACTTCTTATTCCTGATACATTTAACTTGTGCCAAGAAGGATTTAGATTCTCTTTGTATGTAGTAGCCAACGTCGAAAATATTTCCCCTTTGCTAAGATTCAGTCTTTTGCCATAACTATCGAAATACGGAATGTGTGAAGGTTTATAAACGCGGGTATCCGGGGCGTAATAGTAGGTTATATTGTTAACTTTTTTAGTCGCTTCGTAGTTTGCGTCTGGTATGAAGATAGTTTGTTGCACCGCATTTGAACCAATCCATTCTTGAAAGTTATCAATCATATAAGCCGTAATTGTTATTTCACGACCCTTGTAAGCAGTTACGTCTATGCCATCCCGCATCTGATCCGTAGAAAAAGAAGTGGCAACTCTTTCGTATTTGTTAGAAAATCCAATCAAGTACCTTTTAGCGTCACCGGTTGGATCAAACGAATAAAGTTTCGTTTGATACGCGAGATCTTTTAGTTTGTAAACTCCGTTTTCGGTTTCAATAAGTTCTAAATTGAGCATTGTTCGCACTACTTTTCCAGTGTAGTCCATTTCCACAACGCCCGTTCCGTACTCAGGAATGGCGTAAACCTTTGTATTAGCAACTACATTCCCAATGCGGGCGTCGAAAGTGTTACCAGAAACTGTATTGAAATCACCTACTAAATCGATGTACTGATTTGCCAACAGCTCAACGCAGTCTGAATCTGAAATATCTTCACCAAATTCTATCATGCTTCCGGTTTGCAGATTGCAAACTATATTTGTGGTGTCTGTAGAAACTTCCCGGAGGTTATCTCGAAGGTTATTTCCAAAGGAAATCAACGAAGACGATAGTAACAAAGATACCGTTATCGAAGGAAAAGGGTTGAACTGCCGGATATTGGCGTAAAGTGAAGGTAATCCCATAATAGAGCTGTGAGTAAACGTCTGTGATAGCTTTACCTTATAAAGACAATAATTATGCCACTTTATATTAGCCGATTGCAGGATTTGGTTTTCTTCTTACGATAAATAATCCGAGCATTGTCAAAGCACCATTTAATAGCAGATTCTCAAAGCCAAATTGGTAGTTACCGTACGTTTCTATAAGCTGAACTAATCCAAAAGTTAGTATCGGAGCTAAAATGCATACGAAGGGTACAAACCGGTCTTTTACTTCGTTTTTTGTGTAGATACCGTAGGCAAAAAGACCTAATAACGGACCGTACGTGTAACTCGCGATCTGGAACGTAGCCGAAATCACATCCTGACTATTGAGTTTATGAAAAATGATAATCACGATTACAAACACTACTGAAAATCCTACATGCGTTCGGTTTTTCAATTTGTTACGCTCTTTTTCTTCCTTGCTCTGAATATCAAGGAAGTCAACACAAAATGCCGTTGTGAGAGCCGTAAGAGCTGAATCTGAACTGGCGTAGGTAGCCGCCGTAATTCCAATCAGAAAAGTTACCGCTACTACAAGGCCACTCGTGCCGAAGCCTTCCGCTCCAAAATGCTGCAATGCCAGGAACGGATACAAATCATCTGTTTTAACCGGAATTTCAATTCCTTTTTGGTTAGCGTAGATGTACATCAAAGCACCTAAACCCAGGAACATCAAATTCACAAAAACCAACACAATTGTGAACCACAGCATATTTTTCTGTGCTTCGTCAATATTCTTACAAGTCAGGTTTTTTTGCATCAAATCCTGATCGAGTCCCGTCATTACAATCGCAATGAATGCTCCCGAAAGAAATTGCTTAAAGAAGTTTTGACTGTCACTCCAGCCACCTTCAAAAAAGAATATGTCCGAATAATTACTTGCGTAAACCGTATCAACCATTTCTCCGAAACCAAGACCCAATTCGCTGGTAATCAAAATAATTGTCAAAGCAACGGCAGTTATCAGGAACGTGGTTTGTAAGGTATCGGTGATGACAATGGTTTTGATCCCGCCCTTAAACGTATAAACCCAAATTAGGGCAATAGTGATAACCACTGAAATTTCAAATGGTACGTTTAACGGATCGTAAATGGCAATTTGTAACACCATCGCCGCAATGTATAACCTGACCGCCGAGCCGAGTGTCCTTGAAAGTAGAAAAAACGCCGAACCAGTTTTATACGACCAAAAGCCAAAACGTTTATCCAAATAAGTATAAATCGAAATCAGGTTTAATTTGTAATAAAGCGGCATCAAAACAGTGGCGATGAATAAGTAGCCAACCGTATACCCCAATACCATTTGAAAGTAAGAGAAATCTTTTACCCCAACGGCTCCGGGAACCGAAATAAATGTAACGCCCGATAGTGAAGTACCAATCATACCAAATGCCACCAAATACCACGGTACTTCCTTATTTGCAGTAAAAAAAGTGTTGGTATCTGCACCTTTTGAAGTTCGATACGATATATATATCAAAATTAAAAAGTAGATAAGCAGGATAGCTATAGCGAGATACGGGGTCATCTGAGGAGCGGTTGGTTAAATTCAAAGTTTCAAATATGGTAACTTTTTTTTGAATACCTGCCGACAAAAATTTTTCATTCGTGAGATTTGTTTAATTTTGTAATAATTGAAAACTTAATAAATTATATGCAAGAGCAGACGTTGCCAGAGATTGAAGTAATAGAAGAAAACGATTTAGAGTTAAACGACATCAAGTTATACTCGCTCGTGGTTTTTAACGACGATATAAACACTTTTGAATATGTAATTCAGACGTTAGTGGAAGTTTGCGAACACTCGCCGGATCAAGCTGAACAATGTACCATGATAATCCATTTTAAAGGAAAATGTCAGGTTAAGAACGGAGACTTCAAGGAATTGGCTCCTATGAGAAAGGAAATATGTCGGCGTGGAATCTCCGCCGAAGTAATATTGCGATAAAAATTCCTTTGAAAACTCCGAAAAGATAAACGATTTGAACTTTCCTTCTAAACTTATTGAGGATGCCGTATCCGAAATATCCAAACTACCGGGAATTGGAAAAAAAACGGCTCTCAGATTAGCATTACATCTGTTAAAAAAAGATGTAAACACCACCCAAACGCTTACCGAAGCTCTTACAGCTTTGCGTACCCAAACTACCTATTGTCTGAAATGCCACAATATTTCTGACGATGTTTTATGCCGGATATGCACTTCTATCAATAGGAATCAGTCGGTGATTTGTTTGGTGCAAGATACCCGCGATGTATTGGCGATTGAAAATACCGGACAATACACGGGGCTTTACCACGTATTGGGCGGAATAATATCACCGTTGATGGGAATTGGTCCAAATAACCTAAACATTGACTCTTTGGTAAAGCGAGTTGCCGAAAGCAGAGAATCTGATGCACCCATTACAGAAATTATCATGGCACTCAGCCCGACCATGGAAGGCGATACCACCGCGTTTTATCTACAGAAAAAACTCACTCAATTCAGTATTAAAGTAAGTACAATTGCTCGGGGAATCCCGATTGGGAACGAACTTGAATACGCCGACGAAATCACGCTCGGAAGAAGTATCCTGAGCCGCACGGACTATAAGTAAATTATCCAAGCATTGGATGTTAGATTTCTGATGTTAGCCTTTTCGCTGATAGCCAAATCCTACGTAATAATAATATTCTCTTTCGGATATTGATACATCCTGCTTTCTGCTTTGTTGAAAATACCAAAAAGTAACGTAAACATTCCCACCCGACCAATAAACATCGTAAGCACGAGAATTAACTTACTTGGTGCAGATAAAGTAGCCGTAATGTTTAACGATAAGCCAACCGTACTATAAGCCGAGAAGCATTCAAAAGCGATTTCTGTCAGGTTGTGATTTGGGTCAAAAAGGCTAATCCCAAATACCGCCGAACCAATAATCAACAACGATAAAAATATTACCGCAAATGCACGGTGAATGGAAGTACTGGAAATTTCCCGTTTGAACAAATCTACCCGGCTTTTTCCTTTTGAAAGCGAAACAATATTAGAAAAAGCAATCGCAAAGGTAGTAGTCTTAATTCCTCCGCCGGTAGAACTCGGCGAAGCACCAATCCACATAAATAGTAGGTAAACTAAGATAGTACCCTGCATTAGTTCTCCCATATCAACGGTGTTAAAACCCGCCGTTCGGGGAGTGACCGAGCCAAAAAACGATTGAACCAGTTTTCCGTACAAAGTGGTGTGCTCTTTTAGTACATTATTATACTCGGTTGCGAAATATAAAAACATACCCACGAACAAAAGTACGAAAGTAGTTGTCAACACTATGCGTGAATTCACCGAAACGTTTCGAGCCTGTACTTTATACCTTTCCTTCAATAAAACGGTTCGGTAAATATTATAAAGAACATTTTTTATACTGGTGTATAAATCGTTCACGACCGGAAAACCAATTCCTCCCAAAATTACTAAGAAACAAATTGCAAGTTGAAAATTGTAGTTAAAACGAAGCCCTTCGTTAAATAATCCGTTCGGAAGCGTGGAGAAACCAGCGTTACAGAAAGCCGAAATAGAATGAAAGATAGCGAACATCCATTCATCACTCGCGGAAGCGAATTGTCCAGTGTTGATGGTAAAGTAAATGTAGAAAACGCCCAGTACTTCTACAAGCAGTGTATAAATGACAATTTTTATTAACGTAGCAAATAAAGAATTTGGCTTATCAGTTTCGATAATATTTTGCAAAATTAGGTGGTTTCTAAAACTCATTTCTCCCCGAAAAAGAACGGAAAAGAAGTTAGTGAACGTCATCAGCCCCAGCCCACCAATCTGAATCATTATCAACAAGATATCTTTACCTAATTCGGTAAATTTTGAAGCGGTATCCACCGTTGTCAGTCCAGTAACGCATACCGCACTCGTGGCGGTAAAAAGAGCATCCACAAAATTAAGATTGCCATTAGTCGCCGACGGAACCAACAACAACGCAGTTCCGATCATAATCAGAAGCAGGAAACTGACCACAAATAATATGGAGGGGTTGAGTAGTGTGACTTTTAGCTGTGTTCCAGCACGCATCACACGCACAACAAAAAATACGCAAATCAACATGTAGAGAAACCACTCTCCTTCTAATAAAAAATTTACGTGTTTGAACCGGTCAAAGATAAATAAGATTCCAAAGAAGGCTAAATCGGCTAAAAATTCACGGGAAAAAATACGAAAACGTTTCCGATCAATTACACCCAATACCCATTTCGCCAAATACAAAAGCATCGCAAATCGGGGAATTTGCCTTAATATACCGTTTGTGATGCCTTTTATTTGTGGTTCTTTCGGAACGCCGATTTGATAAAGAACCAAACCAAAGCCAAGGAAAAGCACAACTGATAAAATAAACTCAATACGTTTAAGAATGGAGGACTTCAGGACAATAAGTCTGTCTAAAAAGTCTATCCACCTATCTTTTCTGAACATAAGCAATATAAAAATTGCACAAATGTAATGCTTCTTTACCTTAATTTACAACTCAATATTTACGGTAAAAACGACTTATCTCATTTGTAAACTGATTATAAATAGGTTTACAGAATTCAATAAACAGCTGTTGGGGCGGTGGAGGCAGCTGCTCCTGATTTCGTGCCTGCCGAATTTGTTCTTTTGTAAGTGCCCGTTCGTCGCCGTTATAAGTCAACCATTCAGTAAACCAATCAAACTCCCCGGGCAATTCACGCGTGAGCAAAACTCTGTTTGAACTATAATCAACCACCTGCATTAACATAACGCCGTGCGAATGAACCTGCTTCCGGTTTTCAATGACTCGGGCATTTACTCTTCCGTAAACATCAACGTTTTCCCCTTCAATTTTTATTGTCCCCGTTTTTACGCTGTCTTCGCTCGTCACTTGCTTTTCTTTGGAGTCTACGCGGGTTTGACCAACCACAAAATCAATAAATTCCAACCGTACCAAATGATCTGGCTTTAGCTGGATATCTTCCGCCTCTGAAGGTTGATAAAAACGAACAAACTTATTGAATTGCCGATTTGAAGTCAGGTAATCTTCGACCTGATTTTGGAAATATTCGTAGCTGTAATCGTATAACCGGGCGTTAAGACGTGGTTGCTCAATCACTACATGAACCGAACCCATATTTAAAGCTTCTTCCATTTTTTGACCGGAATCCTTGTAGTCAGGTGCGTAGCCCCTCAAAACCTCGAAACTTTCGTAAGAACGTCGTCCCGCTTCGAGCGTCTGTTTATCCAACTGCACTAAAGCGTAACCGTAACGTTCTTTTG
Source organism: Spirosomataceae bacterium (assembly GCA_047630355.1). Lineage (GTDB taxonomy): Bacteria > Bacteroidota > Bacteroidia > Cytophagales > Spirosomataceae > JANQUM01. Next base: position 7,145 of record JBLHXN010000028.1, on the reverse strand, counting down.
CAGCAAAATCAATGGCTTCATCTTCTTCGTCAAAAAAAGCTTTTGGGTTTGTTATTTTACTGCAAGCTGTACAATCCACAATCTTGCTGTACATGGTATTCAGCTTACGATAATCATCTACCACACGCTCCCATTTAAATGGCTGGGCGGTTTGTTTGTCAGCGTTGACTTTTCTATCCAAATCAGTTAATGCAAATTTATACGCCTGAGCAAGAACATTAGCCGATTTGCTATTATCTGCGTCTCGGTTTAGTTTATCAATTGCCTGTAAAGTAGCGGTGTAATAATCGCCTTTCTCCAAAGCCTTTTTCCCGCTCTTTGCACAAGACAATAAACTGACTATAAGTGCTATGCAAACAGAATACAATACATTTTTCATACTTAGGTTTTGTTATAGAATGTTTTAGAGGATAGAGTTGCGTTGAAAATTCCGTAGACTTCAAGGACATTTTGACTACTTATTATGTATTTGATAATCCTTAAAAGCGAAATTTTGAACATCTAACCCAAATGTACGGATACTTATTACAATGTTTTATGTAACGTTTATCAGAAATGGCCGAAGCATTTTTGAACTGATTTATAAAATTTAGGTTATTATGGATAAGTTGTACAACCTCTAACAAACAACACATGCCAATTATATCGTTAATTGCCGCTTTTGACAATAACAGAGCCATCGGATTCGAGCGGAAACTGCCGTGGCCGGAACCAATTCCCGCAGATTGGGAAAATTTATTTAAAGTTACCGAAGGTAAAAAGATGATAATGGGTCGAAAAAGTTACGACGATCCTCATCGAATTTCTTCCAAAGCGGGAAATTACGTGGTTACTACACAAAAAGCCTACGAAGTTGAAGACAACTTTGAAATAGTACACAGTATCGAAGAAGCCTTGAAAAAATGTACGGACCAAGACGAAGTATTCATTCTTGGCGGACAGCAAATATTTGAGCAATCAATAAATATAGCCGATAAAATGGTTTTGACGCACGTTCATGCGGAGTTTGAAGCCGATACGTACTTTCCTGAATTTTCAACTGAGGATTTTATTGAAACCGACACCAAAACTTTTGAAGTAGGCGAAGGAACGCCCTACCCGCTCACAATAAGCACGTATGTCAGACAATGATAGAAACCCACGCCCACGTTTACGACGCACAATTTGACGAAGATCGCTCCGAAATGATTCAACGGGCAATTGATATTGGCGTAGAAGAAATTTGGATGCCCAACTGTGATGAGTCAACTATTGAAATCATGCTGCGAGCTGAAAAGGAATATTCAATTTGTAAACCCATGATGGGACTTCACCCGTGTTACGTGAACGAAAACATGACGAAACAACTACAACTCGTTGAAGATTGGTTGAGTAAACGCCCGTTTATAATGATTGGCGAAATTGGTCTTGATTTTTACTGGGACTTGACATTTGTGGAACAACAAGAAGCCGCATTTACCGCTCAATTAGAACTCGCCAAAAAACATAATTTACCGATTTGTATTCATTCCCGAAACAGTAAAGGAAACGAAAAAAATGCCATTATTCGATGCTGTGAATTAATTGAAGAATTCGGCTGGAACGATTTACGGGGAATATTTCATTGCTTTTCGGGAAACCTTGAGGAAGCTCAACGAGTACTTTCCTTTAACTTCCTGCTTGGAATTGGCGGAGTTTCTACGTTTAAAAACGGCGGAATGGATAAAGTCTTACCGTACGTTTCGCTTGATAATATAGTTTTAGAAACTGATTCACCTTATTTAGCACCCGTACCAAATCGTGGCAAACGGAACGAAGTTTCATATCTTGATTTAGTTGCTGACCGAATCAGTTTGTTAACCGCCACAGAAAAAAAAGAAGTAATAAGCCGGACAACACTCAACGCAAAAAATCTCATCGAAACTTACTGATTTTCAACGAACTTTATCATTTCGTTGACATCATTTGAAGAAAACCACTCGAAAGAATCTTGATTTCGAAACCACGTAAGTTGGCGTTTAGCGTACCTTCTCGTATTACGTTTTATGAGTTCTTTCATCGTTTCGAAATCCGTTTTTTCGTCCAGAAACTCGAAAACTTCTTTGTACCCAACGGTATTTAACGCGTTATGCGACCGGAAAGCCGCGACAGATTTTACCTCCTCCACCAAGCCAGCGGCAAGCATACTTTCAGTTCGTAAATTTATTCGCTCGTAAAGTTTTTCGCGTGGTAAATCCAATCCGATTTTAACTATTTCAAAATCACGTTTTACAGATGAGTTTATATGAAATTCGGAGAATGGTTTTCCGGTTTGAATGCAAACTTCTAAAGCTCTGACTACTCTTTGCGTGTTTGATAAATCTACTTTCGCGGCGTATTTCGGATCGCGTAATTTCAACTCTTCCACCAACGAATTAAAGCCTTCGGTTTCAATGCGGTTCATCAAATCACTTCTGATTTCCTGATTAACTTCGGGCAAATTATCTAAACCATGCGTAATCGCTTTCACGAAAAGTCCAGAGCCGCCCGTCATAATGATTCGTTCATTCGTGGCAAAAAGCTGCTCAAATAAAACCAATGCATCCCGTTCAAAATCTCCGGCACTATAATTTTGTGTGATAGCATGTGAATTAACAAAATGATGCGGCACGCCTTGCATTTCGTCGGGTGTTGGTTTGGCGGTTCCAATTGCCAGTTCTTTATAAAATTGTCGGGAATCACAAGAAACTATTTCGCAAGCAAAGTGTTTTGCTAACTGGACAGCAACGCTTGTCTTTCCTACCGCAGTAGGGCCAACTATCACTACTAATTGCCGTTTGTTCATAATTTTGCTACTTTAGGAAACAAATTTAGTCAGATAATAAACAGTAAAAACCACACGTATGGAATTCCTTGTGTTTATTCTTGCTTTGGGCTTGGGGGGTATCGCCGCCTGGCAGATATTTAATTGGACGTACGCCCGTAAACTCAAAGATAATCGCTCTAATGAACTGAAAGTCGAGTCAAATATACTCCTCGATAAAATTGAGAAAGTATTTAAAGTGATTATGACCGAAGGGTATTTCACCGAGATTTACGACCACAACAGCAGTAAAGATTTACTTGGTCTGGGTTTATTTCAATCAAATAAAAAGGCGTTGGTAATTGCTAAGGCGAAGGTGTCTATTGGTTTTGACTTTGCCAAAATGGAATCGCACCGTGATGAATATTCCCGAAAACTAATTATCGATAAATTCCCTGATGCAGAAATACTTTCGATTGATACCGATTACAAGTTTTACGATATAAACCAAGGTTGGCTTCACAAATTCAACAACGAAGATTACACCGAAATTCTGACCGAAGCCAAAAAAATGATGCAAGTTAAAGCCAAAGAAAGTGATTTACCTGCCATTGCTCACAAACAAATGAACGTGATGATGACGCAGTTAGCATCAGCAATGAATTGGGAAATTGATATTAAAGTACCTACCAAACTCATTGAAAAGACCGCAAAAAGTCGTTCGTTCATAGAATTTGACAAGATTGAGAAATTAGAAACAAAAAGTAGAACTACGCCTGAACCAACTCAAAGAGGTTTCGTCTAAGCAGTATAAAATTATGATTACGTCAAAGCATTTAGAAAAATCGTTTACTTACGATGAATATCAACAATACTCTCAGGAGCGATTTACAATCAATAAGACAACCGGAGAACTACCCGAAGTAAACACCGAACTCTATTTACATTACACGAAACTGAACCTTTCGAGAACCGCGAGAGTCGAGAAGAAAATCGAACTGACGGACGAAATCAAGAATATTTTAGGTAATATAAAGAAACCACAAAATTGGGTAGTTTTAGCAGAATCTTGGTGTGGAGACGTACCGCATAGTTTACCAATAATTCATGAAATGGCGATGTTTCAGCCATTAATCACACTCCGTATTCTGCTTCGTGATAATAACCTTGATATTATGGATGCGTACCTGACAAACGGCGGTCGGTCTATACCAAAGCTAATTGCTTTTGATGCAAAGTTCGACAAAGTATTTTTCACGTGGGGACCGCGTCCGGTAGCATTGCAGGAAGAAATTGACAAACTTAAAACGTTAGAGACTCTTTTTCCGGCAATAGCCGAAATGTCTCAAAAATGGTACAATAAAGATAGAGGCCGGCATGTTCAGGAAGAACTTTTGAACTGCTTAGGGTTGGCTTGAAATCACCTATAATTTACGAGTCCGATAGTTAATAACCACTGACTTTGTATTTGGTATTATTGCACCTCCAGAGAGTGTCATAGTGGAATCTGACAGATTAGAAATCGCGAATTGAACCTGAAAAAGGTTCTCGACATTTTTTAAACGCCAATTAGCAAACGTAATGTTTGCGTAAGTATCGTCTGCGGTCCAAAATGTATTCAAACGTTCAGCCATTTTGCCCTGACATTTGGATATATCGTCGTTCACGATTAATTTACCCTCACGGGTAAAAGTCCACTTATCGTCGCCTTCGCAATCCAGTAAAAGGTTTAGTTGCTTGTCCGCACCGTTCACCGTGGTGATAATCGCTACGTTTTGCACGAACCAGTCTTTAGATACGTTCGAAGCGAGGTAGTCAAGCTTGATAGGAATGGCGGGCGTTTCGGCTTTTTCACAACCGTACATCAGCGAAATAACAGAAATAATGAAGATAGTCTTTTTCATTTATTACTAACAGGTAACTTAGTTTAATCGTCCTAAAACTACTTTCTTTTTGTGTCGCTCTGTTGTTCCGTCGGGGTTAAAAATATCAGCAACGACTAAATAATACCCAACTGGCAATTCATTTCCACTACTGTCCGTTCCGTTCCACATAAGTTTTCCCGAAGTCCCCAAAAGTTTATTTTCAGCGAGTAATTTTACAGAAACTCCCGAAACTGTAAAAACTCGGGCGTTCAATATGTTTCCTGATTTCACGAAAGTAAAGTTCAAGAAAGTCTCGTCGTCAAGTCCGTCACCGTTTGGAGTAAAGACCAACGGTTCTACCCAAACCCGCTCATTATCAGCTTCTGTCTGATTTCCTTGTGAATTCTTGTAGCCCGGAGTTCCGGATTGAACTTCCGCCGCCGCCGATTGCCAGTTTACAGACACATTACTATTAATATCTAAGTCTTTCTTCTCAAGCGAAATACCGTCTTTATCGTCAATGATTGGGTGATGAAAAACTTCGTCATAATCAAAACGGTCAAAAATTTCACTTTCGCTATTCAACAGAAAAATCGTGCCGTCTGTATCTCGCATGGACGGTAACTTTGGTACTACTACAACATTTTCTTTCCGGTAATCAATGTAGAAATCCCGTAAGAACGCTTCATTTTCCGTAAACACTAAATATGATTTTGGTTTGAGCAACAGGTTGAAGTCGGTGATTCTTTCCAAATCATCCATTTCTCCGTCGGCATTTAAGTTCGCAAACGACCATCTTTTCAACGAAACTGGGTTTTCTGATCGGTTGTAAAGTTCGATATAATCACCACCGCCCAATTTGGGGTTGAACAAGATTTCACTCAAAACCACTGAACCAGAATCAGTAGGTGGTAAATTACCAAGCGTCAGATTTATGTCATCGGCCACGTTTCCTGAGCAATCTGTCACATCCCTCATCGCAATATCGATTAACTCATTTTCAATGAGTGGATTTGACATCATTAGTGTGAAAGAATTTTCGTCGGCACTAATCACCACTGCTTCTATTATGTTTCGCTCCGGCAACGTATAATTACTCCGTAGCTTTACAACGTTTGTGTCTAATCGCTCGTTAAAGTTGAATGATAATTCTCCTGCCGTTTCAGCATCAAAGAAGAGTAATTCAGGAGGAATATTATCGGGATTGGTACGTGCAGCGGCATTAGACTTTCCCGGAGTGCCGCCCTCTGAACTTTCAGAAGATGTCCAATTTTTTTGACCAACGCACGGATAATTCAAGTCAATCATTTCGAGCGAATAACCTTGATCTTTATCTTCGGCGTACCAATCGGACTTATAAGTAATTTCAAAAACCGTTCTGTTTCCTTTTGAAAGCCTGATGGCTGTGCCGCCATTTATCAACGATAATTTGGGCAAACTGACTACGTTTCCAAATTCTTCAAAACCCCCTTCGTTACCTTTCCGAACTAATATGACGTACTCGCTCGGTGAGATTAATTTATTGGGAATGTCAGTTTGAAATGTATTATAGTGCAGTGTATAATCGCTTAGTTGAAGCGTACGGTTTGAGGCATTATAAAGCTCAAGGTATTCTTTTTCGGGCAATCCTTTTGAAGGAGTAGGATCGGCCATTATTTCGGTAACGAGCAGTTCGTACGGTTGTTGACCGAAAGAAAATTGAGGCACAAAATAGAGAATTAAAAGAAAACCTACTTTCACAAAATGATATTCCTTCATGTAAAGTAAGTTTTCTATTTAAATTGTTAAGTAAATTCTACTTTGCTGCCTCGGAAGTTTCGACTGTACCAGAATTTTCGTTTTCCAAAATATCAATGTCTGCACTCCAAACTACGGGATGTAATTCACGCACGACAGGTTCTTTTGTACTTTTTGATAAATTTTTCTTTTTTAAAAGCTTCTTCGCCAGTTTACGAGCAGTCTTTTTTATTAATTCAGCGTTTTCTTTTCTCTTCTTTTTAGAAATAACCTTTTTGAGTGCCTTCTTTATTTCTTTAACTAGTTTCTTTGCCTTAGAACCCATAATGTATGCTTGTAAACGATTTAAAATGTTTACAAATAATTAATATAGATTTAACAAAAGCAAATAAATTGCGTTGTGTTTCTATTATTCCTCAACAGAAACAATCATAACTCACTACAAATAAAAGATTTAGCACTATAAGTCACAACATTACCTAATCGTTATCAAATATCGCATATATTAACACCTTGACGTAAAGAAGCTAATTTATCCGCACGTTTCGGCACGAACTCCTGACCCACATAACCTTTATAACCCGTGTCAACTATTGCCTGCATAATAGCGGGGTAATAAAGCTCTTGAGTTTCGTCAATTTCATTTCGGCCGGGTACTCCTCCAGTGTGATAATGAGCGTAGTATTTTTGATTTTTACGAATGGTGGCAATCACATCACCTTCCATAATTTGCATGTGATAAATATCGTACAGCAATTTGAAATTATCAGAACCAATAGCGT
>JBLHXN010000027.1:0-32492 GCA_047630355.1 Spirosomataceae bacterium | reverse complement strand
GCCATTCCGCTTAAATCCTGCACCCTTTTTGGATTAAAGAAGTTAAAAGATTCAAATAGTACCGGCACCTGGGCCTTTCCGGCTACGATGTAAAAATCCATTTTCTGTGTAGCTAAATCCCACCGGACGGCATCACACCGGATGTTCATTTGGTGAAAAGTATCATTATAAGATGAACTTTGAAAAAGACCGTTTTCCAATTTATTGAGCTTTACAGATCGCTCTTTACTATTGTATTTCAACTGCACGCCGGGGTGCGAAATAGAATCTCCTTCTAAGTAAGCCACGAAGCTCGCCCGATCAGCAGTTATCAAAGAATCATTCAACACAAATTTTCTACTTATCGCTTTGAAATGGTACTCATTGGGTTTTCGCACCACAATTTCCGAAAACTTGTCCGCCAGCGACGAGGACAAAATAACGTTTCCCATGAGCGAGAAGCCACCCTTATAATCAACGTACTGCTCAATATTTTTGATATTGGCGTTTGCTTCGTAAGATTTAAAGCGAGGGTAAGAATTCATAACTCCAGCGGGGCGTTTGCCCGCTCGAAATTCAAACACACCGTTGATGGGAGCCGTTAAACGATCTGGATAAGTAAGTGCTACGTCTTCCGCTGAAAAGCGAGGATTCATCACATCAAGTGAGTATTCTTTTACCTCCGCCACAATCTGCGGCAAACCAACATTCTCCCACGTGAACTTTCCGCCTTTCCCGATGAATTTACCCGTTTGCCAAACAATCCCTCCCGTAGTATTTCTCAACACGACGGAATCGCTTTGCGTAACGATTACTAAATCCACGTTTTTCAAGTCGGTTAATAATCCTACAGCAGTAGGTAGCTGAATGTTCTTCTTCAGGATTTCCAACTCAATACTTGAAGGGGAATCGGACCAGTCATCATCAGTTTCTTCCCGATCCCAATCGTCGAATAACCCAAAATCCTCGTTCCCTTTCGGAGCGTCAGCTTTCGTGACTTCAGCGGGTTTCGCGGGGTCAAAGTACTGCACACTATTTTCCTCAAAACGCAATTTATACGAGCCGTTTACAGCATACAATGTATTATAATTCGATTTATAAATGATCCGGGTGCGGAAAAACTCATTCAGGTCTTCAAAGTTTTTACTGGCTTTTTGCATCGGATTAGCTGCTACCATTTTTTGCAGAATTGACAGCAAGTCAGTAAAGTTTTGGGCGGAAGTTCCTTCTTCGGTCAACTTGAAATCAAGCAAACGTAAATAGAGATAATACTGCGGCATTTTGTGGCCGCGTTTTGCCATATCCAATGAAGTGGCAACAAGTATTTTTTGCTGTTCGGACGTATATTTAGTTTGGAATTGCTCCACAAAAGTTTCTCCCAACGCAATAGCAAACGAGTTTTCGCCCGTTGCCATAACCGTTTTCATTTCGGCGGGAAAAGTTTCTACATTCTCTGAAAAACGAATGAGCTGCGAGTGAGCTTTCGAACTAATCAGAAGCGGAATTATAATAAGAAAAGACTTAAAAAAGGTGCTGACGTTAATTTCCATAGGTTTTGGCTAAATAATGTGATGTCTGATTTTGGATATCTGATGTCAGTATATCCACTCAATTGCCTATCAAACCGTTAAAGATATATTGGTTTGATTGTAATTAAATCTGGTTTTCAGACACGATATCTGTCACAAAATCATGTATCTGCACATTGATTAGTGCTTTTTAAAAACGACCGCTGCCCACTGATTCTTACTTCTGGAGTCAATTTTTTCGAGACCGTTCTGCTGAGCAACTTCCTGAATACCAGGCTCATCGTGTTTATAGAAACCGCTAACTATCAAATAACCACCCGATTGCATAAAAGTTGCGTAAACCGGAATTTCGTCGAGTAGAATATTGCGATTGATATTTGCCAACACAATGTCGTACACAGCAGTGGGTTCGTCTTGGATTGTCCCCAACCGAACGCTCATATTCGGAACGTTATTGAGTTGCTGATTCTCCTCAGTGTTTTCCACCGACCATTCGTCAATGTCAAATGCTTTGATTTCAGAAGCTCCCAGTTTAGCAGCGAGAATGGATAAAATACCTGTTCCGGTTCCTACATCGAGTACAGTTTTATCTTGGTGATCAATACCCAATTGTAGCTCCATCACCATCGAGGTAGTTTCATGATGCCCCGTCCCGAACGACATTTTCGGCGTAATGACAATATTATATTTAAAATCAGGATTTGGCGAGTGAAAAGCCGCCCGGACATAAACTTTATCTGTCACTTCAATCGGCTCAAAATGCTTTTCCCACTCAGCATTCCAGTTTTGTTGGGCAATTCCTTTGATGCTGTATGAAATGGAAGTTCTGTCAGCGTAGCTTTCCAGTAATTGCTTCACGGCAGCATCCCGAAAATCAGGTTCAGGAATGTAGGCTTGCACACCATCGTCGGTTTCGATGAATGAATCGAAGCCGAGTTCAGCAAGTTCAGCGATAATTATTTCCACAAAATCATCTTCCGTGGTAACGGTAAGTTCAATGTAATTCATGGCGTAAAGATAGGGTGGATATTAGGTATTTTGAAAACTGATTTCGATACTTATTCAGATAGAGAAAATTACCGACCTTTCTATTGATAAACCCATTAGTATGAGAAAAATTAAAACTCAAAAAGAATACCAAGCCGTTACCGCTCGCATAGAAGAGTTGCTAAAAACAGTAGGGAATGAAACACCAATTGATGATAAAGATTTTATTGAGCTGGATTTGCTTTCGGACTTAGTTGTTGATTACGAAGAAGAGAAAATGCTAATCTTTGAAAAACACTAAAGCGAAACGGATGACTGCCTTAGCGTTATCTTACCTTCGTACAACTGTTCGCTCGGAAAAATCAAATCCCAATCTTCGCCCCAAACCACGTTTCCGTGGGTAATGTGAAACTTCTTAAATAGTTCTTTTTGCTGGCAAACCTTTAGGTACTTTGGTATATCACTTGTAAGAAACGGCTCAAAATCGACTTGGCTAATTTTTCCATCAGCAAATGCGATTTCTAATATATAGTTTTTGGGGTATTTCGCTTTCTCTATAACTGCATTCATAGTTTCTTCGTAATCAACTTTCTACAAATATATTGCTCCGATGGAGCAATTCATCCCACCTCAAATCAATTTCCTTAAAAACGCGTAAACTGCTTTGGTATCTTTCAAACGGTAACGAGCTACGGTTTTCTTATTTCCGACTTTGATGGTTACAGCATTTTCGGGCAAATCTCTGAACATAAATTCGTCCGTCCAGTCGTCTCCTATGGCAATGATATAATCGTGTTCGTGTTCCATCGTCCATCTTGTGGAAGCACGTCCTTTGTTTACGCCGCTCACTTTTACTTCCAGCACCTTATCGCCGTCCATAATTTCGAGGTCGTGGTTGGCAATCAATGGTTGAATAGTAGCTTTCAGTTCGCTGGCTTTATTTTCCCCTAAAACCGGATCGACGTTGCGATAATGCCACGCCAACGAGTAGTTCTTAATTTCAAGACTCGAACCGGGCGTTCGATCAATGAAACGCTCGATAATTGGATAAATAACTTCAAACCAACTGTTGGAAACTTGCTCTAAAATCCGCCATTCTTCGTCGCCGGTTTTTTGCCAAAGTCCATGTTCGCAAATCAAGGTGTACGGTTTATGCCCGAACCATTTGGTGAATATCTCTTTGTCCCGCCCCGTGATAAGCGTTAGGTTATTTTTAGGATTTTCCTGAATTGCGTCTAATATTTCAAACAGTTCGGGCGTAGGTTTGGCGTCTGAGGGTTTCTTAAAAAACCTCGACAGCGTGCCGTCGTAATCCAAAAATATCATTCGTTGAGAACTGCTGTGAAAATCACGGACGAGTTCTTTTTCAACTTTCTCGTTTATCTTAGTTGCCTCCTGAGCCTGCTGCCACGTCCGCATGTCGGTGAGGTTTTGCAGAAATTCTGTTGCCCAACGTTCTACGTTGTAACGAGAAATTCGCTCCCGCATCACTTTATTTCGTTCTTTTTGCTCTTCTACCGGCATTTCGATTGCCTGCTTAATGGCATCAGATACCTGATCAAAGTTATTCGGGTTGATAATGAGAGCTTCGGTCAGTTCGTTTGCCGCTCCCGCCATTTCACTCAATATCAGCACTCCGGTATCATCAGTCCGACAGGCGATGTACTCTTTCGCCACGAGGTTCATCCCGTCCCGAACGGGCGTAATTAATGCAATATCGCAGGAAGAGTATAAGTCAATCAGGTTTTCAAACGGCATGGAGCGGTAAAAATACCAGATGGGAGTCCAATTAACATCAGAGAACTTTCCGTTGATTCGTCCAACCAATTGATCAATTTCGTTCTTCAAATCCTGATATTGCGGTACGTTTGACCGGCTCGGAACCGCCAACATTACCAAACGGACTTTTCCAGCGTAATCGGGATATTTTTCCAAGAAATATTCAAATGCCAATAATCGGTTTGCGATACCTTTCGTGTAATCCAAACGATCTATGCTCAAAATGAATGATGACTTTCCTTTTATTTCGAAGTGCTTGTCAATGCTTTGTTGAATCTCCGACCGCTCGCTCTTGGATATCTCCTGCTGAGCCAACGCCGTGGAGTTGAATTTCTTGAAGTCAATTCCCATCGGGAATGCTTCTACCTTTACTAAACGGGTATCGTACAGAATGGTGTTGAACTCCATGTCACACCCTAAAAGCCGTTGCACCGCACTTAAAAAATGCCTTTCGTAAGCGTACGTATGAAAACCAATCAGGTCAGCACCAAGCATACCTTCAAGAATTTCTTCCCGCCACGGCAGAATGCGAAAAACTTCGTAAGACGGAAACGGAATGTGAAGGAAAAAGCCAATTTTAACATCCGGCTGTTTCTCCCTAACCATATTTGGCACCAACAATAATTGGTAATCGTGCACCCATATCTGATCTCCAATATCGGCGTGCTCTACAATCAAATCGGCAAATTTTTGGTTTACTCGTTTGTAGGTTTCCCAATCGTCGTTCGTAAATTCAGTAAATTCGGTGAAATAGTGAAACAGCGGCCAGAGGGTTCTGTTACTGAAACCGAAGTAAAAACCATCTACTTCTTCTTGCGTTAATGATACGGAACCGCACTTTTGTTCCACCAAAGCATTTTCAACTTTGGGTTTTATTGTTTCGTCAATCTCAGAGTCAATAAGTCCGCTCCAACCAAGCCAAATCCCGTTACCTTCAGTATGTACTGATTTAAGGCCTGTTGCCAAACCTCCTACGCTCGGAGAAGCGGTTACTTCGCCATTTTCGATGGCGAGTGAAAGGGGTAATCTGTTGGAAACTATTATTGTTTTGCTCATGGTTACGTAGAATATCTTTTATTCAAAGCTAAAAAAATGTCCCTCATTAGTCTAATATTACAAAGACAAATCTTTGCGAACTTCATTATTCCACGTTGAAGTAGGAAACATTGGAGAGTCAAATCAGTATTTATAATGCTAAGCTTTATTTCTATCGCCGAATTGACTTATTTGTATTTTCCTTATATTTACCTTATTGACATATAAATGACCAACCTGGATTACGGAATCATTGGAAATTGCCAAAGTGCCGCCCTTATTAGTAAACACGGAGATATCGAATGGTGCTGCCTGCCTCAGTTTGATTCTGCTTCTGTTTTCGCCCGAATTCTGGACGAAGAAAAAGGCGGAAGTTTCGACATATTGGTTGGCGATTCGTATAAAACCAATCAGAAATACATACCGAATACCACCATTTTAGTCACTGAATTTGATAACGGCAGCGATGGTTTTGAGTTCATAGACTTTATGCCCCGCTACAAAGAAGGTGATGATAAATACCACGCCCCCGCCGAGGTGGTCAGGTACGTAAAGAAGATAAAAGGAGAACCCAAATTTCGGGTTAAATATAATCCAAAATTACTTTACGCAAAAGAAGAAGTTTACACCCAAAACAAAGGGGAATACATAAAAACGAAGACCAAGACCGGCCCTTACGACTCTGTCTATCTATACTCTTCTTTTGATTACGATACCATCCTGAGTGGTGGAGAACTTATTTTGGAGGAAAACGCTTATTTCCTGATTAGCTACAACGAAAAGCTACTTCAACAGAGCGTAGAACGCGTATATCTTAAAATGCAACGTACTCGTGTTTACTGGTTAAACTGGTCAGAAAGTACCACAAGTTACAATTTTTATAACAAAGAAATTTTGCGATCAGCATTGACATTAAAGATGCTGACTTTTGACAAAACCGGAGCTGTACTTGCCGCCGCTACCACATCACTCCCCGAGACAATCGGTGAAGTCAGAAACTGGGATTACCGTTTTTGCTGGATTCGGGATGCGAGTATGGTCATTAAAGTTGTATCGGGATTGGGGCACGATCAGGTTGCCGAAAATTTCCTGAAATTTATCGTCAGCCTTGTACCGAACAAAGACGAAAAAATGCAAATCATGTACGGCATTGACGGTCAAAAAAAACTCACCGAAATAATTCTTGACCACCTTGACGGTTACAAAGAAAGCAAGCCCGTTCGTATCGGAAATGCTGCCTATGAGCAAACCCAAAACGATATTTACGGCATTTTGATGGATGTTATTCATCAGTTATTTGAAAAATTTGAGAAGAGTCTTTTTAACAGCGAAGAACTTTGGACAATCACCAAAACTACTGTTGATATTGTCAAAAACAATTGGCAGAAAGCTGATAAAGGAATTTGGGAGTTCCGAACCGAAGAACGGCATTTTACTTTCTCAAAATTACTTTGCTGGGTTGCGGTAGACCGGGGAATAAAGATTGCCGACTTACTACACAAAACCCAAAAAATGGAAAAGTGGAAGGCGTTGCGAGACGAGATAGCAAGCGAAATTCACGAAAAAGCCTGGAACGAAGAGAAAAAAGCCTTTGTACAGTCATACGGCTCTTCAGATTTGGATGCTTCTACTTTACTCATGGAAAGCTACGGTTTCATTGACGCCATGGATTCACGGTACGTGAGCACCGTACTTGCCACCGAAAAGGAACTTTGCAATGACGGACTGATGTACCGCTATAAAAACGAAGATGACTTCGGTTTACCTTCTTCATCGTTCACAATTTGTTCTTTTTGGTTTATCAACAGTCTTTACAAAATCGGACACAAAAAGAAAGCTAAAGATATGTTTGACCAGTTACTTTCCTACAGTAATCACTTAGGGCTTTTCAGCGAAGACATCGATTTTAAAACAAAGCGTTTGCTCGGTAATTTCCCGCAAGCTTATTCACACCTTGCCTTGATAGAAACCGCTATTAACTTCTCCGGCGGTTCATCGGAAGAAAATGATGTAATGAATATTATAAAGTGAGTTTCACAAACCAAAAAGAACCGTGGGAATTAAGCAATTTACTCTAGAGAGAACACAAGATCGGTAAAAAGCAGGGCATGGAAGAAAAGACATTGCAGTATGTCAAAACCATGATAGCTCAAACTAACTTTGACGATACTAAGATTGCATCTCTCACGGGCGTTGAGTAAAGTATTGTAAAAAATACCCGCACATAAAATTGGCGAGAGTTAAGCAACTCCCGCCAATACATTTGACCTAACCATTAACTCTAATCGTACAAAACAATTTCACCCTTCTTTTAGCTGACCAACGAGTTCTTCGGTGGTAGTATTCTGAAGAAATTTATCTAATACCTTTACCGCCTGAGCGTAGTTTTCTTCGCTACTCAGCCCTTCCTTCTCTAAATTCCCTAACGTGACGTATAACATTTTTGTCCGTACAAAACTCTTCAACTCAAATATTGAACTCTTACTCGCCAGTACGGTTTCCCAGGCACGGTTCACGTCTTTCCAAAATGCCTGATTTTTGTCCCACCATTCTTCAGCTACCCTGCATTTCTTCGCATCGGCTTTGGTGTAAACGTTATACCCTTTTTCAGAAGCGATGAGTGTTCGGGATTTTCCTTCACGCTTAATTTTATCGTTATCCTGTTCGTGCGTGTAGCCATCTTTATGAATAGAAATGCGGTTGCCACGAGCCATGATATTGTAGTCTTTTCTTTTAGTATATTCCCGGCGGGGAAGCGGCGAAGCAGCTACATCGTACCATTGCGAAACCCCGTCGGCGTGCGTCCACGTAGCAAAACCTTCGTAGCGGGGTTCGTCGGTGGTGCCGTACACCTTTTGCGTCCACGTTCCCTTCGCTGCTTTCGCATTCACGGTGGTTTTGCTCCATTTACTATCGCCTTCAAATTGTAATACGTCGCGATTTTCGTACACCCAATCTTCCCGCCAATGTTTGATAATCATGGTATCATTCACAACTAATAAATGTTGAATCACATATTTGTCTTTTGACACTTCAATGGGTAATGATAACTCTACCGCCGAAGCAGTATAACGGTCGTGAAATTCGTAATCTTTGATGGGCGAAAACGTTTCGGCGTATTTAAAGTCCACTTCAAAACATCCGCCAAGTTGTTTTATCGCTTCAACGTCTTTTTTCTTCTGAGAAAAAGCGAATGTTGATACCAAAAGGAATAGTAAGAGAAATATATTTTTCATGATTGAGTTTGTTATTTTCAGTTGAAATTGTTGAGATAATTCTGTCGATATAAGTTAGTTACAGCAGAAGACGTCAGGCGTTCGAGTGAGAAATACTCTTTCTCGGTAAAACAAAAAAACGTATTTTCAAAAGGCGTTTGGAATACTATTTTTTTCTTATTGCCCACGTACGTATCCATTTTCCAAACGTTGGTCTTTGTGGTGAGTTGCCTACTAAAAGACTGTAAGTCAGGCAATGTCATGTGCAGGTAGATGTTCTCAAATACCAAACTCATTCGCTGGCAACCTGCACATTCACTAATATACCCTTCCTTGCACTTACTGACTATTTTAAAGCTTGTTGAGTTACACATGATTTAAGTAGGTTTAAGGTTGATAGGTTTTCACTCAAAAGTTCTACTTCCGTCTGGCTGATAAGCGTAACGGAATGTATAATACCTGCTCTGAGACGAGCGGTCAATGATAGCGGGCATATCTTTGTAGTAACCCAGAATTTCCATTTTAGCAAACTTACCGTCGGCGGTTTTTATGAAAAGAACTTTACCCGCAATTGGTAAAACTTCGTTGTTCTGTGGATTGTAATTGTACCAGCCATTTCCCGAACCCGTTGGTACGGCAAGCGACTCGTCTGAATCAGCGGTAAAAGCCACCAATGGTTCAATGCTTTTCATTTCGCTAAAAATACCATCAGCTACGTAAGCTCCTCCGTTACCGGGACCGCTCGCACCACCGTTGGTCAGGATAGTTGTGCCTTTAAGAGCAATATCCCAATTAGATGAGGCACTATCCGTTTCGGGAACAACCTTATTTTCACGAAGGCTGAAGTAGGTAATTTTACCCAAAGAAGATGGGCGGCCCGTATTTGGGTCCACACCCGTAACCGGATCGGCGGGCAGGTTTTCAACCAGATTTGCTACTACGGGCTGCTTTACTTCTACAGTTTTTTCCTCACAAGATGCAAGACCAACAAAAAGTGTAGAAACGATCATTAAAGAATTAAAAGTTTTCATTTTTAAGAGAAGTTATAATTTGTGATTTGAAAAGTTTTTTAGAAAGATTTTTCAGACGGTACCTCAATGGTAGCATCCAGTTTGTGCCGCACACGCTCGTAAGCAATTCCATTATGAATTCCTGGTGTTTCGTCAAGCCATTCGGTTTCTATCAGGTACGTTCCCGGCTCGTTTGGCTTGAACGTGGCGTTCCCCATACGGTCGGTAAAGCGTATCCGTATCCAACCTTCGGGATTCGTGATGGTTATTTTGGCTTCTCGATAGCTACGTTCGCCTTTATTTGTTGCAATCAAGTATTCATCTTCAGACTGCGTAATATCAAAGTCTAAAAACTGCCTACTTTTTGTGGTACTAATGGTTTCAGACCCGTTGCTTCCCGATAAAATAAATTCTTTACGGAGGTATTGTTTGGGCAACGCAATGCCGAGGTTGTGAGCTTTCCAGTTTTGCACGCCACGGGTATCGTTTATACCAAGTACCTGAAACTCTCCGGTCATTTTGGGAGTATAATAACCCACCCAGTACTCTTCGGTTTGCTTCGTTTCAATGAACGTACTATCGCCGTCAGGGGCAACTGTCCAAACCCGAATGTCTTTCATTTTTTCGAGCGGATGACCGCTCTCACGCTTGTGAGAAGCGTATTCTCCGTAGTAAAGCCTTATCTCCAAAGGTTCGTTGAGTTGCGGTTTGTTGGCAAATTCAATCCAGTAACTATGAGCTTCGGAATTAAACGAAAGCAACATTAGAAAAACGGCAAATGCAGGTACTATTTTTTTCATAATTGAAACAGAATTTCAGATACTTTCTACTTGTGGTTTTAGCCCTACCCGAGTCAATAATTCAGGCAGTGTATATTTAATTAAATGATTACTTTTAGCAGGTTTAACTTCTAATTGATTCGTTATAAAGTCCAGTTCAAAATTTGAGATTCCGAGTTTTTTCAAACCCGTTTTCAGGTCTTCCACTTTTTGCGGCGTTATGTTTTGTACAGAAATTTTCATGACTTTAGTTGAGAAATACGGTACCGGATGGTTGTCCAAAAGAGTTGTCCGGGAAGCGTTGGAATAAATTGCGGGTTTCGGAAGTTCGTAAGGTTATCAACCCCCGCCTGGAAATCCCACTGCTTAAGGTTATAACCCACCGACGTATTAACGAGTAGATAACCTTTCACAAATTCGTTTTCGGCATCAGCGATGTTGTTACCGTTCAAATCTCCGAACCCGTATTTTCCCCGGTAAATTGTGCGGAGCGAAGCGGAAAACCCGCTTTTTGAAGTGTAAAAAACTTTAGCGTTTGCCGAATGTTTTGAACGTCCCATCAGTCCGAAATAATCAGACTTTTGCACCCGTTCGGTTTCGAGCGTTACGGGATTTCTTCGGAAAACATTCCCCTCTTCCAGCTTTTCTAAAACACTGCGGTCTTTGGCTTCGAGGTATTGGTAACCTACCGAAACGTTGAAGGCACTTTTGTTCACCTCAAACTTTTTATTAATGTCTAACTCCGCTCCCTGCGTAAAAACTTCCCGCAGGTTTTGGTAGGAAAATACGTTCTGACCGTTCGTTTTTCGGGCCACGGGTTGCGTTTCTATGAGATTGCGGATGTCATTTCGGAAGAGATTAACCGTTGCTAGATAACCAGATTTCAATTTCATTACCCCTCCTAAATTAACAGCAAGCGAACTCTCGGGCGACAAATCTCCAAACGTGGAGGTATCAATCAATACGTTGATTATTTGGTTATCACGTTGCAATTCGGCTAATCGTTGATTCACTTCCTGCGAACCGAACACACTGTAACCTGCCACCGAATTGGTGAAATTCAGGAACAACTGCCGAAAATCCGGTGCTTTGTAACCCACGCCTGCCGACCCCCGTAGCGTAAACGTATCGTTGAGTTCGTGCGAAACCGAGAATTTCGGAGAAAACTGATTCCGGTAAGCGTTGTGGGCATCGTAACGAAGCCCAGTGATAAACTGCGTTTTTGATTTCAGGAAAAACTCGTGTTGCAGAAATGCGTATTTTGTATTGTAGCGTTTTGTACCTTCATAACGGGTTGCTTCAACCGATTCATCCACCATACCAATTCCGAAAATCAGAAACTGGTTTTCGGACAAAACCACGTCCGTTTGAATTTCGGGGCGGCGAAAAGTTTGACGGAAAAATGTCTCGTCGTAAACTGAATTGTCCGATTCTTTATTAAGAATATTATTTGTCTGGTAATTTGAAACGTAGTACCGAGCCGTCAGTTTTATTTTATCGCTGACCGAAGTTTTAAAAGTAGGGTTGAAATTAAAGTCCTTTAATGTACTGATTCCCGCAACAATATCCGGCACATCAGAAGTGCCGATATTTGCCCGGGCATCCTGACTTTCATCGGAAATACGAGCGTTCAACGTCAATGATGTTTTGGGTGAAAAAGCGTAGGCAAGTTTAGGTTGTATTGTGTAGTTTTCAAACGGCGAAACCGTCGCTCCGGGCTGTTCGAGATTTAAATCATAACCACCACTACTGTAACGGTTTACAAAAAAAACCGCCGATAATCCACCTTTCTTAAACTGACTTCCGAGTGATACATCAACCGTATTATTTGAACCGTAACGTAAGGATAAATCGGCGTTTGTTCCGTTTGATTTGTCCGTAATAATATTAATAACACCCGCCAACGCTTCCGAACCGTAAAGCGACGAAGACGGACCTTTCACTACTTCAATTTGTTTAATATTTCCAACCGCAATCCGGCTCAAATCTAGTGTTCCCGACGTACGACCGATGAGTGGTTCTCCGTCAACTAATATCAGCGTATAGTCCGGGTCAAAGCCTTGCACCTGCACACCACTTCCGTGATCGTTGACCATCAAAAGTCCGGTTTGTTCAGCTAACACATCATTCAGCCGCAATGCACCCATTTGCCTGATTTGCTCTTTCTTAATTACCGTTACGGGCATTGGTAATGATGACCATTTACGATCGCTTCGGGTTGCAGTTACTATAGTTTCGTCTAACATTTTATTCCACGTGCTATCTTCTTGGGATCGTAATGAGCCAAGAGTAGAGAAGAAGATGAATAACGTATAAATATACCTCACAATTTTTATTTAGACTTATTATAAATAACGACACAAATGTAAGGCCTCTGAATTTATATACAAGTAGAAATAGATATTTATTTAGAAATATTCTAAATAAGGTCAAGTGTGGACTTAGATGTAACCTACCATTGTGTCAAAACTTATTTGCAACATTGTTGCATCTATGACCTTAACCTACCTATATTTGCAACATTGTTGCATCTATAAATATAATTAGTTTATGAAAAAGCAGTTTTTACCTGCACTATGGGCTGCTTCGGCTTTATTGTTAGTTACATCTTGCGAAAAGAATTCAGAGAATGTCCATCCGAAGAACGAACTGGACGCCGAGTTTCGTCACATTCGTATCTTAGTTTCGGATGAGCTTACGAATGAGATTTCCCTTGTAAATCCGTTCAAAAATGACGTGCTAAGTTTTCAGGCTCAGTATCCTAAATCTGCTCTTTATACAACAGAGTCCGGCAGGTTTGCAGGTTTGGTGCACCGCACCAACAATATGCTGGAGACTTTTGATATAGGCTTAGAATTTCACGGCGACCACGTGGATGTAAAAGGAACGCCTAAGTTTGGGGCATTAGTAGGAGAATCTACCTTACCTACTCATTTTAAAAGTAAAAGAGGGAAAATTTTAACGTTCAACGACGGTGATGGCACAATCTCAATAGGCAAGGAAAGTGAAGCTCACATGCCCAATATGAAAATGCGAGTCATCAATACCAACCTCAAAGCTCATCACGGAGCAGTGGCTCATTTTATGAACGGAACCTACGCCATCACGGAAAAAGATAATTCAATTCCCGGCACATTACCAGAGCGTGTAAAAATCATTGATGCCAGCGGAAAAACGAAATTTGAATCTACAACGGCAACTAAAGGTATTCATGGCAACGCAACTGACGGAAAAACCGCCGTTTTTGGCTCAGCAAGTGGTATTTTAATTGTAAACGAAAGCGGTGCTCAAGAGCTAATTCCGCACCCGGCAGACTTTGGCACTACGTGGTTTGGGACAATTATGAAAACATCAAAAGAAACCCTTTTCTTGGGCTACACTGCCGCACGAGGCGTTTATTTGATTAATACAGTTACAAATAAAATTAGGGCAATCCATGAATCAACTGACATCATACGGGCCAAAACCAGCATAGCATGGACAACAGCCGGATAATAGTTCTAACGCATTCGAGCGATATGGTTTATAAAGGTATTTTCACGGGAAGTACCATTAAGTCAAACTCTGGGCTACTTCCTGCAACGGCGAAAGACGAAAAGCAAAAACCACAAATGGTAGTCTCTGGCAAATTTGCCTATATCACCCAACCGAAATTAGGCGAAATTTTGATGGTAAACACCAATAATCCGTCAATTCAACAACGATTTAAAGTTTCCCCGACACCTTACCGAATTACCATAATGGGTTATGAAAATAACAAAGTACATTAAAATCAAATGAAAGCTTTCTTCAAAAACTCCAATTATATGGGTATTGCAAGTGCCACGCTGTGCGTAGTACATTGCATTTTAACCCCTTTTTTAATCCTCATCGTATCAAAATACGAATGGTGGGGAAATCTGACTTTCTTATTTTTAGCTATTAGTCTTTATGCCGTACATGACGCAATCAGATCAAAGCCACCAAAGCATATTTTGTGGCTTATCTGTGGTAGTTACGCACTCATGGCGGGCTTCTTACTTTTAGAAGAGGCCTGGTCTTTAGCCGAACCACTGAGCTACATCGCCAGCCTTGGGTTAGTGGTGGGGCATATATTGAATATCCGTTATTGTAAACATTGCACAAATGACTAAAAAACTACCTGTAACCGTACTATCTGGCTTCTTAGGTGCCGGAAAAACTACTCTACTTAACCATGTACTACACAACAAAGAAGGCTTGAAAGTAGCCGTGATTGTGAATGACATGAGCGAAGTAAATATTGATGCCGCTTTGGTGGAAAAAGAAAATACACTGTCTCGTACCGACGAAAAGCTGGTAGAAATGAGCAACGGCTGCATTTGCTGCACGCTCAGGGAAGACCTGATGATTGAGGTTGAAAAACTGGCGAAAGAAAATAGGTTTGATTATTTATTGATTGAATCGACTGGAATTTCAGAACCTGTACCCGTGGCTCAGACTTTTAGCTTCCAAGACGAAGAAAATGGCATTGACCTCTCTAAGTTTTCATATATCGACTGCATGGTCACGGTGGTTGATGCCTTCAACTTTGGAAAAGACTTTGGGTCGGCGGAAACAATACATTCTAAAAAACTCAACGATGATCCAAGCGATGTCCGCACAATAGTGAATCTCCTGACAGATCAGGTAGAATTTGCCGATGTAATCTTACTCAATAAGACTGATCTCGTTTCGGAAAAACAATTGGGAGAGTTAAAAGCTATTATTCGTTCGCTGAATCCGGTAGCGGAAATTATTGAATCAAGTTTTTCTAAAGTTCCGGTAAAGACGATCGTTGGTACGAAAAAGTTTGATTTTGAGCGAGCGGAAGCCTCCGCCGGATGGATTCAGGAACTCGAAAATCGCAATGCGGGAAAAGAACACACGCCCGAAACCGAAGAATACGGTATCAGCAGCTTTGTATTTACCGACAAACGCCCATTTCACCCCGAACGTTTTTGGAATCACCTCTCAACGGGTTGGCACGCCGGTATTATCCGTTCAAAAGGTTTATTCTGGCTGGCTTCCCGCCCGGACGAAGCGATGAATTGGAGTCAGGCGGGAGGCTCGCTCAAAGCCGAAGGAGCCGGCGTTTGGTGGGCAAGTAAAACTTTTGAAGAACGCATTCGCTACGCTGCTTTCGTGGAGAATATAAAAACCATCGAATCCCGCTGGGACAGCCGTTTTGGAGACAGACAAAACGAAATCGTTGTCATCGGGCAAGACCTCGACGAAGAGGTAATCCGCCTCGAATTGGAAATGTGTCTTTGCCGTGAAAACGAAATCCAGCACATGGAAAATGACGGTCGGTTCAAAGATCCGTTTCCCTGAGAATTTATAGCATGAAAAGAGCTTCAACTTCTTTCATTTGTTTATTTTTTATTGAGCAAGCAATAATTGTACTCGCCCAAGTAGATACTTTGAAGGGAAGCCAGTTGAACGAAGAATTTGTAAAACGTTGCCTCAAAGAATGGAAAAAACAAAAATACTGCTAATCCCTTTTTTCTTAACCGTATTTTCCAGCCTGTCAGCACAACAAAACATGGCGATTAGAGGGAAAGTTATGGATAGTAGCACATTAGAGCTTATCCAGAATGCTACCGTGCAATTATTGCCTCAAGAGGCAATTGCCATTACAAAAGCCAATGGGACTTTTGAGTTTGATAAAATGAAAAATGGAAAGCAGACTTTGATGGTCTCAATGGTCGGTTACATTACTCAACTTGTTGAGATAAATGATGGAAAAGAGATTGCAATTGCCCTACAAGA
This sequence comes from Spirosomataceae bacterium, assembly GCA_047630355.1. Classification (GTDB taxonomy): domain Bacteria; phylum Bacteroidota; class Bacteroidia; order Cytophagales; family Spirosomataceae; genus JANQUM01. The sequence continues at coordinate 16,410 of JBLHXN010000027.1, read as the reverse complement.
AAGAATTATGGGTTTAGAAGAAGTGGAAGTTACCGCAAAACCAAAGTTATTTGGCTCGTCGTCTGTAATTGACAAATCTGCAATTATTCACACCCAGCCCACCAGTTTGGCAGATGTTTTACAACTTATTCCCGGTCAGTTGGCTGTTAATCCTAATTTGGGTGCAGCACAGCAAATAAATTTACGCCAAGTTCCGAGCACAACAGATGCAGGCAGAGCCAATGCTTTGGGTACACAAATTATCGTTGATGGAGTACCTATCAGTAATAATGGAAATCTCCAAACCGACATTACCATCTTGAATTCGAGTGCTGGGGCATCGCCGCCCTTTTCGTCAGTGGCTGGTAGAGGCAATGATTTACGCCAAATTCCTGCCGATAATATTGAAAGTATTGAGGTGGTAAGGGGAATCCCATCGGCTCGATTTGGGGATTTAACTTCGGGTTTAATTATTGTAAATTCAAGAATTGGCAGTTTCAAACCAGAGGTGAGAGTACGACTGAATCCAAACTTGGCACAGGTAGCTTTTTTTAGTGGTTTTGCTGATAAAAAGAAAAACAACACGTTTAATATCGGGCTTGACGTTCTTAATACCCGAGATGATGTAAGAGATAATTTCAACAAATATACTAGGTTTCAGACGCAATTGGCTTGGCAAAAATTCTGGAATACAAAAAAAACTTTTACTACGACCACCATAGCCTCATACTACAAAAGCGTGGATGCCTTGACCCAAAATCCGGTGGGTTTGCGGAATCAGAACCAGCAAAATGCCGATGATAGTGGGCTAAAATTTAGCACTGAGGGCAAATGGAGAGCCAGTAAAAAAGGAATTACCTCACTCAACTATATAGCATCAATTACTTACAGTGAACAGAAAGCCTATTACCAATCACTAATCACCAGAGATTTATTTCCAATTACTACCGCCACTAAAGATACCACACAACAAGGAGTTTATGGTAAAAGTGAATACCTCAACAAAACCAATGTGGACGGAAAACCCTTCAATAGTTACGTAAGAATTGAAGGAACGTGGCTGAAAAGTATCTTTAATTTTCAGCATAAAATTATTGCAGGGATAGAATGGCGGTATGACGTCAATACAGGGAGTGGCAGGCAATTCGATATACTCACACCGCCTCGCCAGAATTACAGTGTTGGCGAACGCCCCCGTGCGTACAGCGACGTGCCTGGTTTGCACCAATTGGGGTATTACGTTGAGGATAAGATCACTAAAACTATTAGTTCAAAAATATGGATTCTTCAAGCTGGGCTGAGATTTGACAATGTAGCTCCTCAAGGTTTTTTTGAAAGTAAGTACGGCATTGTAGCCGCTCCTCGGATCAATACTGCCGTTGAGGTTCAAAAAGGATTTTGGCTGAGGGCTGGTTACGGAATTGCTGCTAAAACAGCACCACTAAACTTTTTGTATCCTGGCATTCGCTATTTTGATTTGGTCAATTTCAACTATTTCGCACAGAACCCTCTGGAACGCTTGGTCATTATTACCACTAAAACTATTAATCTTGACGACCAATTTTTAAAACCCTATCAAGCCAAAAAATATGAAGCAGGTTTTGATATTGAAAAGAAAAGTATTGGCATAAATGTTTCGTTTTTTCAAGAGACTACCACGGGGGCAATTGGCATCAATCGAGAAGTAAGACCCTTCACTTATGCTAAACTTGAGGCAATTAGTACGCCTGTAAATCAAGTCCCGATTTTAAATCCGATTCCCGTAAAAGTTGACACCTTTTTTGCGGCGTATGACGTGCCAGTAAATAACCGGTTTATTCAAAATAAGGGTGTAGAGTATAATATTGATATTCAAGAAATTCCGGCAATCAGAACCTCATTTAATATAACTGGGGCGTATATTCAAACTACTAGTTTTGATGATGGACGCTTTACCGATGCCCTAAAGGCGTACAGTGGAAATACAACTCCATCCCGCATAGGTATTTATCAGTCATCTGCTAAAATTACTTCTGAAAGGTTGAATACAAGTGTTCGATTCATTCACCGAATATCAAAGTTAAATATTATTATATCAGCACTTTGGCAAACTGTATGGCTTACAAAACAGCTAACGAGGCACTTACCACTGCCCATAGGGTATATAAATAGGAAGGGGGAAACTACTTTAATAAACAAAAATGATGCTAAAAAACCGATTTACAAAGACCTCATACGACCCGTAAGCAATATGATACCAACAAGTTTACCACCGCTGCATTTATTCAATGTTAGGCTTACAAAAGAATGGGTAAAAGGCTTTGGCTTTTCTTTTTATGCAAATAATTTCTTAAATCTTCGACCGCTCCACGGCGATGTAAATACAGGTGGTTTAGCGAGACGAAACGAACCTCTTTTTTTTGGAGCAGAATTTAATATTTCAATCAAATAATAAAACAAATGAAAAATCTATCTTTCTTAACATTACTCTCATTATTATTTTTCACCTCTTGTGATGACGATGAATTTGACAAATTAGTAACCTCAACCGTTACAGTCGAAGCTAAATATCCGTCAACATTCGGGCAACCTTTAGCCGTGGGTGCGACAGTTACGATGACAAACTCAACGGATGGAAACATTAAAATGGCTACCACAGATGCAACTGGGAAAGCAATTTTTACTGATATGTTGCCTGGGAGCTACAATATTACAGCCAACAAGGTTTTAACTGCCAGCGATGCCGCCCTACTCACGGGTATCAGTAGTGCTATAACTTTAAATGCGTCACAAAATTCCGCAGTGGTTGCTCCTGCTGCTGTTAATCCGACTTTTGAGTTACAATTACAAGGTGGGGCAGTTGGGGGCTTAGTGATTAAAGAAGTATATTATACAGGTAGTAGAACACCAAGCGGCGGCACGTATTTTAGTGACCAATTTATAGAAATTTATAATAATGCTACTGATACTTTATACTTAGATGGTTTGTCTATTGCCGATGCTTTTGGAACCGCAGGTTTGATAAACCCAAACTCATTGCCAACTGCTTTCAACACCGATAAAGACAACGTTTATGTTAATAGTATTTGGCAAATCCCGGGTACTGGGAAACAATACCCATTGGCTCCTGGTAAAAGTATAATTATCGCTCAGGACGGAGTAAATCACAAAGACGCAACTCTAAATCCAACTAGTCCAGTGAATTTGTCAATCGCAGATTGGGAAACCTTCAACGAAAGACCTGATAATAGGGATGTCGATGCACCTAATGTTCCAAATCTGATTAGAGTCTACTTCACTGGAGGATTTGATTGGTTAGTTCCTGTTTTCGGCCCTGGCTTGATCATTTTCAAGTCCGATTTTACAAAGTTAGAACAAGTTCCCATACCAGGTGCTTCCGCCACTACCTCACCAAGAATAAAAGTTCCTAATTCAGACATTATAGATGCTTTTGAAGCTCTGAAAGACGGAAGTAGTGTCAGTTTTAAGCGAATCACTACTGCTGTAGATGCGGGTTTTGTTTTTGCGGATGATACATATAATATGCAGAGTTTTAGAAGAAAAACAAGTGCCGTCATCAACGGTAGGAGGATTTTGCAAGACAATAATAACAGTACAAGTGATTTTGAAAAAATTGCGTTACCAACTCCCAAAGGATTCTAAAACTGAATGGTATTTTTATCGAAAAAAATAACAAAAAGGATAGTTTTTTTACTGTGCATAACTGCTTTTAATCAAGCAGTTATTGCACAAAAATCAGTTTTGGATAGCATTTTAATTTTACGGGATAATCGTAGCTTGGATGTATATTCCTTCACCAATAATGTTGTTTACGTTGAAGAATTAAGACCCGAAATTGGCTTTGCAACTGCTAATTATAAGAATACTTTTGGAGAGTTTCGGCAACCTATGCACGCTACTTCTTCAAACCAGTACAATTTAGCAACGGGAGGATTTAAAAAGATTAATAACTGGGGATATAATGGCTATTTTTCTTACCAAAAAAGTTTTGAAAATGATGTAAGTTGGAATGGAGTTTACAATGCCTATGACGATAATCCCTTCATTTGGGCGGATAGTAGCAAAGGTGATTGGCAGAAAGACGAGATAAAAGCCATTATCGGTATTATTCCGCCTAAAATAACGAATAAACTCTCGGCAGGTTTGCAAATTGAGTACATGATTAGTTCTGGGGCAAGATTAAGCGAACCAAAACCATTTTATCGGTTTCGTAATATTGGTTTACAACCAGCTTTGAGTTATCAATTACCCAATAATCAAGCTCTCGGAATTACAGGTACGATCGGTTTTGTTGTGGAAGAAAACGAGTTAGGATTTTATAACAACATCAATAACAATGTATTGCTGTATAGAATAAGAGGATACGGAACATTTAGTAAATCTCCGTTTGTGAGTGGCGAAAGAAAAAGAGTACAAAATGATGTAATGGGAACGATTCATTACAGAAAAACTGGGAAAGATTATCAATTTCTGATAGCCGCAAATACCAGCCAACGCAACGATGATGTAACCGAGGGCGTGGCATTACCGCAAAGTACAGGTTTTTTTACAGGAGTAGGATTTGGAGGTCTTTTGAGTTTTTATAAAGGAAATAGCAATAAAGGCAAATCAATAAAGGCAAGAGGAAATATCAAAAATGGCTATGCTGACGATGTAATTTTTGGAGCCCAAAGTGCCTCTTCATCTTTCCAAGATATAGATATTAAGGCAAGTACCTGGAGTTTTAATGAAAATAACAAAACGCTTTGGCAGTTTACAATATCGCCAAGCTACCATTTTATTGACAACACCGATCAAGCAACCCGAACACAACTGACCGCCAGTAAGGTGCAAATAACAGGGGAAATCAATTACAGAAAACAGCTAAATAGTCACTTGAATTTGAACGCCACAGTAGAAACAGGTTATCATTATGTGCTTGATGATTCTTTTACGAATAAAACCAATAATACCATTATCAGGAATCTAATAGTACCTAATTATCTTTTTTACGCCAGCAACTTCATGATTGCTAATGCCAAATTCGGAGTAGATTTCACGCCAAAAAACAGCGTAATGACACATACAATTTTTATTACAAATCAAAGTCAAGGGTTTACAAAGTCAGGGATTAGTAGAACAAATATTCAATTCAACTATTCAATAATATTTTAGATGAAAAATTATATTTCACTCTTCATTATTTCGTTAATTTTCGCTGGTTGTGTGAGCAGTAGGGTTGCTCAAACTCAATTAAGTGTAGTAAATCGTAATAAAGCTTTGGCAGATTCAGTCTTGGCGTATGCCCTCGACCATGAAGCACTTTACACACTTGCTGATACGCTAAAACCGATGAGTAGTGTGAAGTTCCTCCGATATTCCATTGCCAAAGATTCAACTCAAAAGGACGGTGATTATAACATAACAGCCCAAGATTCTTTGATAAAAAAAATAGAAGAATACCAGCAGGTTTGTCAAGATTTGAGCCAGGGCGACTGGCAATTTATTATGATGCCATTTGCCAGAACGGAAAAAAACATGAGAAACATGGAAATTTATGTGGTGCGAAAATCAGAATTTGCCAAGAAAATTAAACAATACCAACCCTTTTTTGGACAATGGGGATTTACCCCTAGCACTGACCCTGCGGTAGTATTAGCGGTAATAGAATACGAAAGTAAGTGGGATAGAAACCGAGCTTACGGCTATTTATTTGGCTACCCAGCCTATGCTGTTGATTTTTTTGTCGAAGCTCAAAAAATTCAGGACATTGATGTTAGCAAAAAAAATGTACCTCGAGATTTCTTTGCGATTCCAGTCTATGTTGGAAAACAAGGTTACTTTACCTATGCTACACCCAAAGCTTATAAACCCACCGAGACCGACAGTACTTTATATATAGCTGCTTCTAAAACTTTGGGAAATTATAAAAACGAAAGGGAAAAATTTGTGGAAGGGAAAGGCCTAAATGGTCTTTCATTGTGGGAGCATTTAAAGAAACAGAACTAATCCAATGACAACGAGTGGCAACAATGGAAGCTTGATAGCCAATTAAAATGGTTATTTAGTTTCTATGTTGACTATTAGTTTTTTTAGCCTTGTGGCAATAGCTAAGTCAGCGTTCGATGTGTACTTTACGGATAGTTTTAGACGCTTAAATTTTAAAAAAAAGTACAGGCTTTATTTAATATTTTTAGCTCATAAGTGACCCTGAAAGCGAAAGCTTATAGCCTTTAACTCTAAAAGCAACTGATGTAAATAATGTAGTAAAATCTTAGTCAAAGAAAATGGAAGAAGAAAAGAAAATAAACGTATTCATCCTGACCGGATTCTTGGGTGCTGGCAAAACAACGGTTTTGAATCAACTCTTACGCCAGTTTGAGGGAGAGAGAAACGTAGTCATAGAAAATGAGTTCGGTAAGGTAAATATCGACGCTCAACTTATAGATAGTTCGTACGAATCCGTGTACGAAATGACCAACGGTTGCATCTGCTGTTCATTAGATGAAGAGCTTTACGGTGCACTTTCTGAGATTGCTCAGAAGAAAGAACAAACAGATAATATTTTCATCGAAACTTCAGGAGTAGCAGATGCGGGCAACATTGCCACGGTGTTTAAGGTAGAACACGTGGCTCAGCTATTTGACCTAAAGAAGTTAATATGCCTGACCGATGCCGAAAACTTTGAAGATTACATCAACGAAGCTATAGAACCGCAGCGGCAAGTGGTAGCAGCAGACCTCATTGTACTTAACAAAGCATCGCTGGTTAATGGCATTTATTTGCAGAGTTTGAAAAAGAAAATTCAGTCTATTAATCCGTACGCTACCATTGTGGAGACAGATACGGGTGCGTTTGACAAACAATTGCTTTTCGAAAAAAACTCCGAAGAAAAAATGGCATTGCCCCAAGAAATCACGGGCGATAATACGCACAAAATCAACAACGTATTGCACGAATCGGACGAAGTATTTGAGTACCTGGCGTTATATCACGTACTCAACACTACGCTCTTTTTGTACTACAATCAGGTCTTCCGCATCAAGGGTTTTGTGCGGTGCATCAACTCTTCCGACCCTAACCCGGAGGTCAAAACGTACGTCGTGCATTCTACTGGAAAAACCCTCACAATTACGCTCGTGGAGAAAAAAGATTTCACCCAAAACCAGTTGGTATTCATCGGTAAACAACTCAAAACGCCCACCGTTGAGAGAATACTTCGTGGGGCGGTTTATAAAGAGAAAGTTAATAGTTGAGGCACTGAGGTAGTTTCCTTCTAAGAGCATTTAGCGGCGATTTATTGCCCTTCCCCTACTCCACCACTTCCGCATTTTTGAGAATATAGTTGAGGTGATTGAAATCGTCTTTATTGGTACGGAATGTCCCTCTGATGGTTAGCCGTTGATCTGTTTTGTAGCGTTTGGGCTTTTTAACAAACTGAATTTCAGCCATCGTTTCGGGTCCCGCCGCCCCGCAAAAGAAACAAGAAGCCATTGGTGAAGCAGAGATTACTGCCAACTCTTCATTAAACGGGATAAAATAACCGCTCAATTGTACGGTTTTGCCATTGAGGGCAAGTACACTTTTACCGAATTTAGGAATGTAGAAATAGTTCTTCTCAGAAGGAACAAACTCTCGGTTAAACTCTACGTCGGATAAATCCTGCCAGGTCTTTTTAAGTGGAGTATCTGCTTTCGGTGCAAAAGCAAATAATGACACCACAGCGGCTATTTTCAAGAAACTACTCATAAACTATTTTCCAATTCTTTGATGGCTGCTAAACTTTGTTTTTGTTGATTCAATTGCTCAGAATCCCTGACCTCGACGTGGCTATGTTGATGCCCTTCCCCATGAACATGAGCAAAGCCCGGTACTTCAGCAACTCCGCCCTCCCACGCCTTCAATACTTCAAGTAAACTGTCTGCTTTAGCAGCCTGCATGGTATCTGACTTCATAGCTATAAGGTCCGCACGAACTTCTTTAGAAGTTTTCATTGCTTCCAAATGAGTCTCATGAGCCTCGTCGAGATTGTAATCTTCAGAATTGCACGACACGCAAGTCAATGTAAAAACGAATAAAAAAATACGGGACATTGATTCTAATTTTAATAACTACGTTGCAAAAATAGAAAAAACTCCCTTTATTTGCAACATTGTTGCATTTACAAAAAAAAGCTATGCTATCAACCAAAAATCTCTCGAAGACGTACGGCGATAAAACCGCCCTTAATAAACTGAACCTCAACGTTGAAGCCGGGGAAATATTTGCTTTGTTGGGTCAAAACGGAGCGGGGAAAACCACCACTATAAATTGCTTCATGGGCTTCATAAAGCCAACCGAAGGGTACGCCAATATCCATGGTTTATCCGTCGAAGAAAACGCCCTCGAAACCAAGAAACACTTGGCTTACATTCCCGAAACGGTAATGCTTTACCCAAATCTGACTGGAGTCGAAAATCTACAATTCTTCTCTTCGTTAGCGGGTTTCAATTATTCAAATGAGGAATTAGGGGATTTTTTAGAAAAGTCAGGTTTGCAAACTTCGGCTCATCAACAGCGAGTGGATGGCTACTCTAAAGGCATGCGACAAAAAGTAGGAATTGCCATTGCCTTGGCAAAAAAAGCTAAAGCCCTTCTGTTAGACGAACCCACTTCGGGTCTCGACCCCAAAGCTGCCAATGAATTCTCAGTAATACTGAAAGAATTATCCGCAGACGGAACGGCTATATTGATGGCAACGCACGATATTTTTCGGGCGAAAGAAGTGGCTCACCGCATCGGAATTATGAAAGAAGGAAATTTAGTTTCAGTAATTGATACGCAGGGAATTTCAGGAACGGAGCTTGAAAAGCTGTACTTACAAACTGTTTAACAACATGAGAAATATCATTGCTAAAAAAGAATACACCACGCTCTTACGAGATAAGCGTTTCAAATTGATGGGCGGGTTTATTTCCGTCTTGCTTTTACTGGCGTTAATAGGCGGGTTCGTAGCTTTTCAATCTTTGAAAAAAGAACGAATGGCTGCTCAGGTAGAAGCCCGTGAAACGTGGCTGAATCAGGGAGAGAAAAACCCGCATTCAGCGGCACACTTCGGTTCTTTTGCTTTTCGTCCAAAATCTGAATTGAGCTTCTTTGATTTTGGAGTAGATTCGTACGTGGGCACGAGCGTTTATCTGGAAGCTCACCGTCAAAATGACGCTAAATTCTCTGCCGCCCAAGATAGCTCCTCGCTCATTCGTTTTGGTGAGATGACGGTATCATTTGTACTACAACTCTTAGTGCCGCTGCTGATTATCTTTCTGTGTTTCAACGCCATAGTAAAAGAGAAAGAAGACAATACCCTCAAATTAATGCTGAGTCAAGGTGTTAGTCTGAAACAGATTGCGTGGGGTAAAATTTGGGGTTATTCAAAAGCGTTAGCGTGGATTATTTTACCTGCATTATTTATCGCTTTTGGTTTGATGACATTGGGTACGGATGGCACATTCACGGTTGATACGGTGCTGCGTTTTACACTCATGACCTTCATCTATTGTGCCTACTTCTTTCTTTTTATCGCCGCATCAGTACTTGTATCTGCTTACGCTAAAACCTCTCGTAACTCATTACTGCAATTATTAGGCATTTGGATTGTGGCTTGCATTATTCTTCCCAAAGCAACGGCGAATGTTGGAGCATCACTTTTTAAAGCTCCCTCCAATTATGAATTTCGCGAAGCCATAAAAGTTGACGAAGAAAACGGTATTGACGGACACGACCCTTCGGATGTCAGGTTTGACGAATTAAAGAAACAAACATTGGCTAAGTATAATGTTGAAACCGTAGAAGAATTACCCGTAAACTTCGATGCTATTCGGATGCAAGCGGGTGAGCAATATTCTACCACGGTTTACAATAAACACTTTGATAAACTGGAAGGCATTTACAAAATGCAAAATTCCGTCTCGGCGTATTCGGCGGTTATAAATCCGTTTATGGGGGTCAGAAATTTATCAATGGGTCTGGCGGGTAGCGATTATAAAACTGCTCTGGCGTTTCAGAAACAAGCGGAACAATACCGTTTTCAGATGGTGGAAATGTTGAACAATAACATGCGGGACAATACCAAAACCGGAGATTGGGATACAAAAGCAAAAGAATCACTGTACGCCGAATTGCCTGATTTTAAGTTTGATAACCCAACGATAAGTCAAGTACTGACTCAAAATATCGTCGGAGTTCTTGCCTTAGCTTTTTGGATAACATTACTGTCAATATTGGTTAACAGAACCAAAAATCTTCGCATCGCCTGATATGAAACAAGCACTTTTATTCTTCAAATTCGAAGCACTGACTTTTTTCAGGAGTAATTTGTTCCGTGTATCGGTGCTGCTGCTACTCGCGGTGGGAATTTACGCCATATATTATGGAAAAACCGAGATGGATCGTCAAAGCACTGTTTTAGCAAAAATAAGACTCGACGAAACGGAGAAACTACAAGAGTTTCAGGCCAAAGTAACTACTGATACCCCGCCCGCACAAGCAGGAATGCGGACTTATCGGTTAGTCGGAAACCCGCCTACGCCGTGGGCAAGTCTTTCCGTTGGTCAGCGTGACATTTTCCCTTATTATATATTTTTACGAATGAATGCCCTTTCGAGTCAGATAACGACCTCGGAAATAGCCAATCCCGAAAAATTACTAACGGGCAATTTTGACTTCGCATTCGTACTTATCTACCTGTTTCCCTTATTTATCATTGCCATCAGTTACAATATGCTCTCGGCTGAAAGAGAAGGAGGTACACTGTCTTTATTACTCTCAAACCCTATTTCAGAACGGAAGATAAGCTTATTTAAAGTTGCGTTTCGGGCTATTCTAACGCTGTCGATTGCTCTGTTTCTGCTACTAATCGCCATCTTCATTTGTGAACTCCCAATTAACGGCACCTTATTTAGTTGGCTGTTATCTACCGTGCTTTACATCACTTTTTGGTTTGGGGTTGTATTCGCAATTAACAACTTACAACGCAACTCAGCTTTCAACGCTTTTAGCTTACTCGGCACCTGGTTAGTAATTGTGGTCGTCATTCCCGCTTTAACCAATCTTTATTTGAGCATTTCCTACGCTTCGCCGCCCCGAAACGATCTCACGCAAGCGATAAGACACGAATATGGAGAAATTTGGGAAAAATATTACGACAAAAATCACCGTTACCAAACCGCCGTTAAGTTAGGTCAGAAATACCCCGAATTAAAGTCTGATACTGCAAGTAATTGGAGTGATAAATACTCATTGGCATCGTATGATTTCTACGACGAGAAACTACTACCTTATTTCGACAAGTACACGCAGCTTAATCAACAAAAAAGTGACGTAGGCAATGCGATGAGTGCATTTTCAGCGGCAGCATTGACACAAAATATTTACAATTCTTTAGCTCAGACAGACAGCAAAAGACACCTTCAATTCCAAGAAGAGATAAGAGGTTTTCATACTGAATTAAAGCTATTTTTCTACCGATATGTTTATCAAAACAAGACATTCCCAAAGTCAGATTTCGAGAAAATACCTCAATTTGAAAGCAAACAGAACCCTGCACCAAAAGCCACAAGATTGCCCATGCTATATTTAGCGTTGAGCACTTTATTTGTCTGGACTATTGGTTTTGTACTTATCAAAAAATAATATTTCGGGTTTTACTTTTATTGGTATTAGTTTCACTTATTCTTTATTCCGTTATCAAAAGTGCTCGGGCAAAAAACTACTGGTGTAGCTAAAACGATTGCCGTATTCACGGAACTGAATGAAAGATTCCAATAAAATTTGATTAGGTTTGTTTACCTATTTATTCAACCTATAAGAAACTAACGTCGTGATTTTAAACCTATACACTGCGGCAAGTGATTCGCTGGCTATGGGCAACTGGCTATTGCAATTTATTGGAAGACTGCACCCACTACTTGTTCACTTCCCAGTCAGCCTGCTTTTTTTAGCCGGTGTAATGCAATTATTCGCAAGACGAATAAAAGCTGCCGAACAAATCATATACTTTCTGATAATTATTGGAACAGGCAGTGCCATACTTTCGGCGGGGCTGGGTTTGTTACTTGCGTGGCAGGATGGTTACAGCGGAGAACTGCTGGATAACCACCGCTATCTCGGAATCGCCCTGGCAATTGTTTCTGCCGGACTTCTTTTCGTAACTCTTAAGAAACCGAACGCTAATCAGGCAAGAAATATTCTGCTTGCTATTGCAGCAACGGGTACAATGATTACGGGGCATTGGGGTGGAATGCTGACGCACGGAGAATCATACCTGACGGAGATTTTGCCTTGGGAAAACAATGGCAGTAGTGAATCTGACAATAATTTAGTCCTTGAAGAACCTGAAACAGATAGTGTAAAACTTACCACTCAGGTACGGACAATTTTTGCCCATAATTGTTACAAGTGTCACAGCGAAACAAAGCAGAAAGGTAAACTCCGGCTTGACGAAGAAGAGTTTATTTTTGCGGGTGGAGAAGGTGGCAAAATCATCGTTCCGGGCAATGCGAATGAAAGTGAAATTTACCGCAGAATTACCTTGCCCGTTAATCACAAAGAATCAATGCCCTCAAAAGGCAAATCGCTCTCAAAAGAGGAGATTGCTGTTATCGAATACTGGATTAATCAGGGAGCTCCATGGGCAGAAGGCACAGGCGGGCAGTCTTTATTTCCGCAAGCTGCACTTGCTCCAAGAAACCCGACTCTACCAAAGGGGGAATACAAAAACCCGATAGATTTGTGGGTAAATCAGTACTTCAAAAGCAACAGTATAGAATGGAAAGGTAAAGTAAGCGACCGGATTTTTCTCCGCCGTGCTTATTTTGACACAATTGGTTTGCCGCCTTCGTTTGAAGAAATTCAAGCTTTTGAACGTGACACTGACCCATCGAAACGGGAAAAAGTTATAGGTCAGTTGCTGTCACAGAACAATGAATACGCCCAACACTGGATTACCTTTTGGAACGATGCTCTCAGAAATGACTACACCGGAACGGGGTATATTACCAAAGGCAGATTCAACATTAACCACTGGCTCTACACCTCGTTGCAAGAAAATAAGCCTTACAATCAATTTGTTAGAGAACTTCTCAACCCAACCGAAGAATCAAAAGGATTTATCTCAGGAATACAATGGCGTGGGACGGTTAATGCAAGTCAACGCACCGAAATGCAAGCCGCCCAAAATGTGGGACAGGTTTTACTGGGTCTCAACTTAAAGTGTGCGTCTTGTCACGATAGCTTTGTGAGTGATTGGAAACTGGAAGATGCGTACGCTTTTGCGAATATTTTTGCCGAAGAAAGTCTCGAAATCGCACGATGCGAAAAACCGACGGGCAAATACGCGAATGCTGGCTTATTATGGTCCAGCCTAGGATCAATAGATAGTACCTCTTCAAAAAAACAAAAGCTCAAGCAATTAGCCGACGGACTTGTTCAACCCGCAAACGGCAGAATGTACCGAACGATTGTAAACCGGGTTTGGGCTCAATTAATGGGTCGGGGAGTCATTGGTACTGTAGACGAAATGGACAACAAACCGTGGAGTCAGGACTTGCTGGATTGGGTCGCCGTCAATTTTGTTGACAACGGTTATGACCTCAAAAGGCTACTCTTCTTAATTATGACATCTGACATTTACCAAATGGAAGGTGACACGTACAATGATCCGGCAGTTGTATTTAAAGAGTCCTATCAATTTAAAGGAATGCTCAACAGAAGACTCACCGCTGAACAACTATCTGACGCCGTAAGCAAAGTAATTTACCCCGTCTTTGATAAAAAAGATTACGCTTACGACCCAATAGCCGCAGCAGGGTACGAACCAACGGGACAATTTATTACAAGGGCTTCGTTGGTCGAAAATAACGCTTTCTTAACGGCCCTCGGCAGACCGAACCGAGAGATTGTCACGACTTCAAGACCCGCAGAGTCGAGCTTATTACAAGCACTTGAATTTACGAATGGCGTAAAATTAAACAATACCCTTGAAGCAGGTGCCGAACGTTGGAAAAGAAAATATACTTCCCCCGATAAACTGATAAATCGTACTTATCAGGAGGCTCTCGGAAGAAATCCTACGAAGAAGGAATTCGCGGTTACGCGAACGGCTTTGGGTGATAGCCCAACCGTTGGCCAAATACAAGATTTCTTTTGGGCAGTAATAATGTTGCCCGAATTTCAAACCATTTATTAGCATGGAAAAATACTGGACCAGAAGAGACTTTTTAAAAAAAAATGCGGCAGCAATAGCCACAATGGGCATGGCGGCTCCGCTCAGTAGCTTATTGCAATCTTGCGGCGGTTCGGGCAGAAAATCAACGGCAGACTCAGTCATTTTGCTATTTATGGCGGGTGGAATGGCACATACAGAAACGTTTGATCCGAAAAGGTACACGCCGTTCACCGCCGGAATGCAAGCCGATGCTGTCCTCAGCACGTTCAAATCTGTACCCACTATTTTGGATGGCATTCAGTTCTCCGAAGGGCTCGAAAAAATTGGGCAAATTATGGATAAAGGTTCCTTGATTCGGTCATATGTAGCAGCAGATTTAGGGCATATTCTGCACACGCGGCATCAGTATCATTGGCATACGTGTTACGAACCGCCGCAATCAGTTACGGTTCCGCACATTGGCTCATGGATTTCTAAAGAATTAGGTCCGCTAAAGGAAGTTATACCCTCTTTTATAAATATCGGACAGCGATTCGAAGTCGGTGAAGGCGAAGAATTGAAAGCATTTCATAGTGCCGGTTTTCTCGGAAGTGAACACGGACCCTTTCTGATTCCAGACCCCACAAAAGGTTTAGATAGTGTGCGGCCACCCACAGGAATGACCACCAAACGATTTGAAAGTCGCAATCAATTGTATGAGAAATTGATTAAAGAAAGTGAAATGGGCGAGTTCGGCAGCGATTACCAAAAAGAATCACTGAAACGCTCCATGGAACAAGCATACCGGTTGTTAAATTCGCCGGAAGCCAAAGCGTTTGACATTTCGCAAGAACCGAAAGAAAGTTACGACACTTATAATACCGGAAAATTTGGACTGGGCTGTCTAATGGCAAAAAGACTGGTAAACGAAGGAGCAAGGTTTATTACAGTAACGTCTGAGTACGAACCATTCATGAACTGGGATACGCACGATAACGGCCACACCAGATTAAAAGAAATGAAACAGCGAATAGATGCACCGATTGCTCAATTAATCAAAGACCTTGAGGAAAGCGGCAAACTGGAAAGCACTATCGTAATCGTTGCGAGTGAATTTAGCCGCGATATGCTCACGGAAGGCAGACCGGACTTCAAAGTTAAAGATCAGGTAAAGGTACCGGATATTATCACTGATATGAAGAATTACGGAATGCATCGCCATTTTACAGACGGCTGCTCAATGCTAATGTTTGGCGGAGGAATAAAAAAAGGTAACGTATTTGGCAAAACTGCCGATGAAAGACCTTGCAAGACCATCGAAAGCCCAATCAAGATTGATAGTATTCACCAAACAATTTATCACGCGTTGGGCATTCATCCCGAAACAAATTACGAAATCGAAAAGCGACCTTTTTACACCACACCCGACGGTAAAGGTCTCGCTGAGCAAAGGCTTCTAAATGCCCAAATCGAAGCAGTGTAAGCAGTATTTAACCTTCAAAATTCCCGCTCTCCAAATTCACTTTTGGGGAGTTTTTTGTTGGCTACTGATTGATTGAATTGATAGCTGAGGTTCAAACGAATGACGTTCGTTTCATATGCATAGTTTGTCGTAGTAAAAAATTCCCTACCCGATGTGGTTATTCGTTGCTGATTGGTTGCCATGCTTCCCAACGCAATGTTTTGCCATTGTAATGCGGCGGAAAAGCGTTTGTTTTTAAACGTTTTAGTCAAGGCGAGGTCGGGCAGAAAGAAGCGGGAATCTATGCCCTGAGCGGTTACTTTTTCGGATAAATAATTGAGGTTAAATTGCAATCCAATATCCTTCTTAAACTTGAACGTTTGGGAAGTATTGAATGAGAAAACCGTACCCGAATTATTGACCAATACTTCGTTTTGAAATAAGCTGCCGTCAATGCGTAACTGATAAATATTTGCTCCCACGTAGCTGTTCCACCACTTCATTGGTTTTACGGTGAATCCCGATTCCGCACCGAGCAAACGAGCCTTTCCGGCGTTGGTGTAAATGCGGTTCAAAATCGTATCATTGTAAACGCTGTTTACCCGATTCACGATGTTTTCAATATCCTGCCGATACGCCGTCAAAAATACCGAGCCTGTATCAAAATCTTTAATTAATCCAACTTCGGTTACGCCAATAAATTCGGGTAAAATATCGGGATCACCGCGTTCGAGTGTTTCGGAATGCTCCCGCTCGGGGAATGGGTTTAATTCGTTGTTGGTAGAACGCTGTACCCGACGACTATAAG
>JBLHXN010000026.1:0-33488 GCA_047630355.1 Spirosomataceae bacterium | reverse complement strand
TTTTATAGAAGGTCATGTTTTATCAAAAGATTATTCATCTACCCTATTTTATTTACAACAAAAACAGGGTACAACTTTAGAAGGAGGTATCTTTAAAAAGTCATATGAATTCGAGTATAATCTGAGAGAATTGTTTCTTAATTATATCGTTTTTACAAACCCTATTGTCTCTCCACCAAAAGAGGTTTTTCAGCAAGGGCAAAAATCTGTTTTGTCTTGGTATAATGAAAATATATACTATTCAGAAAATAGAACGACAGATTGGCTAACTCAACGACCTGGAAGGGTTGAAAGAGTAAAAGTAGAAGTTCCCCTAAACGAAGTCCGTGTCATATTCTTAGGGCAAGGGCAAACCGGAAAAACAACGTTAAAAAAACAACTGCTCGGTCTCGAAATTCCCGAAACAGAAACCCAAACTGACGGCATTGACATTGATGTTTGGCAACCAGAGGAATTGGATGGAATAAAGCTTCGACTGTGGGATTTTGGCGGTCAGGAAATTCAGCATTCGGTGCATAAATTATTCTTGCAGGACAACTGCGTTTATGTTTTACTGATTAACAAACGGCAGGATCAACAATCTGATGGCCACCTGATTTACTGGCTCAATCACATCCGTAGTTTCGGTAAAAATTCCCCGGTGTTGATCGTAGAAAATTTCATTGATACGGCAAGCGGCATTGATGCAACCACTACGCCCGAGCAAATTGCCACCCAAGTAAGTTTGCGGAACGAGATCAAACAAAATTATCATTCCGAAGCTGCTCCGTTAGATTACGTCGGTATTTCCGCAAAGCGGGGTTATAATATCAATATATTCAAAGAGAAATTGTTTCATTGGGCAAAGAAGGAAAATAATCGGGGATAATATTCGCCCCGTTGGTTAGCGGCGAAAGCTCACATCGAAGAACGAATTACGGGTGGAACAGAGTTCGGAGGTTTGGCTCGCAATAATTATATCACCAAAGAAACTTTCGATTTAGAGTGTGAACAAGTCGAGATTGTTGACCCAAACGCTCAGGATACTATTTTGGGCGTAATGCTGCGGTTGGGTGTAGCATTTTATTTTAAGAAAAGCGAGAGCCGAAAAAACTGGTTGGTGCTAAACCCTGAGTGGGTTACGGTCGGAATTTACAGCCTGATTTTGCACCCGGAAGTAAAAGAGTTAAACGGTCGGTTGCTGTGAAGTGATTTGGAAGAAATTCTGGTCAATGAAGACGGGCATTCCTTCTTTAGCAAAAAAGATTATACGTATTCTGAAGATGAATTGGGTTATCTGCTGGGTTTGATGCAGGATTACGAACTCTGCTACACACCCGACGGAACGGAGTACTTTTTGCCCACTGGATTTGTGCAGAATTACAATTCTCAATTCAAAACCGACCACCCCGCTGCCGTTGCGTTTTTGATTCAATACGATACCTTACCGCAAGCCATTTGGTTCAAGTTTTTGGTGCGGTTATTCAAGTAAGATAGTTAAAAGGTACTGGCAGGAAGGAATTGAAGTGGCTGTTGCAAATGCTACTGGTTTGGTAGAGTTTTTACCCCTTTTAGAGAAAAAAATCAAAATTTGGGTAAGTGGCAAAACTGATGAATCAAGAATCGAACTATTGCGTTTGCTACGTTATGAGCGTGATTTTGTGAACGAAGAGTTCTCAAACATTCAGGTTACGCCCAAAGTTTTCACCGAAGATGGTTCAGAAATCAACTACTCGGATGTGCTGGCGGCTCTGTATCAAAATGAGCCAATAAATAAGGGTTTCGAAAAGTATAATCCGCTTCCGATGATTCAGGCGGTTGATTCTCCCGACATGACTTTTGTTGCAATACTCAACGAGTTGCGGTGAATGGACAAACGAATGGAGGCCGTTGAAAACATTCCCCTTCAAATAGCGAAGCAACTTGAAAAATCGGGTGTCGGTAATTTGATCATAAATAACAACATCAACGAAAATATTAATATTGTAAAAACGCGTTTTGAGCTTCCCCGTGAAACAAATGCACTGGAAGGAAAGCTAAATTTTCTAATTGAAGAATTAAAAGATAAGGCAGCGGAGAAGCAGTTATTACAGAATTTACTCGAAAAAATAGAAGAATTACGACTCGTCCCGACGAAGGAAGAGGCGATCAAAAAAGGCTTTTACGAGCGTTTTAAAAAGTTTGGTGCATACCTAAAAACCGGAACAGATTTAACCAAAAGTCTCGAAGAAATCGGAAATATGGTGGACGTTGAAGAAATTAAACAAGGAGTTGACCTAATTTCAGCGTCGACGCAATAAGAAGTTCATGTTTACAAAAGAAGAAATACGGGAGAAAATAGAATTGGGCGAAAGCAGTTTTGTGCAGTTCAAAGCCAAAATCAACGATGCAGATTCGTTAGAAGCGGAGTTGGTAGCCTTTGCCAACGCTGCCGGAGGTTTGCTGTTAATCGGTATTTCTGACGATGGAACGGTGAACGGAGTTGAAAAGCAGAAATAGAGAAACTCACGCATTGGGTTAGTAATGTCGCAAGTCAGCGAATCAACCCTCCCGTCTACCCGTTGACCGCTGCGTTAAAAATTGATGAGAAAATTATCTTTATTGTTCAAATTCTGAATGGAAATGGCAAACCCTATTTTACTAAAAACGACGTTTGCTGGGCGAAAGTAGGAGCGGACAAACGCAAGGTAAGTCGGGAAGAGTTGAAGCGACTTTTCCAGTCATCAACTGACTACTTCATTGACGAGTAAATTATTCCGAAAACGAGTGTTTCAGATATTAACTTGGCGTATTTTTCTAACTATTATTTCCGACTTCAAAATCAAACAATCGCCGACTCGGGCTACGATTTGCCAGTTTTGTTAAACAGGATCGGAATTATGGAAGACGGAAACCTAAACCTCGCCGGATTATTGTTTTTTGGTAAATCCCCGCAGGGTTTTAAACCTATATTTCACGTAAAAGCTGTCAGTTTTACTGGCAATGATATTGCCGAGACGGGTTATTGGGACAGTATAAATACCGAAGGGGAAGTTGAAACGCACTACCGCCAATGCTTAGATTTTTTGAAACGCAACTTGAGATACGTTCAGAACGGAAAGAGTTTTAATTCAACGGGTGATTTAGAAATATCTTTGGTTGCGTTAGAAGAAGCGTTAATAAATGCGTTTCTCCACCAGGATTACACTAAATCGTCACCAATAAGGTTATTACTATTCGAAAATAGATTAGAAATTATTAGTCTCGGTAGCTTGCCCAATCATTTTACGGTAGATAATATTTTGTTTGGCGATACGGTCATTCGTAATAACCGGATGGTCTCTTTCGGAACAAAAATCTTGCCGCACCGAGGCTTAGGTTCGGGTATCCGTCGAATTGTAAAAGAGCATCCGAATACAGAGTTTATCAATGACGTTGAAGGGCAATAATTTAAAGTGATTATGCGTCGGTAACCCCACCCTACGTGGGCCGCCTTATCCCTATCCAACGGTGGGGAGGGGGGTATCCCCTAATTCTCCCAACACTACCCCCAATCTTTCCTCCGTCCTCAAATCTCCATTAATCCAATGAATTTCTAAACCTCGTTTTTCCATACTTCGGAAGAACGTCATTTGTCGTTTTGCGAAGCGGTGAATAGCGGTATTTAGTCGTTCAAAAAGTTTGTCTTTCGTCCAGTTTCCTTGCAGGTGTTCGGTGATGAACTTGTATTCCAAACCGTAGTAAATCAATTGTTCGGGAGTTAGCCCATTTTTCAACAAGTTATCCACCTCTTCGATAAGTCCTTCGTTTTCGATGCGTTGGCGTAAACGTTGCGTGATTTTTTTTCGCCGCAATTCCACGGAAGGGTTTAGGCAGAAGAGTTTATAGGTTTGCATTTTGCTTGTCGTCTTGTCAGTTCGAGCGGAGTCGAGAACCGTTTTTTTATGAAGGGATATTTTTTTTCGCTTGTTGGCTATTTTTGAGACCTCAATTCCCCGAATAATTCGTTTTCTCGTGGAAGTATCCACTCCGTGGTTTGGAGCAATTTTATTCAATAGTTTGAGCAGCTCTTCCGTAGTTTTTTCGAGTAATTCTTTTCTTAGTTCTTCATTTGGCGGGACGTTGAGGGTTTCAAAATCCCGTAAAAGTGCTTCGATGTATAGTCCCGTTCCGCCGCAAATGATGGGCGTTTTATTTCGGTTTTGAATGTTGTCAATTGCATTTAGAGAATCCTCTTTGAATCGTGAAACGTCGTACTTTTCTCCGGCATCAAGTATATCAATTAAATGATATTTAATTTGCTGATTGTCGGCGAGGTATTCGTTGTAATCTTTCCCCGTTCCGATATTCATCCCCCGATAAACCTGACGGCTATCGGCACTGATGATTTCGCCGCCTATTTGCTTCGCCAATGCCACGGCAAGTTGCGTTTTTCCGCTGGCGGTGGGACCCATGATGATTGGAATCTTATTTATTGTTTTTCTCAATACTAACTATTTTATTAGTTGATTTTGCTAACTTGTTTTAATAAATAGATTTTTTACATTTAATTATTCAAATGCTATGAAAAATTTACTCGTAAAATTCTCGTTCGTTTTTCTGATTCTCACATTGTACGGTTTCGCAGAAGCTAACGAACCAAATGTAACACTCACTTTTGAAACTAAAAATAGCAATGGCGAAACGGCTATTTTGTATCAGTTACCACCAATTGGAAAATGGATCGAGTTAGGGAAAGCAAAACCCGATGAGAAAGGATTGTTAAATTTCTCTATTCATTTAGATAAACCTCAACGTCTTATAATTATTTACAAAGATAGGTCGAGTAGCAATCTATTTATAAAACCTGACACTGATTATCGTTTCTACGTAGATTATGATGGCACTAACGTTGACATCACGAACGAAAATACAGAAGATGTGGTAAACTTGTTTTTTGGGAAATGGCAGCAATCAAACGGTTCATTTACTTACAAGGATCAGAAGCCTTATGAGTTAAAAGGGGATGAAAAAGTTGCTGCCTTTGATAAGGAAGAGGCAAACGCAAACTTATTTTTGAAAGACTTTGTAAAAAAGTATCAACCTGATACGGAAGAGTATTTCTTTATCGAGAGTTTCATTCATAATTCACTTTTAGGCATGCGTTTTAATCACATGATGGATGGTGAAAGCTATGAAAACCTAAAGGAATTGGTTGCCTCAGAAGAGCTAAATAAATTGTTCAATAAAATCCGGTTAGACCCAAGATTTCTTCGATTATCGACATCAGATTATGCTTTTCCGTTATCTTACTACACCCGATTCGCATCAGTAAAAGCATTTGTAGAAGACCAAGGTGTTACAAGGTATGAAGACGTTTCTCAAGAGATGTATCTCAACTTTATAAAAGATATTCCAAAATTATCCATTCCTGTAGAAATAAAAGAATATCTGTTGGCACGGCAAATATCTGACGTGGTACAAGCGAAAGAAATGTACGCTGAGTTAATGCCCGTGATGCAAAGTAATTATCCTGATTCAGAATACATTCCGGTTTTAAAAGATCTCTTTTCAAAAGCCCACAACTTAGACGGAAACCCAGCTCCCGATATAAAAGGAATCACTGTTTTAGGAGATTCAATTAGTTTAACTTCACTGAAAGGAAAGGTGGTTTACTTAGATTTTTGGGCAACGTGGTGCGGACCTTGCCGGGCGGAATTTCCAAAATCTATTGAGTTGAAAAAGCAATTTGAAGTGCGTGATGATGTCGTGTTTATGTATGTTTCGGTGGATGAAGAAACTGAAAAATGGCAGAAGTATGTGAAAGAGCATCCTGAACTGAAAGGTTTGCACGTCAACGGCTACGGGGATTACCGGGAAGGTTTCGGCAAAGCGTACGGTATCGGCGGAATTCCGCATTATGTGCTGATAAATAAAGAGGGCATCGTGGTAGAATCAAACGCCCCGCGGCCGTCGGACGAACGAACGGTAGCTTTAATCAAAGAGCAGCTTTAAAGACAAGCCCAAATCTGTATTTTTACCGTGACGAAGATGCAAAAACAATAAAGACTTTAGCATTGAACATTGATTATTGGTCATTGTTAATTGAAGTAGCGTTTGTGAATTTCGTGTAACTCCCGTAGCTTTAAGCAATCATTCACAAATAGGAGATATTCGATGGAAATACTTGGCATTGACGTTGGCGGTTCAGGAATAAAAGGAGCATTGGTTGATCTCGAAACGGGTGAATTGACCACCGAACGCTTTCGGGTTCCCACTCCAAATCCTTCTAAACCCGAGGCAGTTGCAAAAGTAATAAAACGAATTGTAAAGCACTTCAAATATACTGGTCCGGTGGGTTGTGGCTTTCCTACGCTTGTGCACCACGGCGTAGCCCGCTTGCACAGCAATCTCGATCCTGACTGGGTGGGCGTAGATATTCCCAAACTTTTTGAGGAAGCTACTGGGCAGAAATTTATTGTCATAAATGATGCCGATGCCGCTGGAGTTGCAGAAATGGAACACGGTGCGGGAAAAGACAATAAGGGCGTAGTAATTATGATTACAATCGGAACGGGACTTGGGTCTGGCTTTTTTGTGAATGGCAAGTTAGTACCGAACTTCGAGCTTGGACGATTGAACCGTAAAAAGAAACAAATCTGGGAAGAATACGCCGCTGATTCAGTACGCACTGCCAAAAAACTAACGTGGGTAAAGTGGGCAAAGCGTTTCAATAAATACCTTCAACACATTGATATGCTTTTCTCTCCCGACTTAATTATTCTCGGTGGCGGAGCAAGCAAGAAGATGAACTTGTTTGAAAAACATATCAAATCGGGAGTCAACGCAAACATCGTTGCCGCTGAAACTCAAAACGAAGCCGGCATTATCGGTGCCGCCATGGCTGCGAAATATTTGTTGTAAAATATCACATCATCCGCTCAAGTATACTAATCGTAAAAAGGATGATCATTATTTCCGTGCTGTGACAACAGCAAAAGGAGGTACTCGGTATTATATCACGAAGAATAATCTCGAAAAGTACGATGATTTACTTACGGAGATGCCCAGCGGTTTTGAAATCGTCGAAACACCGGAAGAAGGACGAGTTATTTTTAGAAAAATTAAACCTGAAAAAATTACGGAAGAAGAACGTTTAATTGTTGAAGATGGAATTAGAGAATTATCCGCCTTGAATGATTTCATTGTTTACATAGATGATAAGCTGCTAACGGTTTACTATTCTCAGTTCAACTATATTCAGGGAGTAGAAGAGAATATTTCTGCTGAAAAAGCTGCTGAGATGTGGGACGATCATATGTACCGTTGGAAACGCTATTCTGAGGGGTTTTATTTTCGATTAGTTGATGAAAAAAAAACGTATTTTTGAAGTTTACAGACCTATATTTATAAGTTGGTATGAAGGTAGATCAAATATGCTTGAAGCCTCAAACGAACTTGAGTACTTAGTACATAAATACTGTCCACACTTAGGTAGAGAAACCTTTTTTGACCTAATCCCGCCAGCTTGGGAGGAAGATTGATATTCCTAATCTTTATAGTAAAGCCCGAATTTTCTCAGCCGCTTCGGCAAGTTCTTCCTGCGTAACTTTTAGCTTATCGTTAAAATCCATGTCTGCCATGCTATTCAACGGAATCAAATGCACGTGGGCGTGCGGAACTTCCAAACCAATTATGGCTACGCCAATTCGTTTACACGGAATTGCTTTCTTGATAGCGGGTTCTATAGATTTAGCGAACTTCATTAACCCAATGTAAAGCTCATCTTCCAAATCGAAAATGTAATCAATTTCTTTTTTCGGGATAACGAGCGTATGCCCAACTGCACACGGGAAAACGTCGAGAAACGCCAGAAAGTCATCCGTTTCTGCGATTTTATGACACGGAATCTCACCGTTTATGATTTTTGAAAATATGGTAGCCATAGGTTTAAGAATGAGGTTTAATGTTAAAGTACAAATATACAAACTTCTCTATCCTGCAACATTTGATGGCTACTTTTCGTTTTTCTTTTCGGACGGAAACCCCTAACTTTCACGTCCCTGCGTAAAGACATCAGAAATTCTATATGAACAACGCCCAAATATTTAAAAAGCATACATTATTATCCACGTTGGTAGTTACATTTATGCTATTCGCGATGACAGCCGCTGCTCAGATGCAGGCCTATAAAAAAGGAATTGCCAGTTTTGAAAAAGGCTTCTATAATGTTGCAATTAAGGAATTGCAAAAAGTAAAGCAAGTTGAAGAAACCGAGACTGCACGATTAAATTATTTAATTGCTGAATCTTACCGTCTTTCAAACCGCTGGACGGAAGCAATTCCCTATTTTGAAAAATCCTTTGCGGCGGGTCTTGATAACTCCGAAGCAAAATTTAACTACGCTTACGCTCTTAAAGCAAACGGTGAATACGATAAATCTTTGGTGGCGTTCACGGAATTTGTGAACACCAAAAACTCCGATAAATTATTGAACGAGCGGGCAAACCGCGAAATAAATACCCTTCGTATAACTGATGAGTTGAAAAAGCGGACGAGTGATTTGGACTTCAAAAATTTAAAAGCGGTAAATACGGAAGGAGCGGAATTCTCCCCAATGATTTACAAAGGAGATATCGTTTTTTCTGCTTCGCGAAAAAATAAAGTATACTCAAATGGTTTGCCATTCTTAGGGATTTACAAAGCTCAGGTTAATAAAAATTTAGATTTATTTGGCGAAACAGAGCTTTTCAGTAGCGAAATATTTGATGCTGAACGCAATGAAGGAACGCCCGCATTTTCGCCGGATGGAAAGACGGTGATTTTTGCCCGTAGTAATTCAGGGAAACGACGAGACTTATCACCTGATGTTGATTTATACATCAGCCGTTTGCTTCCCGCCGGAACCTGGACTGAACCTCGCGTGGTAACTGCTTCAGATTCGGCAAGTTGGGATGGCTCGCCATCGTTTTCACGAAACGGTAACACAATTTATTTTGGTTCTAATCGCCCCGGCGGTTCGGGTGGAATTGACTTGTACAGCGTAAATATGGATGCGTCGGGAAGGTTCGGGAATCCGCAAAATATGGGGCGAACCATCAATACGCCTGGCGATGAGATGTTTCCGTTCGTCTCTGAAGATGGAAAACTTTATTTCTCTTCTGACGGGCATCCAGGACTTGGAAAACTTGATTTATTCGTTGCCGTTCGTTCGGGCGGAAAAACGACCATCGAAAATATGGGACTTCCTTATAATACCGCCGCTGATGATTTTGGGATGAGTATGGACGATGCCGGAAATATTTTCTTTTCGTCGAACCGTGCCGGTGGCGTAGGTGATGATGATATTTATTTCTACAAAGCTCCCGAACGCCCTGAGTTGGCAGAAAATACAAATCCGGTTGATCCTACAGATCCAAAAGACCCTACTTTGACCGACGGCAATAAAGAGAAAGAGTTGGAAATTAAAGTAGTAAATTACTATTTGGCGGGGAACGTTTACAATAGCCTGAGCGATTCTACGTCAACTGCCGTGCCGCAAGCCAGCGTAACTATTGCAAAGTACGCTGATGGTTTTGAGGAAACCGTAGCCGAACTTACTACCGATGATTCCGGAAGGTTCGGGCCAGTGAAATTAGAAGAAGATACTGACTATACGTTATTGGTGAATAAGACTGAATACCTTTCTAAGCGGGAAACGTTTACGATGTTCGGACGTACTATTCCGCCAATATTGCTCGCAAAACCCGTAACCGATACTACTTTTTACACAGATATTACGCTTGAGCAGGTATTTATTGGGAAGGCATTCCGCTTAGAAAATATTTATTACGATTTAGATAAGTTCGATATTCGCCCTGATGCAGCGGTGGAATTAGATAAATTAGTGCAAATTTTGAATGATAATCCGAATATCAAAATTGAATTGGGTTCTCATACAGATGCACGAAGCACCGATATTTATAACCTACGATTATCTCAAAAACGTGCTGATGCCGCCATTGATTATGTTGTTTCGAGAGGAATAACCCGGGAGCGACTTACCGCAAAAGGTTATGGCGAAAGCGAATTGATTATTGAACGTGCCCGCAGCGAAGAAGAGCATCAGGTGAACCGCCGGACGGAATTCAAAGTACTTGAAATTGGGGCGTAGGAGGGAAAGTAACGGTCTTGAAATTGAGTAGTTGCGTTTAAGAAGACACTAACCTTTTGAATTAATAGTTTAAATTTGGTAATCTTCATAAAACGCACAGGAACCTGTTGGAAAGACTTTAATAGCTATATTTTATAGATATTATTGGCATTAATTATTTTCTAAATCGGATTCTATATTAACCCAGTTAAATTCCCAGTTACTTTTCAAATGTTACGTATGGATTTTCCTGCCCAGTATTATTGATTTTGTTGTTCAATCTTCTGGTGTTTATCCATCCATCATTTCCATCACTAAAGCTTATCATTAAGTCAAGCTGGTTTTCTCTTATTGAGGCAAAAATCAAGTAATCTCCTTTTGGTGAAACATATGGTGTGCATGTTCCGATTTTTGAATTCATCGAAATTGAAGTTGTTTCGGCATCTTCAGACTTCCCATTTACTTGTTTTGAATGACAAATGTCCATTTCACTGTAATCCGGATTACTGGTATGAAAATACAGCGTTCCGGCATCTGTGATGGTAGGATGAGAAACTAATTTGTCTCTCAAGTTTGGGATATCTACAAAAATTGGCTCATTTCATTCACCATTAATTTTATCTGATTTCCATATGTGCTAAGTTGGAAGAACTCCGTCAATATTAACTGGTCTTGTAGAACTGAAGTAGAGTGTATTTCCGTTTGGCGAAAACTCATTCCATGCTCATTATATTTACTATTGAAGAATGCTTTTTTGGTTCAGACCAATTTTCGCTACTTTTTATTAGTAAATAAGTGTCAAATATCTCAAATTTTTTATAGGAAATAGCGTAATAATACTCTTTTAAGTCGGGGCTAAATATTCCTTTGTGGATAAGCTTATTCTACGGGATTATATTTTGCTTAAACCCAAGAGGTATATTTTTTGGTACATCTTCGGTTAGAAACTGTATGTTAGGATTTTTGGATTCATTTTTACAACTCAATAAGCTAATTGTAAATAGAAGGATGATTTTGAGTGTGTTCATTTAAGTAATTAATGCTAACAATCAGATCACTGCACAAAACGTGCTGTAACTTGTCATTAATATAGCGAAAAACGTATCAATTGTATATCTCCAAATGTGAATTTTTTACACTCATTATCAAGGTAGAAACTGGTAATTCGTTAAAGTCAATAATCACTGACTTAGTTTTTCTACGATTTGAAAGAATCCTGACTATATTTGATGAATTCAACCTATCATATTCAGTCAATGAAAAAACTTATACTCTTATTTCTCATGGCATCAGTTGCGGGTTTTGCCCAACGTACCGTAATCGAACTTTACTCCGATGGAACGCCCGGATTAAAGCCCGGCGTAAGCGTGGAGGAAATTAACACAAGCAAAAAAACGGACGACATCACACGTGTTCGCAATGTTACCAAGCCGACATTAACAGTCTTTGTTCCTAAAAACAAAACTTCCGATGCTTCGGTAATTATTTGTCCAGGTGGTGGGTATTATATCCTCGCAATTGACCACGAAGGCTACGACGTCGCCGAGTGGTTTGCCGAGCATGGAGTGACGGCTTTTGTATTAAAAAACCGTTTGCCGCAGGAAGAATTATTTGATAATTCAACCATTCGACCTCTTCAGGATGCCCAGCAGGCTCTGCGGATTGTAAAGAAAAATGCTTCTGACTATAATATTGATCCCGATAAAGTAGGGATTATGGGTTTCTCGGCGGGTGGGCACCTTGCCGCTACTGCTTCTACTCATTTTGATACACAAGTAGGAGAAGTTACTGACGTAAATGCGAATGTTCGTCCGGCGTTTTCGATGCTTATTTATCCGGTCATATCATTTAGTGACAGTTACGGTCATACGGGTTCGCGAAATAATCTGATCGGTAAAGATCCTTCTATAAGTGACATAGAAGAGTACTCGAATGAGCTTCACGTTACCGAAAAAACACCTCCTACCTTTATGGTACATGCGTTTGACGATTTTGTGCACATCGAGAATTCATTGAGTTATGTCAAAGCTCTTAAGAAAGTGAACGTTCCCACAGAATTACATTTGTACGATCGGGGGGGGCACGGCTTTGCGTTCACAAACAAAAATAGGGGGCCGGTAGAATCATGGCCCGATCGTCTGCAGGATTGGATGACTGTAAACGGTTGGATGACTAATTAATACAATAATGGTCACATATTGGAACGATATTTGCTTATGAATCAGGTAACAAAATGACCTAACCATTTAATAAAAAACGGGGCTAAAGTTTTTAGTTCTTAATGAATAAAAGTACTTTTATAACAGAAAATGTAAACTTGATTCTCTATGAAAAAAATTATTTACACATTAGGTCTCTGTTTTGCCGTATCCCAGGTTTCTGCTCAGTTGGTAAGTGGTGCTGCATTATTTGTAGGTGAAGGTGCCATCATGAGCATCAATATGGACGTAGTCAATGAAGGCGAAATCACTAATGAAGGAAAAATGTATTTCCGCGAAAACGTGGAAAATAACGGAAGTATCAAATCTTCTGGTTTGGCGGTTTTCGATGGTCATAAACAGCAACAACTGACCGGGAAGAAAAGTACTTCTTTTTCAAACGTACGTCTGGATAACGATTTAGAACTTAAATCGCCAATGACGGTGATTAACGAATTATCTTTTCGCCGTGGTGTTATTTCAACGGTAAACGATAATACGCTTACTTTTGAGGAAACTGCTGTTCACAGTGGTGCTTCTGACTTTTCACACGTAGCGGGAAATGTTCAAAAGGTAAGAGCTGAGTCATTTGAATTTCCAGTAGGCGACGGCACAAATTACCGTGGTTTTGAGGTTCATGAAGGACTTCAGCAGACACTTGTAGCCGAATACACTGCCACAAACCCAATTGAACTTGTATCTAATGTAGCTCAAGGTTTGGAAGCCATGAACGAGTATGAATACTGGACACTTCGCTCAGTAGGTGCGGGTGCTACGAAAGTAAAAGTGAATTTAGCTCCTTCTGTTTACGATTATGGTCAGATTGCTTACTTGAAAAAAGGAACCTGGACTGTATCAGACGACAATAGCTTATCAGAAGCAATGGGTCTTAATAAAGGTATCATGTTTACTTCGGGCCGTGGACGCTTGGTTAAAAAAGACATCGGCGTTTGGCCAAATCCTACGCAGGGTGAATTCAACCTAAAGCTAACGGGCATGAGCCCTGATAGTGAAGTAGTGATAGATGTTGTGAATCAGGATGGTCGCATGGTTATGCACTTGAAAGGGGCTGTACGCAACTTACGCAACGTTTACGAACTACCTCAAAACTTACCTACTACTGAGCTAACAATCAGAGTGGTAGAAGGCGAAGAAGTTATGACTCAGAAACTTGTATTGAACCGTTAAGGATTCGAAAACACCCATAATAAAAAGGTCGCTCTGCACAGAGTGACCTTTTTTACTTTTATTTAATGCGTAGAAACAAGGTTTTGAACCGTATCTTTGAGTTTTAAACGCTGATTCTTATGTTGAAAACTGCAGCTATTTATATTTTTTTAGTAATTGTATTTTTTTTAGCTGAACCACTTGGTTACGCTGAGTTCATTCATCCCCAAAAGTGGATAATGCTCACCTTTTTTGCAGCCGTTTCATACTTATCGTACACACTTATAAGTATTGGAATGCGGGATAATCGCGAGAAATTCATCGAATTCTATCTTGCTTCCTTTTCAATAAGACTCGTTTTAATGTTAATTTTTATTGGTACAATGCTAATTATGGGGTTAGAAGCCCCTCATTTATTTGTCATTAACTTTTTTGTACTTTATTTATTTTTAACAGTGTTTGAAATAAATAATATCCTTCGTAAATTGCGTCGTTTTTCGCAGGAGGAGTCAGTAACCTTGTTATCTAACAATGAATAGTATGTTGAAAAAGCTTTTTATAACGAGCTTATTATCTATCGTCTTAATAAATAGTGGAACCGCTCAGGATCACAACACCCACGAAGCTGGTGAAATGGAGGGCGTAGAGCACATGACTGGACACGAAAAGGAGTTCAGCATGGATCAGATGATCATGCATCACGTTTTGGATGAACACGGCTGGGAGTTTGCTCACGGGGTGAAAATTCCTTTACCCATCATTCTTTATACTGCTGATCGTAAAGTGGAATTGTTTTCTTCCGCAAAATTAGACCACGGTCAAACTTACAAAGGCTATCAAAACCAGCATGAACACATCGTACGGGTTGATGCTGCTGGAAATGTAGATGAAAGTGTTCATCCCCTTGATTTCTCGATAACAAAAAATGTTGCTTCGCTGATGACGAGTGCACTCATTTTGATATTGGTGTTCTTATTTGTCGGACAAGCCTACAAAAAGAATCGTGGAAAGGCCCCGAAGGGCTTACAGTCTTTCTTGGAACCAGTAATTCTGACAATTAAAGACGAAGTTGTTAAGCCAAATATTGGTCCTAAATACGCAAGTTACTTGCCCTATTTGTTGACCTTGTTTTTCTTTATTCTCATTAATAACGTGATGGGTTTGACTCCGGGAGCGGCTAACCTGACTGGTAACATTGCTATTACGCTGACACTTGCGGTTTTTACATTCGTAATTGTGCACGTTAAGGCAAACAAAAACTACTGGTCGCATATTTTTGCACCTCCGGGCGTTCCGGGATGGTTGTTGCCTTTGTTTTGGATAATCGAGATAATCGGTATTTTCGTTAAACCTGCTTCTTTGACAATTCGTCTTTTTGCAAATATTACCGGAGGTCACATTATTATCTTGAGCTTGATTGGTCTGATTTTTATGTTTCAAAGTTGGGCAGTAGGCGGTGGAATCGTTCTGATGGGGACGTTCATGACTTTCGTCGAAATATTAGTTGCTTTTATTCAGGCGTATATCTTTACGTTGCTTACTTCGATGTATATTGGAGCAGCAATCGAAGAGCACCCTGCACACTAAATCTTAGGAAACAATAGTAATTAGAAGAGTTGACTTTTCGTAAGCAACTAATTCCTGAAATCTAATATCCTGAGTTCTAAACGTTGTGTTTTATTTTTTCACATATAAATAGTTTAAACAAATGACTTTGTTAAACATTCTTTTACAAGCAGCTACCGAAGGTGGAATTAATCTTTCAGCCATGGGTGGTGCAATTGGAGCAGGTCTTTCAGCAATCGGTGCCGGTATCGGTATTGGTAAAATTGGTGGTAGTGCCATGGAAGGTGTAGCTCGTCAGCCAGAAGCAGCCGGAAAAATCCAGTCAATGATGATTATTATCGCTGCCTTGATTGAGGCCGTTGCTCTTTTTGGTGTTGTAGTAGGCTTCTTAGCCTTATCTGCTTAATTTTCTTAAAGGTTTACAATGTTCACATTAGGTGTCATTGTAAACCTTATTTTGCATTAAATTACATAAACCGATAATATATAATGGAATTGTTAACCCCCGCCGTTGGACTGATTTTTTGGCAGGCACTTATATTTTTAGCTGTTTTCTTCATCCTTCGCAAATTTGCGTGGAAGCCAATTATAAGCGGATTGAGCGAGCGTGAAAACGATATCGAATCTGCTTTGAAAATGGCCGAAGAGACCCGTGCAGAAATGGCAAAGCTAAAAGCTGATAACGAAAACCTTTTGGCTCAGGCCCGTTTAGAGCGTGATCAGATTATAAAAGAAGCAAAAGAAGCTTCAAATAACCTTATTGAGCAAGCCAAGCAAAAAGCTACTACCGAAGGAAGCCGTATTTTGGGAGATGCCCGCGATGCGATGCAACAAGAGAAAGTGGCTATGATGGCAAGCATCCGTAAAGATGTTGCGGAATTATCTGTTGAAATAGCTGAGAAGGTATTACGCAGAGAATTATCGGATAAGAAAACTCAGCAAGCACTTGTAAGTGACTTGATAAGTGAATCAAGTCTGAACTAAGGCAACCTTTGCAAAACTCTGCAAGGTTATGTGAAGAATTAAACGAAAAACTTGTTTTATCCTATAAATCGTTTGTACATTTGTCAAGTTTCAGGACAACAAATGTCTAAGCATAAAGAAATTATATGTCTGATTCAATTGTTGCTTACAGATATGCTAAATCACTTGTGGATTTGGCAACAGAGAGAGGCGTAGTAGAAGAGGTTAGCAACGACATGGCTTTCTTTAAGAAAGTCAGCGATGAGAACCGTCAATTTATGAAAGTCATGGGTAGTCCGATTGTGCGACATGACACTAAGCTAAAAATTCTAAAAGAAGTTTTTGAAAGTAACGTTAATCCTGTTACTTTTTCAATTCTTAAGATTTTAACGAAAAAGAACAGAGAATCGCTGATTACATCAATTGCTGACGAGTTTCAGAAATTGTACAATCAACAAAAAGATATAGAAGTGGCAACTGTTACTACGGTAGAACCTTTAACAGACGCACAACGTACCGAATTTAAAGAGACTGTTGCAAAATCTACTGGTAAAACAGTTCACTTGGTCGAAAATACGGACGAAACACTCATCGGAGGTTATGTTTTAAAAGTTGGGGATTCGCAGATTGATACGTCAATACGCCGGAAACTTAACGACTTAAAATTATCTCTGAACTAAGAATATTAGTTTTCATGGCTATAAAGTTGAGAAATGCTCCCAAATTTTTGGGAGTTTTTTCTTTTAGAAGCAACTTAAAACCATTGCTGAAGCTTAGATAGCGGTTTCATAAATAATGTGTACCATTTGGGTTTGATACCATTTAGTTTCCAAGCCTGTCTATCTTCCTGATTTGCCCGAATTCTGTTTTTAATCGAAGAGTTACTGACTCCGCCCGCCCGCATAGTTACTTGTACGTGCGGAATATAAAGTGCTTTCAAATTGTTCTTGAATAACATTCTCAGTATCAGTTCATAATCTCCGGCACTCTTGAAGTCCGGATTGTAATAACCGTACTTCTCAAAAGCAGCCTTTTTCAAAAAGAAAGTTGGATGCGGGGGCATCCATCCCCGAAGGAAATTTTCGCGGTCATATATTCCCGAAACCCAATTTCTGGTAATTCTTGAAACGTCCTGATGGTCAACGTATTTCAGGTCACCGTAAACAGCATCAACTGTTTCGTTTGTAAAAGCATGAGCTACTCTGTCTAAAACCTGACTGTTCGGATAGAAATCATCCGAATTTAGTACGCCAACCACATTACCCGTTGCCATTCGTTTTCCTTTTGACATGGCGTCATATATACCTTTATCAGGTTCTGAAATCCACTTAATACGATCGTCCGAATAAGACTTTATGATATCAATAGTTTCGTCGGTTGAACCGCCATCAATAATTAAATATTCAATATTTTTGTAATCTTGTGCAAGTACACTTTCAATGGTATCGCGGAGTGTGGCGGCAGAATTGTAAGTAATAGTAACGACCGAAATTTTCATAGAAATCAAAAAGGTTGACCGCAAAAGTACGGCTGTTTTGAAGAAAAAAAATAATCTCTGTTTATAATCGTTAAATCATTACTAATTTCCTTAAATACACAAATGAGAAATGTTACCGTTCTTACAATATGTTTATTAATGCAATTAGGAGCTACTGCTCAAAAAAAGGAATTAGTATATCGTAACCTTATAATGGAAGGGGGCGGTATCAAAGGGATTGCGTACGGAGGTGCCTTGAAAGAATTGGAGCAACAAGGCGTAATGCAGCATATCATTAGAGTTGCCGGAACATCCGCTGGGGCTATACAAGCTGCTTTGGTGGCTGTTGGGTATTCGGCAGAAGAAATTGCAGATATCATTACAAATACACCCATCGAATCTTTTAACGATGGCGGTATTGTATCCCGGAGTTCTAAAAGACTTGTGAAAAAGTATGGCTGGTTTCAGGGAGATAAGTTTCGGGCTAAAATGGAAAATCTCATATTTTTACGCACGGGAAATATGAACCTGACATTTAGTGATTTGCACGTTTTGGCTCAAACGTATCCCTTTCGGGATTTGTACGTGACAGGTTGTAACTTATCGAACCAAGAGGTTGAAGTTTTTTCTTATGAAACTTACCCGAATATGCGAATTGTGGATGCTGTACGTGTTTCTATGTCAATTCCGTTGTATTATCGTGCTTTGTGGCTTAATTCGGAAGGGAAAGTAATAGAAGACCCAAAGCCGGAGGACGGTTGTCGACTGTTTGTGGATGGCGGATTGCTCATGAATTATCCGGTTGAAGTATTTGATAACACAAAATACCTAGCGAATAATGAAGGTAAACACAAGGAGATTTATAACGAAGAAACCATTGGTTTGAGGTTAGAACGTTGCGAACAAATTGATCACGAAATAGAAAAGCACACCGGATTAGCCCCTTTTGAAATTAAAGATTTTGGTTCGTATATGTCGGCACTTTCATCGGTTATAATGCGGAACGTTCACCCGCTCCATCCAAGAGATTCTGAACGAACTATCTATATAAATGACCTAGGGATGAGTGCTCGCGTACGCAAAGTGCCTGAGCAGGAAAAGGAACTTATGATGTTGAGCGGACAACACGGCGTGCTGGAATTTTTTCGGAGATTGCCTTAACCAATCCGATTCTTTTGTATTTTTGGATAATAAATAATTCAACCAACCTTAATCACATGAAAAAAATATTTTTCTCTTTTTCAATATCCTTGTTGTGTGTAGCCCTTTTCAGTTGCAATTCTGAAGCACAAGGCTATCCAAGTACACCTCCTGAAGTATCTCCGATGCCCATGAAGCCGGAAATGACCGAAATCTGGGAGCCAGAAATCGAGGTAGTTACGGCGGGAAAAAAGTTGGGCGATGCTCCATCTGACGCAATCATTCTTTTCGACGGCTCATCTATGTCTGAATGGGTTAGTCAAAAAGACTCGAAGAAAGCTGCTCCATGGGAAATAATCGACAAAGATTACATGCAAGTAGTGCCGGGTTCGGGTGCTATTCAAACCAAAATGAAATTCGGCGATTGCCAATTGCATCTAGAGTTTAGTGCTCCTGATAAAGTAGAAGGCAATGGGCAAGGTCGTGGAAACAGCGGTGTGTTTCTTCAAAACCGTTACGAACTGCAAATCTTAGACTCTTACAATAACCGAACGTACCGTAACGGGCAGGCGGGAAGTATTTACAAAGATCACGCACCTTTGGTAAATGCTATGAAAGACCCACTTTCGTGGAATACGTACGACGTAATTTACACCGCTCCCCGCTTCAAAGCCGACGGCAGAGTCGATGCTCCCGCTCAGATAACTGTTTTGCATAATGGAGTGTTGGTTCAAAACAATACGACCATAAACGGTAACACCTATTATATTGGTTTGCATAATTATCCCGAAGCTCACGGAGAGGATGTAATCTCACTTCAGGATCATGGCAACAAGACGCAGTTCAGAAATGTCTGGATTCGTAAATTGTAATCTTCAAAGAACAGATTAAATATGTCCTTCTCAGGTAAGCTGAGAAGGATTTTTTTTATGATTAATACAGCAGAATTATTTAGTAAACTGGTTGATGAACTATCGGTTAGCGATAAAAACGAGCGACAATCAATAGCTTACTGGTTACTCGAATATTATTTAGACGTTAGCAGGGTTGACGTTTTATTAAGTAAAAAAGTACCTAAAAAAAACGTTGCTTGGGAAAATATTATTAATCGGTTAAATGCCAATGAACCCATTCAGTACATCATTACTGAAACCGAATTTTTTGGTAGGAAATTTATCGTTTCACCAGATGTATTGATTCCCCGGCCCGAAACCGAAGAGTTGGTTCAACTTGTATTAACCGATGAATCAATACCGAAATCTGCGATAATCTTAGACATTGGTACGGGGAGCGGCTGCATTGCAATTTCATTAGCCGCAGAAAAACCTGACGCTATCTTACTCGCATTTGATGTTTCAGATAAGGCGTTGGAAGTTGCACGCAAAAATGCGGTTTTAAACAACGTAGCGGTGCAATTCATAAAACAAGATATCCTACAACCCGACGTTCATCAATCCGTTGACGTAATTGTGAGTAATCCTCCTTACGTTACAAATACCGAAATGGCAGAAATGAGTACAAACGTACTTGACTTTGAGCCACATTTGGCGTTGTTTGTGGAGAACGAACGCCCGTTGTTATTCTACGAAGCCATTTGTTCTTACGCTCAGAAAAACCTCAAAGAAAACGGTAAATTATTTTTTGAAATAAACGAATACTTAGGAAAAGAAACTGCCGAGTGCGTAGAATCGTACGGGTTTACGAATGTGGAAATTGTAAAAGATATAAATGGAAAGCAGCGTTTTATCGCAGCCCTACGCCGGAGAATGGGAAAATAATGTTTAATTTCGTGCTTTTAAAAGTTTGACCAGTTTATGGAAGAATCAAGAGAGTTAAATAAGAAGGTCCGGGATATATTTTTTGAAGTAAGTAAAGTAGTAATCGGTCAGGAAAACCTGATTAACAGGTTGCTTATCGGCTTATTTACTGGAGGACATATTTTGCTCGAAGGTGTTCCTGGTCTTGCCAAGACTAAGACAATCAACGCACTGGCAAAAGCACTTCGCCTCAGTTTCCAACGCATTCAGTTTACCCCCGATTTACTTCCTGCCGACCTGGTTGGTACGATGATTTTTAATCAAAAATCCGGAAACTTTGAAGTAAAGAAAGGACCTATCTTCGCGAACGTTATTTTAGCGGATGAAGTAAACCGTGCCCCCGCAAAAGTGCAGTCGGCGTTACTGGAATCAATGGCGGAGAAACAGGTTACTATCGGTGAAACCACCTATGTGTTGGACAAGCCATTCTTGGTGATGGCAACGCAGAATCCGGTGGAACAAGAAGGGACTTACCCCTTGCCTGAAGCTCAGATTGACCGTTTTATGATGAAAGTATTCGTGAATTACTTAGACCGCGACAGCGAGTTAGAAGTTGTTCGGAGAATTGCGAACATGGATTACGAATACGAGCCGCAACAGGTTATTGACAAAGAAGATATTTTTGCCATTCGGAGTCGGATAAATCAGGTTACTATTTCGGAAATGCTCGAAAAGTACATCATCGAATTAGTTTTTGCTACCAGAAATCCGCTCGAATTTGGGTTGAAAGAAGAAGCACATTACATTCAGTACGGTGTTTCACCGAGAGCAAGTATCTCTCTATACAATGCCGCCAAGGCGTTGGCATTTTTTGATGAACGTGATTACGTACTTCCCGAAGATATTAAAGCAGTAGTGGCAGACGTTTTCAACCACCGCCTTTTGCTCAATTACGAAGCTGAAGCTGACGGCGTAACCACACGGGATATTATTCAGAACATTCTCAAAAATGTAGCAATCGGGCGTTAAGTGCCAATGCTGAATGTAAGAATATAGATTTCGTTCGCCCATTCACATCCAACATCAGGACAATTCTCCAATAACTTTAAATTTTTCGAAAACCGAATCTGTGTGTGGTCCGTCTTCCAACTCCTTCGTAAGGTCCTGACCCGCCCAATGTTCGTAATGTTTACCATTTCTCCAAAGTCGGGACTCGGTTACATCATAAATGATGCCCTGATAAGCTATCCAAATGTCATCTTTATCCTGCCCGTTTCTGAGAGCTAACTGTTGTACGGTATATTGTTTCAAAATTTAGGCTTATAAGATTTGATTCTCAAAAAGAACATTTCGCGGTTGAGTGCGTTATTCAACTGTCTGTATCACAAAATTACTTTTACCGTTTTACTATCGTAAGTATTATTGTGTATATTTGACATACCGAAGAAGAAATCTCATAACGTTTACATTCATGAAGAAAGTATTATCTTTAATTACGTTGTTTGCGGTTACAGCCGTTTTTGTTACAGGTTGTAAGGAAAAAATTCCCCCAGTTTCGGAGCGAGTAGCAAAAACCTGGTCAGCACGCATTGTGAAGCATGGAAGCACGATTGTTTTTAGTCGTGGAAATGCAAACAATTCAAGTCCTGGCTACGCAAACTACAGCCTAAACCTTGCTTCTTTTCCTAACGTACGCCTTACAGAAGTAGAAGGAACCACATTTTCAGGAAATTACGAAGTACCAAGTGATACCCGATTAATATTGAACAACCTTTCTCCGGAGCCAACGGGCACGGGCGGAAGTTTGGAGTACACCATTCAATCAATTGCCGAAGATGGTTCGGAAATGGTTATTATGGGAACAGCTTACGCCAAAACTGGTGGCACAACAAATACTTACACGTTGATGTCTAATTGATAATCAATAAATTGACTCTTAAAAATGACTTCCCAGTTCGGGAAGTCATTTTTTGTTTACAACCCTATTCCCGCCCTTAATTTCAAAAATGACTAACCAGCAAATTCAATACATCAGTCAAACCGTTGGCGTAAGCGAACGAAGTGTTAAAAATACCATCGATTTGTTTAAGGATGGTGCCACAATGCCTTTTGTGGCTCGTTACCGAAAAGAAGTAACAGGAGGTTTAGACGAAGTACAACTTGCTGACATAAAATTGCTCTTTGAAAAACTCACTGAAGCCGATAAGCGTCGTGAAGCGATTATTAAATCAATTGATGAGCAAGGAAAATTGACTGATGTTTTATTGAAAAAACTAAATCAGGCTTTGTTATCTCCCGAATTAGAAGATATTTACCTGCC
The DNA here is from genome assembly GCA_047630355.1 of Spirosomataceae bacterium. Lineage (GTDB taxonomy): Bacteria > Bacteroidota > Bacteroidia > Cytophagales > Spirosomataceae > JANQUM01. The sequence goes on along the minus strand of JBLHXN010000026.1, from coordinate 10,831 downwards.
TTACAAGCAGAAACGTAAAACCCGTGCAAGTATTGCCGTTGAAAAAGGGTTAGAGCCGCTCGCTAAAACGATTTTTGAACAGCGTGAACGTGACGTCCAAAATCTTGCAAAACGCTTTTTGAATAAAGACGTAGCGTCAACCGACGAAGCGTTGCAAGGAGCCAGAGACATTATTGCCGAGTGGATAAACGAAGACATTCAAGCCCGAAACGTCGTGCGGAATGTATTTGAAAAAACTGCCGTAGTAACTTCTAAAGTGAAAAAAGGGAAGCAACAAGAAGGAGAGAAGTTCAAAGACTATTTTGATTATTCAGAAGAATTAAAACGAATTCCGTCGCATCGGCTACTTGCAATCCGACGCGGGGAAAACGAAGGTTTTTTGAAAGTAAAAATGATAGTTGAAGATGAACGAGCGTTAAATTCCTTAGATAGAATCTACCTGCAAGGAATGCCCGAATGCAAAGACCAGGTTGCTGATGCCTTAGAGGATGCTTATAAAAGGTTGCTTTCTTCGAGTGTAGAGAATGAGTTTGCAAAACTCGCTAAAGAAAAAGCCGATACGGCTGCCATCGAAATTTTTAATATAAATTTACGTCAGTTATTACTGTCTTCGCCACTCGGGCAAAAGCGGGTACTCGCTATTGATCCCGGTTTTCGTACGGGTTGCAAAACCGTGGTCATTAGTCAACAAGGTGATTTACTGCATGATACCGTTATTTATCCAACGCACCGCCAACAGGAAGCCGAAGGCATTCTTCGTAAAATAGTGGATGATTATAAAATCGAAGCCATTGCTATCGGGAATGGAACGGCAAGTCGTGAAACCGAAAGCTTTATCCGAGGAATTGCGAGTTTGTCTAAACTGCCCGTTCACATTGTTAGTGAACAAGGGGCATCTATCTATTCTGCTTCGCCCGTGGCTCGGGAAGAATTTCCTGATAAGGACGTAACTGTTCGGGGTGCAATATCTATCGGTAGGAGATTGATGGACCCGTTGGCTGAATTAGTAAAAATAGATCCCAAGAGTATCGGTGTTGGGCAATATCAACACGATGTAGAGCAGAAAATGCTCAAAGAAAGCCTCGACCGCGTAGTAGAAAGTTGTGTAAATTCGGTGGGAGTGGAGTTAAATACCGCTAGCAAACATTTATTGACGTACGTTTCGGGCCTCGGTCCTACATTGGCTCAAAACGTGGTAGATTATCGTCAGGAGATAGGTAAATTCAAATCCCGTAATGAGTTAAAGAAGGTGCCGCGATTGGGAGCAAAAGCTTTTGAACAAGCGGCGGGATTTTTACGGATAAACGGAGCTAAAAATCCATTAGATAACTCGGCTGTGCATCCTGAAAGTTACGCTGTGGTTGAGCGAATGGCGAAAGACTTAGCCGTGTCCGTTCCGCAATTAATTGAAAGCCAACTACTGCGTAAAAGTGTTGATTTGAAAAAATATGTAACTGCAACTATTGGCTTACCAACGCTAACGGATATTCTAAATGAACTCGAAAAACCAGGACGTGACCCGCGGGAAGCTCTAGAGGAGTTTGCATTTGCTGACGTACATAAAATAGAGGACTTACACGTTGGAATGGTATTGCCCGGAATCGTGACAAATATCACAGCTTTTGGCTGTTTCGTGGACGTGGGAGTTCACCAAGATGGTTTAGTTCATATTTCACAACTCGCTAATAAATTCGTGAAAGATCCGAGCGAAGTGGTGGCTGTTCACCAAAAAGTGAAAGTCAAAGTGATGGAAGTAGATGCCAATCGAAAGCGAATTGCTTTGAGTATGAAAGACGTCTAAGCAACCCCGCCAAGAGTCTTTAAAGGCGATTGAAGGAATTAAAACTTACAGTTGAAGTTGTAACGTTCCATAGAAACCACGCCCGTCGGCGGGAATAATACCGGGGCCGGGATAAGCTTCCGCCCGACGAGTGAAATACGCCTGATTCAGTAAATTGTTGATGCTGCCTTCCAATCTCAGCTTTTTCCATTGATAACTCGCTGATAAATCTACAATCTGATAAGCGGGAATAATACCTTCCACGGCGGTTGCGGTACGGATAGCGTTTGTAGCGTCTGTGAAATGTTCGCCGGTGTGAGAAAGTTGTAGCGTAGCTGTAAAACTCTTTTCCCGAAAACTCAAGCCCGTTCGTAGCATAATGGGCGGCACCATTTCCACTTTTTTATTCCTGACGGATGCCTCTTGAGAGTTTATGTAACGGGCATCAACTACTGCTCCGTTCACAAATAGTGAGAGCGTTCGTTTTGACTGCGGATTCCATAATTTTAGAAAATTCACTTCTCCGAAAGCCTCAACTCCAATATTGCGGGCATCTGAAACATTGGTGCGAAAGCGATAATCAAGGAAAAGTGGCGGACGGTCGGCTTGTAAAATCTGACCGATACGGTTTTTGTACGCAATGTAAAACAGCGTTACATCGAAGTTGTAAATATCGCTGTCATTGCCGCGAATACCCAAGTCAGCAGAGAAGCCACGTTCATCCTTAATATTTGGATCAACAGAAAAGTTGGGATTTATAACTCTTAAATCTGTGAAATTAATGGCTCGGTAATTCTGCGAAATATTTCCGTAAACTTCCGTCTTTTCGCTCGGACGATAAGTTGCTCCAATACCACCAATAAGGAAAGAACGGTTGCGTTTGAGCGTTTCATCAATTCGGTTATCAGCCACAATATTTCCCGCAAAATCAATAACTCGCTGTCGGAAGTAGCCGTTTGCTTCCGTTCGGATACTTTCAAAACGAATGCCCGGAGTGATGCTAAACTTGTCCGAAATGTTGAAGATATTTTCTATGAAAAATGCAATGTTTTGATTTGGGAAATCATAATCTGAGTTCTCCACGTTTTCGGGATTCAGGAAGCGAAAGTCTGCGTTACTGTTCGCTGAGCCATCGCCTTGCACGGCAGTAGTATTTCCCCGATAAAAGCGTGATCCAATTAGAAAGACACCGTAACTTTTTCCTAAATCGTAGCGGTGGATTAAACGAGTTTCGTTGGCGATATTCTCAAACTCTCCGTCAATTAAAGTACGGTTCCCTCCTAAATCTGCCACGTTAATACGCTCCAGATTTCCAAGCGAAGACCGGCTCGAAAGTAATCCAAAGTTTCTGACATTCAGTAAGGTACGATCGGTTAGTTTCCAGTCCAATGAAAGGGAAGCCGTGTTCCAGTTTACATCGAACCAGTTTCGCTCGCGAAGCGATTGCCTTGGGTTTTGTTTAAATAAAGCGTCTGTTAGTCCCCCGGCTTGTTGTGCTAAGTAATCGCTGTGTGTATATTCGGCAGTTACAGAAATATTCTCCGTGAAATTATACGTGAATTTTCCGAAAATATTTTGCTGGGTGAAGCTTGAGTTTGGCCGCCAACCATTACCTTGCTTATGCTGGTAAAACATGTAATAGTTTAATTTTCCTACCGTGCCATCCAAGCTGTTAAATGACCCCAGAAAACCCCAACTTCCGATGGTCTGCCGACTGGTTAAACGAATCTTTTGTTCCCCGCCTTTTTTGAAGACGAAGTTGAGCATTCCGCCAAATTGCGTACCGTATTGCAGAGACGAAGCTCCTCGAACTACTTGAATACGTTCCAATGCTTCAACGGGCGGCGTGTAGTAGCTTTCGGGATAGCCTAATGCATCAGCGGCAATATCGTAACCGTTTTGTCGGGTGTTGAAATTGGCAGTGCGGTTGGGTGAAAGCCCTCGTCCGCCAATACCTAATTGAAGTCCGGCACCGTCGCTTTCCCAAATATTTAATCCCGTGATTTTGGCAAAGACTTGGCGGGCGTTGTTGGTTGCCAGATTTGCGGTAATGTCTTTCAAAACAATTACTTCGTTCTTCTTAGATTCGTAAATTGCTGTACCTTCTACCGCTCGTAAGCGAGTACTGCCAAGCGTTTTTGCGGTATTCGCTTCCACAACTACTTCGTTAAGAAGTGTAGATATTTCAGTTAGTTGAATCGTAATATTTTGAACACTTTTACTTATTATAACCGTATCAATTACGGGAGATTGACCAACCAATTGAGCGGATAATTGATAAGTGCCAAAGTTTATGTTTTCGATGGTGAATGTGCCGTCTGTAGAACTAAACGTTACTTTTTCGTTGAGAATAATAGCAACGTCTGCAACGGGTTTTCCAGAAGTTGCAGCGATAACTTTCCCCTTTAAAATACCTTGTTGGGCGATTGTAAAGAAAGGTATCATCAATAAAATAAGAATGTATATATGCCGCATCTTTTCCTGATTCGGAGACAAAGGTAACTGTTTAGAATGGGTCTAAATAAGAATAGTGAGGTTTTGTTTTAACCATTTTACAGAGAAATAGCGAGATTATCCGATAATCTCGCTATTTCTCGCATTCGCTGCTTCTACCTTTGGCTTAATGCTCAACTTACCGAGCGGAAGCAATATTTCAGCACAAACGGTTATTGAATCTTCCTGTTTAATTTCAAAACTGGCATCATCTCCGTAGAGGAGTTTGAGGCGTTGTTGGGTATTTATCAGCCCAAAACCTCCGGCTTCGTGATTGTTTATTTTACGTAATAGTTCCCCAGTGTTCCGTACTCTGATAATCAGGTTTTTAGCATCAAGCGAAGTACGTATTTCCACAAAACCCCAACGTAAAGCCTTCTGAACGCCGTGTTTGATGGCATTTTCGACGAGAGTTTGAAGCATCATCGGCGGAACGAGGAGGTTGAGCGTCCGCTCATCAATGTCCCATTTTACTTGCAGTCGCTCTTCGTAACGAACTTTCTCCAAAGCGAGGTAATCGGCAATAGTTTTGAGTTCTTCTTTAAGAGTCACGGTAGTACGTCTGTCAGCTACGAGCGAACTTCTCAAAATATTGGAAAGTTGCGTTATGCCTTTTTGTGCCCGGGATGGATCTTCCAAAATCAACGCCCGAATGCTGTTAAGGGCATTAAACATAAAGTGTGGATTCATTTGTGCCCGGAGCACTTTTGCTTCCGTTTCTTTAATCGAAGATTGTAGTTTTATCCTAACAATGGCATCGTTTTTACGTTCGTTGGTATAGCTATAAAAGACGTAGATTAAAACCCAAATCAATACAGGCTTTCCGAGGGTTACCAAGTAGCCAATGTCCCGCAATGCCCAGTTCATTTTTTCGGTATTGATTAGCTGTCCGTCAAGTGGGATATTAACCGCCGCCATGATAAATGTGATGAGTAGTACCATTGCTCCGCTGCGGATTATCATTTGCCCGACGGGTAATTTTATCCATTCGTATTCCTTGTAGATTAAGCGAAAAACGTGGGTCAGAGTAATACCCATGATGATATTCACAACGGCGTTGCCGATCATCAGTGTAAAGCCGTCGAGGTTAAAGGAGAAAAGGGTAAAAAGACCGATTAACTCAGAAAAGTGATAAAACGACCAACCGATGAGTTGATAAATCCAGTACGAGCGTTTTTGTGACATATCGAACCGCCAACTAAATAAAGTGTAATCTCCAAAACTACGGCAAAACTTGAACGTTCGGGCTAAACTTTATACCAACAAACGATTTTGGGCGGATGAATGGTAAAATAGGTAGGCGAGATTTCAAGTATGAACCATAATAAGATGACTGGTATCATTTGCTGTGACTACCTTCGTTTCACCTGATTCAGTGTCATGAGTGAGTTTGTACAAACATACATTACTGTGATGAAACGTATCCATTACTGAGAGCGGCTGCTTGGTAAGCTGAGCTAATAAAATCCGCATGGCACGGCCGTGCATAACGATTAAGATAAGCTCTTCCTCGTCATTTGATAATATAACATCTAATGCTTCACGCTGCCGCTTGGCAACTTGTTCCGGACTTTCTCCGCCGGGAGCAGATGCAGAAAGATTGCCGCTTTCCCACGCTTCTATTAGATCCGTATACTCAGTATCTTCTTTGTAATTAGGCACTTTCCCTTCTTTTTCGCCCCAAGAAATTTCGTTGAGCCCGCTGAGTTGCTGATGAGGAATTTCTAAGTTAATGAAAGGCTGTGCCGTTTCAACGGTTCGTCTCAAAGACGAGGTATAAACTTTATCAAAAGGTACGTACTGGTAAGTTTGAAAAAAAGCATCGGCTTGTGCTATTCCTACATCATTTAGCGAAGAATCTACGCCACTTCCTTGTACAATTCCAAGGCGATTGTATTCAGTTTCGCCGTGTCTAATCAAATAAATTGTCTTATTTTCCAAACCTTCTCTGTTGTTTAAAAGTATGATTCATTGAAAAAATTATATTATTTAAAGCGGAAGCACGAACTTTGCTTTTTTACCACCCAAAATAGTCCGCAAATTTACAAAAATCATGTTTAAAACGCACTTTACTATCGAGAAATTACGGGAGTCTGATAAAGGAACAATGATGGAACATCTTGGTATTGAGTACCTTGAGATTGGTGCCGACTTTATCACTGCCCGCATGCCCGTTGATCACCGCACTCGTCAACCGTACGGAATTTTACACGGTGGAGCCTCGGTGGTTCTTGCAGAAAGTTTGGGAAGCGTCGCTTCTGTTATGTGTTTGGAAGACCCAAAATTAGAACGTCCGGTTGGATTGGAAATCAACGCCAATCACTTGCGTTCGGTTGCCGAAGGTTGGGTATATGGAAAAGTAACGCCGCTACACGTTGGGCGGCGTACGCATGTTTGGCAAATTGAAATCACGAACGAGGAAGGAAAAAAAGTCTGCGTTAGTCGGCTTACAGTTGCAATTATCAAGTAGATAATCGCGGACTTCTTGGCTTGATTTTCGATATATTTGGGTGCTACTATTGACTAAAAGTGACGCATTGTATGAAAAAACACTTTACATCATTTCTCTTCTCTATATTTAGTTTCCGCAAAAGCAGAATCTCAGGCAATCAGACAAGAAGAAGGCGTACCTAAAGTTGATTCAGTTAGGTTGAGTGGAGGTTTTGATAGTAATTCGCTGATTTTAGAAGATGCCATGCAGGAGGTAGAAGTAGACACAAACGAAAGCTACGTTCAAGAGTTTATACGTGATAAATTCCGGTTTCAATGAGGGGCTGCGTGGAAGTATTACGAGGAGTCAATTAAACTTCGAAAATAGTGTTCCTATTCGTGTAAAAGCGAATAGTTTTCCCGCCATTGTGAACGGAAAAATCGTTCGGGATCGGTTTAGAAGTAACTCGAAATTCTCTCAACAATATCAGCCGGCGTATTTGGACGGATGTCACGAGGTTCGTTTTTCGTCCAACCCGAATTGGTCTATACGCAGAAAGGAGGCATTTTGAGATTCTGGGAAGGGATGAAAGATTAATCAACCGAATTAATGCTTCGGTAAATATCATTGATGTCCTGGTTTTATTGGGAATCAAATTTCGGAAAGCCCGAATCTTTTTCGGTCCCGTTACTTCATTTGCTTTCAGTATCAGCGAAGGTTTTCAGAAAGGATTAAAACCGTACGCTACCGTTCCGCTTGATGGAAGTTTTCTACAACGTCTAGTCGTAAATTTATGTCAAGAATCGGCCTCGAGTTTGACCAATTTTTCTTCGATATGAAAGCGGCTTGCCAAACTATACCGATGTTAATATCGGACCAAGTAGTAATCCGTACCGGTTTCGGTTTTCGTCTAACCTAATCATGTTCTCCGTTGGGATTATTCAATAATTAGAATCGTTAAACAAGTTTCTAAGAAACTGTTTTGGTCAATTTATTTAGCGTTTCGATTTTCGACTGCCACGGGTTTTAACCCGTTCAAAGATTAATCGTGTAACTTGGCTTTATCCAAATGCGTTTCGGTTAAAGTTGCCTCGATTCTCTTCAAGTATTAATCAGCTAAAGCAGGTGGCAATTGAAGTAAAATACGGCTTTGCTTTGTTTCCGACAAAATAATGTTTTGCAAGCGTTTTCACCGCCGTCAGGGTCTTTGATTGCTGACGGCGGTGAACCGCTAAATTTTATGATTCATTCAAAATATACTCTGTCAGTAATCTTACGCCGTAAGCCGTTGCAGATTTCATCTTTCCGTATTCAGTACTTCCAAAAGCTACTCCAGCTATATCAAGATGTGCCCAGTTCGGGTGTTCGTCGATAAAGAATTCGAGGAATTTCGCTGCTGTGATTGCACCCGCCACCGGAGCAACTGAAAGGTTCATAATATCTGCTACGTCCGACCTCATCATGTCTTTGTAATCTTCGTCCCAAAGTGGCATTCGCCATACCTTTTCGTTGGTTTGTTCGGCGGCTTTGTAGAGACCTTCCACTAATGAATCGTTGTTTGACATTAACGCTGCCGTACCAAAACCTAATGCCCGAACTGCACTACCCGTGAGCGTTGCCAGATCAATCATAATGTCAGGGTTGAAGTTCTTCTTCATGTAATTCAATCCGTCGGCGAGAATCAATCGTCCTTCTGCATCAGTATTTATTACTTCGATGGTCTTTCCGGCGTACGAATTTATTACATCGCCCGGCTTGATTGCTTTTCCGTCAATGCAGTTTTCGGTTGCGGGAACAACCACAATTACTTTCACGGGAGCTTTAAGTTTAGCGAGTAACTCCATCGTTCCAATTACGGCGGCAGCTCCACCCATATCTGATTTCATGTAGTTCATGTTATCGCCTGGCTTGAGCGATACGCCACCCGTATCAAACGTAACTCCTTTACCTACTAAGCCAATGGTCTTTTTCCCTTTTTCGGTCGTTCCGTCGTATTCCATTACAATAAAAACGGGCGGATTATCAATGCTTCCCCGACCAACGGCGAGTAAAGCATGTAATCCCATTTCTTCGCATTGGGCAGCATCATAGATAGTTGTCTTAAAGCCGTTTTCTTCGCCCGAATTAATTACGTATTGTGCCATTTGCTGCGGCGTTTTATAATTGGCGGGAGAATCTACCAGCTGCAACATATTGCGTTGCGTGTCGGCGGTTGCTTTTCCTTTTTGTGCGGCCTCCTTAACGTCTTTTTCAGAGATAAGAGTTAATGAGTTATTGCCGTCATAAAAGTCAGTTTCCTTCTTTTCATCGGTTCTCAGAAAGCTGATTTCGTAAGAAGCCAGAAAAATGCCGTTGACGATGTATTCTGCTAAGTCTGATGTGTTGCCTGATTGTAAATCAATGGCTATATCGCCCGCTAATTTCTTCTTATTTTTGTAAAAAAACGATCGGAAAGCCTCAATGACTTTTCTTGTTTTAGGTTCTTTTCCTAAACCGATTAAAATTACTTTTTTGAATGATTTCGCGTTAGCGTAAAAAGAAAGAGTTTCCTTTTCCTTTGCTTTAAAATCGTCTGAAAGATTCGCGGCATCGGTTCCCGTCATTTCTGCAATTTTTTCTAAAGTAGAAACAAGTGCGTCATTTTCTACGACCGGAATAATAACCGTATCTTGTGTGGTCAGATTTGGTATTAATTGAATATTCATGGATATGAATTTAGTTTTTAACTTTGCTTATAAAAGCAAATTTACGGAATGGTTTCTTGAGAAACGATACCGCGACTAAATCAATGAATTCAACATATTTTATGTTCCATAAAACGACTCTTCTAAAATTCATTTTTTTATGTTTAATAAATTGCAAGCCTGGATAAAACGCCGATACTACGATACAGTAAACAGTATTGCATTTTATCCGGCATTTATTGCGTTAGTATTTTTGGGCGTTGCTTACGGTAGTATTACGCTTGATTTTTCCGAATTAGGTAAAAGCCTGAAGTCTACTTTTAGCTGGTTAACGTTGAGAGATGCAGATACCGCACGAGTGATTATTTCGACCATTTTGGCGGGTATTCTTTCGCTGACAGTTTTTAGTTTTTCGATGGTGATGATTGTGCTCAATCAGGCGGCTTCGCAGATGAGTAATCGTATTTTAGACAAACTTATCGGTAATCGTTTCCAACAAATGATTTTGGGCGTTTATATCGGAACCATCGTTTTTGCTCTGTTTTTATTGAGCACTATTCGCGACATAGAATCCCACTTATATATTCCGGTTCTGAGTACTTATTTACTGATTATTTTCGCTGTATTTGATATTTTCCTATTCATTTACTTCCTGCATTACATTACTCAATCGGTAAAATATGAAGTAATTATTAACCGAATTTACGATGATACAAAAATATCAATGGACGCTGAATGTACTTATGATCAAGAATCCACGACTTCTCTAATTGTGGAGAGTAATTTCACGATTCTTAGTCCAAAGTCAGGTATTTTTGAAGGTTTTGAAAGTGAAATCCTATTAAAGTTATGTCACGAACACGACTTTTCGCTAAGCTTTCTACACGCAAGAAGTACTTTTGTTTTCAAGAATCAGCCCGTTGTAATTATCAGTGAAGAGTTAGCGAAAGAGGTTCAAATTAAAATATCGGAAAGCTTTATATATCACAAAGAAGAGCGAATTGAGAATAATTTCTTTTACGGTTTCAAGCAACTTGTGGAGATTGCACTAAAAGCACTCAGTCCGGGGTTAAACGATCCCGGAACGGCAATTGTCAGTATGAGGTTGCTGTTTGTTTTGATGGCGAAACGGAGTCAGGCTCATCCTGAATTAGTTTTTGAAGATGAAAGTGGTCAGTCCAGAGTGGTGATAAAAGAGCAAACTTTTGAAGAACTATTTGAACGTACCGTTATGCCCATTTGGGATTACGGTAAAGAAGACCGTTTGTTAATTCGGGAGATGTTTCAACTGCTGACGCAATTAAATAATATGACCAATAGTGTGTCGGTTAAAAAGCTTTTGAAAGCAGTTGAGAAAAAAATTAAGAGCCTAAACGAAGACGAAATTTCGGCGTAAACCCTCCTCATTTTTACTTTCTTCTTTGAAAAATAGTATCATATTTG
>JBLHXN010000025.1:0-35408 GCA_047630355.1 Spirosomataceae bacterium | reverse complement strand
TGTGATATTCCATTTGTCCTGTAATACATATTAGGGTTATCAAGAAACTCTTTAACTTCAAAGTTTATTTTTTGAATGTCGATATGAGAATTTAACTCAATCTCTTCTCTATTTTCAATGTCGTAAATAGAACCTATTTCATTTAATATTCTGTCAAATAGTTGATTAAGTTTACCTCGAAAAAATAAATGCATCTCTCCCGACCAAAAAGAAGGTAACATTGGATATATTGGATTTAGTACGTCCCAATATAGTTCTGTCACGAATTTAGAAAGTTCTATTGTCTTGTCCGATAGTGCTAAATCTTGCAAATTATCTATATTGTGTCCAAATTTTTGTCTTGTAAATTCATCGTTTGACCATAGCGGATTTGCTCCATAGTCCAACATAAATTTTAGTTTTGGTTTCATTCTCAAAGTGTCTGTTATGCGTTTTTAAAATTGCCACCAATATAGTTTATACGCACCAATAGCGTGTATATCCTTATTATTCACGTAAATATACGCTTCATAGGCATTATCCACATTACATTTCGCTTTGTTTTAAGTATAAATACAGGCATTTTCTCGGAGTAGGAATAACTATCTATCCGCAACAAACATTTCGCCTTTCACTAACCAAGAAGCGGCAAAAGCCCAAAGAGCGATGCTTTCGAGATAAAATACTATGTCGTATTTTGAAGGGTTAGTGAGTTGTTTTTCGAGGAAGAAAACATAAACGGCAATGAAGACAATACACGCCACCATTATGATTCCGCAAATGCGGTAAATGAGGTTTCGCTTCATTTTTTCGGGAGTCATTTCACCCGCTGACTCCGTGAATAAAAAGAGCGAAAAGTACGCTAAGTTTATGAAGAAGAAGGTAGCAAAAATAAGGTGGAGCGTTCCAATAACCGGACTTACTGTGATTGGTAAAATATTGCAGGTCGGTAACGGAATTAGTACCGAAGTGGGGAAAAACGCAACGCCCAGTGCACAAACAGAACCAATCTGAGCCGCAATTTTATCCCGCCTGTCGTATCCATTATACGTAAACAGAAATAGTGCGATGGCACACAAAATCCCCACGAAAACATCCCGCACGGCAGTATGATAATAGTTACTGATGGAGCTTTGCACCTCCTCGCAATTCCCGACTATTGCTGAACCAACCACCAACGCAATGGGCAGAATAAAACCAAGTACCCCGACGGCTTTTCGCAGCGTGAGATAGGAAATAAGGAGTTTGTCGTTGTTCATTTTAAGGAATGTAATTTACCATCCAATCTACGCAACTAACTGATTAGTGTCAAATTGTTTTATTTGACAGTCGGATAAATGAAACAACAGAAAACCGTCCATTTCTCAAAGCAACGTAGAAGTCGTATATTTGAAAGCGATAAATTTACTAAAATTTAAAAGCTACCCTCGTCAATATTTATTCAAAGTAGGTGGAGGGCGTTTCTACGCTGACTTGTCGGCACGTAACTTCTTCAAATACAATTACTTGGTAGCTGAATATCGTTTGCCATTCTGATTAGAATACGTTTTAGAAATAACAAAAAAAGTTGATTCATTACAAATCGACTTTTTTTGTGTTGTAGATTTGGGGATGAAAAAATTATGTATTTTCGTTCACTATTCAAACTTCAACTACGTACCGTATTACGTATTGCGGTACGTAAAAGAGCTCACGAAGTTTTTTGACGAAATAGTAATCGTAACAAATGTTCGAGAAATTTCGAACACGAGTGAATTTCTTTCGAATGAAGTCCGCCTGATGCAAGTCAAAAACGAAGGCTATGATTTGGGGATGTTCCTGAAAGTTTATGAAACAATAGATCTGAGTGAATACGAGCAAATTGGCTGCTTAAATGACTCCAATATTCTACTTCAAAGTCTTGATTTCTTATTTAATTGGGCAAAAGACAACCCCGCAGATTTATGGGGTTTAATAGACGCCGATATTTGCCCCTCCTACTCTACGCATGATAGCAACTTCCACGTGCAAAGTCACTTTATAGTTTTTAACCGTTCGTCTTTTTCAACATTAAAGTCTTTCATTGAGCGATTAAACCTTGCGGAGATGCTGAAGATTGAGCAAATCAAGGGTCTGAAAAGAAAAGTAATCAATGATTGGGAAATCGGACTCAGCCAATACTTTATAAAAAATGGTTTAATTGTGAGAGGATACTTCCACGCCAATGAATACTTTTGGGACGGAACAGACTCACCTTCTCACGTCAAAATGTTGGAAGCAGGTATTCCGGTAATCAAGAAAAAAGTAATCACATCCGTAAAACCACGCGACCTTTTTTCGGGAAAAAATTACTGGAGCAGTCTGGTAAAAAAATACGCCAGAGACATCGTAGATTCAAATATATTACTACCTGAACTACAACGCATCCGGCGTCAGTATTTAAAAGAAGCTGCCACGCAGTTTTTGAAAAAGCCGTTCGCTTGAAATTAGTGAAGTAGCTTTATTCCTTTTCTGTAAGTTGTCCGGTATGGTACCCCGCTAATCCGGAGAAACCGCCCACTAAAGCGGCAATCAAAAGCATTATAATAAAGCCCAATAAAACCTGCGGGAAAGTTGACAAAAAGCCAGAACCGCTTATTAGCTGTGTCATCGGTAATAGCATGTCTACGTCGGCAGTAAAATAGAGGTACAAAGCGTATATCAGCCAAAGCGTACTTACCGCCGCACTTCCGATACCAAAAGCTGATTTTCCAGACTTACTTCGCCAGAAACAGACCCCGAAACAAACGGGTGCAACTATCCACCAGGGAAGGAAAAACGAAGCGACTCCGCCAAGAATTATGATGATTATATAAAGCATTTTAGTTATTTGATAGTGAGTTAATTTAAATAGGTTTTCCAACATCCGATTTACTTTCTCAGCTTTACCGTTGATTTCAGTCGCTCGGAGGTTTCGTTAATATCTTTCAGAAACAGCAATTCGTTTAATTCGCCGTTCGTCCATTTATCAATCATGTTGTCGTAGTTTTTGCTGCCTACGTTACCCGATTGTCCGCCGGGATAAAGTCCGTAACCCTTTGGCCATTCTTTATCCAATTGCACCACCATTCGCCACGAAGGTCCAGTACGGTTGGTAGTTGCATTCACAATTTTATTTCCTCCGCCATTCTTTATATCCATTCTTCCAAAAGGAGTAAGTTGCGGCACAAGGTGTTTAATATCAGTGCTTTTATCCAAATACCACGCCCAGGTTTCAAGGCTAATTTTACCTTTGTGAGCAATCAATGTGTCAACCGTTGCCATAAAACTTGAAGTCACAATATCAGCCATAGTTTCCTTCTTGTCTTTCGTATTTACATTGTCAAACCACTTAGCATCGGGCTGCGTTTTTATCATCGTAAACATGCGATCGTCCGTTGGGTACATTAGGTACTTATCGTACGAAAATTCGTCTTCCCAAATCGCAGTTTCTAAGTTATCAAACCAGTTCTCAAAGATTGTCGCAGCTACCGATTCGGCATTGTTTACGTAATTCCATTCGTTAAGGTACTGTAACGCCGGATTGTTTTTCGTGGCTAAATTACCATTGAGTAGAGGTAACAAAGAAGGGAGAATTTCTCTCGCCGCAATATTAAAATTATCATTTTGGAGCATCCGTAAACTGTCAACCGTGGCATTTTGCATCGCTGCCAAACGCTCGTTAATTCGGGCACCACGGTACATTGGGGCGTATTTCCAACCCATATAATACGGGTACGACGGGTCAGTAGAAGACTGATTTGCCGAACTCACAAAACCTCGCGGTGGATTCTTTACGTGCGGATTTTGCTCCGCCGGAATCCAGCCTTGCCAATCATGCGAAGCCAACGAACCATCGAGGATATATTTCCCTTGTCCTTTCCACTTCAACGGAAGTTTTCCATTTGGCGTAATGGCAATATCGTTTTCGTTACTGGCAAAAATAAAATTTTGAGCGGGAGCAACGTAATACGTTAATGCTTTGCGATAATCGTCGTAATTTTTCGCCCGATTCAGGAAGTGAAACGTCAGAATATCTGATCCTTCGGTTTCAAGGGCAACCCAACGCATCGCGTGTCCTGCGGGAGTATCTTTACTGAAGTTCTTTTCTTCGTTAGTATTATAAACGATTGGTCCGTGGTGCGTTGATAATAAAGTATCAACCATAACCGTACCATTTTTCAGTTTAAACTTTTCGAGAGTTTTAGTTATAGGTTTCCACTGACCTTCGTACCAGTATTCACTACGGGAATTATCACGGAATTTGATTTTATAGAAATCCATCACGTCAGAACCCACGTTCGTTACGCCCCAGGCAATATCTTTATTGAAACCAATTACGATGCACGGCGAACCGGGCAACGCAACACCGTAGACGTTTACATTGGGTGAATGCAGTTGCATTTGATACCAAATAGAAGGTAAAGAAAGCGTCAGGTGCGGATCATTTGCCAAAATAGGTAAACCCGTTGCGGATTTTGAACCGTGAACCGCCCAGTTATTACTGCCAATATTTGGGTTGGAACGCGGCACGTTTAATCCTGCAATCTCATCGCCGTTCGCCATAATTTGCGAAGGGACTTGCGGAATTTCCACCGGACTGAAATCCCACTCTGTTCCTACGGGAATAATTGGAGATTCCATTTCAGGGTAGTTCGGAAACAAGTCTTTTGAAACTTCAAGTCCGTATTTCTTTACAATATTAGTGATGCGGTAATCATCCGAACGACCGTTCAGTACTTGCCGCATATTCATCAGCATCAGTACCGTTTTCTCCACCGACCACGCTTCGGGTTTATAACCCAAAATCTTATATTCAATCGGTAAGTCTTTGTCAGTTAATTCGCTGATTCGTGCGTTAACTCCGGCGGCGTAAGGCTCTAATATGGATTTACTTAACTGGTCATCTTTCAGTTTTTCCGTAATTGTGTGAGCGGCCTGAGCCATACCCATCCGGCGGTTATAGCGGTCGTACTCCAACGCAGCTTCGCCAACTACTTCCGTGAGTCGTCCAGCGGCGTTAAGTGTATAAAATTCCATTTGCCACAAACGGTCACGGGCTATAATATAGCCTTGGGCAAAGTATAAATCTTCGTCGTTTTGGGCAAAAAGGTGCGGCACGCCCATATCATCGTACTTAACTACCACTTCGTCTTTGAGACCTTGAATCGTGAATTCCTCGTCGGTATAAATATTTCGCTCAGTATTTTGCCAAAAACCCGAAAACGGATTAAAAAGCTTTCCGAGGGCCGGAACACCCGGAACAGAAACGTGCAGAAAATAAAGCAGCCCGAAAAGAACAAGCAGGCTGCCAATTGCTTTGGCAATTTTCATAAATGTTGTGTTAGGTTTGTTTAGAAGTGCTGCGAAAGTAGAAATAATTGATTGTATTTTATAATTATTTACAGGAGAAATGAACGACTGACATTTATTATCGGCACTTTTTTAAGTCTTGAATAAGTGTTTGTGTAAATCTTTATTTATTTGTTAATCGTAATATGGCAGATGAATGCACTTTTAGATTGCATATTCAATTTTCAGGAAGAACTAAATAATATGGGAGTAGAAATAGAAAGGAAGTTCTTGGTTGAGAATAATTCCTGGAAAAACGAAATCAAAGAGGAAGTCTCAATAAAGCAGGGTTACCTTAATTCGGAAGCTGAAAGAACGGTGCGTGTAAGGATATACGGAGAGAAAGGCGTTTTAACGATAAAAGGTAAAAGTCAGAATCTAACCCGTGAAGAATTTGAGTATCAAATACCATTGGCTGATGCTCAAGATTTGCTCGACTTATGCGAGAAACCCATTATTGAAAAGAAACGGTTCTTGTTATCCGTCGGAAATAAGACTTGGGAAATAGACGTTTTCGGGGGCGAAAACAAAGGTTTGGTTGTGGCTGAAATTGAGTTGACATCCGAAGAAGAAGTTTTTGAGATTCCTCATTGGTTAGGAGAAGAGGTTTCTTCAGATTCCAGCTATTATAACTCGTCTTTAATTACCAATCCCTACATTAGCTGGCAAAAATGAGTTAAGTTTGAAATGTACATAAAACGACAATCAGAAGTCTCGAAACACTTTTATGTACGCTAAAAGCATATCATTAAATATTCAACAACCACGAAAATGAATTATCTAAAGTTAAGTATTCTACTACCTTTTATTGCGATTATTGGTTGTAGCGAACAAGAATCACCGAAGGAAAAACAGTGGTTTAAAGGAAATTTACACACACATTCTTACTGGAGCGATGGAGATGAATTCCCCGAAGTAATAATGGATTGGTACAAGTCCAATGGCTATCAATTTGTTGCATTAACAGATCACAATACTTTAGCAGAGGGTGATAGATGGCATGTGGTTCCGCAGGGTGAAATTTACTCAAAAGCATTTGAAAGTTACCTCGACAAGTACGGTTCTGAGTGGGTTGAGCACAAAACAGATTCACTGAATCAAATACTTGTTAAACTAAAAACTTATCAGGAATACAGAAGAAAATTTGAAGAAAACGGTAAGTTCCTGATTATACAAGCGGAAGAGATTTCAGATCATTTGGGCGATATACCCTTGCACTTAAATACTACCAATATTGAAAATAAAATTTATCCCCAAGGCGGCAACACCGTAGCAGAAATTCTGCAAAACAATATAGATGCCGTACTATGGCAAAGGGATTCTTTAAATAAACCAATCATTGTTCATATAAATCACCCGAATTTTAGATACGCAATAAGCCTCAAAGATATGATTGCCTTGAGAGGTGAAAGATTCTTTGAAGTCTATAACGGACATCATTTGGTCAATAATTCGGGAGACTCAAGCCATATATCAACTGAGAAAATGTGGGACTTGATCAATATTGCGTACATAAAAGATAAAAAGCCGGTAATGTACGGACTTGCTACCGATGACTCTCATAACTATCACGTGAAAGGTAGCCAATGGAGTAACGCAGGCAGAGGTTGGATTATGGTGCGGGCAGATTCGCTCAATCCAAGATCACTAATAACAGCTATGGAAGCGGGAGAATTTTATGCCAGTACCGGAGTTGAACTCAATGAATTAGAATTGGAGAACAAGAAGCTTTCTGTTGAAGTAAGAAAAGAAGAAGGTGTAAAATATCAAATTTCTTTCATTGGGTGTAAAAAAGGAATGACTGAATCCGAAGAGTTTATGTCTTTCAAAGGAGACAAAGCAACTTTTGAATTGACTAATGACATGCTTTTCGTGAGGTGCAAAATTACCTCATCAAAATTACAGAATAATCCTGTTGAAGATTTAGCATACGAAACGGCATGGACACAGCCTGTGACAACTTTCATCAATAAAGAATGATGGTAGGCATTAAAATAAGTCATTTATCAGGTAGCTTTTTACCTAGAGATTAGCTGTTATCAATAACCAAAATCTTAAACAAGTTAAACCTTTTGATAGTCCTAAGGTTGATAGTTGTGTTGATTTTTTTACGCACTCAAGTGGTACTAATTTATGAAAAGCAGCAGTTGTATTCTGAGCAGTTTTTGTGTCTATCTTATTTTTATTTTTTGTATTGGATGTTCTTCCTACGAACCCAACGACTGGCAAACTGGTGTTCCTGGTGTTGGTTTTTCTTCTTCCCCAGTAGCAGTAGATTTAACTCAAGACGGCATACTCGATATTGTGGTTGGAGCTGGAGCGGCAGAATTTCAAGGTACTCCCTACGGTGTATTAGCGTTAGACGGTGCTAACGGCGATATTTTATGGTCTGTCCCGACGCGGAATCAGGTTGTTGGCACAGCCATATCACAGGACATTACCGCCGATAGTATACCGGATATATTTATTAGCGGGAGGTCATCTATTCTGCTCGCAATCGATGGAAAATCGGGCAAACCAATTTGGGAATATCAACCGATATCGGAAGGAATTGACTTAGTTAACGATACAACCTACCTGAATTTTTCAAGCCCGCAATGGATTCCGGATGTTGACAACGACGGTTTAAATGATATTGTAATAGCTTTCGGAGGATATGTCAGGGCAGGGGCGGCCGAAAGAAATCGGCCCGTAGGTTCGTTAAAAGTAATCAGTAGCCAATCTGGCAAAGTAATTTCTCAGCTATTGATGCCTGATGGCAAGGAAAGCTACATGACCCCGCTCGTGCATGATTTTTCTGGAACTGGAAATCCCTCCGTTATATTTGGATCCGGTGGAGAGGCGATTGATGGTCATTTGTACATGATAGGATTAGAAGAACTCGTTACTAAGCAAACCGATAAAATACAGGTGCTGGCTTCGGGAGGAAAAAAAGGCTTTGTAGCCTCGCCCATCTTGGCAGATGTTACGCTGGATGGCACATTAGACGTAATTGTAAGTCCCGTAAATGGTCGGATGCTTTGTTTAGATGGTGTTAGTTTTGAACCCGTGTGGGAAATACCCATGAAGGAAGGGTTTGAAAGTTACTCCATGCCGGGGCCAGGATTTTTTACCGGAGAAGATGCCACACCAGACTTTTATGCCAGTATGGGTTTTGGTCCGTGGCCAAATAGTGACTTTTGCCTCAACATCCTCGTCGATGGTAAAACGGGTCGGATTGTTTCGCGAGATACCTTCGGACTATTTCAGTATGCCTCGCCCGTTATTCACGATTTAACGGGTGACGACAAAGAGGATGTACTTTTGGTGGTAAATAATAAGCGGGAATTTGAAATCTCGCAGGATAAAGTTAACTGGTACGTCAACGAATTGAAAATCATGGATATTCGCAACGGAACTTCTAAGGATTTGGCAAAATTCTCAATCGGAGCAAATCTTGGTACAACTCCGCTATTAACTGATCTGGATCAAGATGGCTGGCTTGATGTGATTACCTGTTATATGGCGGATCCTTATCACTTCTATTCTTTCCAAAAGGGTCAGATTGTTCGTACTGAATTAAAGATTAAATTTGATTCACAAAAGTCTTGGACAGGCTTTATGGGAAAAGGTCAGAACGGAAAGTTTATCCCCGTAGTGAAACACTGAATGTTTCACTCATTTAATAGCAAAAATAGGATTGGTAAATAGTATATAATATCGTTAACTATTTCTTTCGTTCTTTTTTCTTTCCCATTTAAGAAATAACTTGCAGTTCAAAATAGAAAACATGAAACCAGTTTATAAAGCCCACCCGTGGCACGGCATTCCAATCGGAGATAACGCCCCAAGTATAGTCACTACTTTTATTGAAATCGTACCTTCGGATACGATAAAATACGAAATTGATAAAGAAACGGGCTACCTAACCATTGATCGCCCGCAAAAATATTCTAATATTATTCCGGCTTTGTACGGCTTTATCCCGCAAACATATTGTGGCGAAGGAACTGCCGCACACGCACGTGCAAACGGGGCGGAAAACGTGACCCATGGTGATGGCGACCCACTTGATATTTGCGTACTTTCGTCTCACCACATTCCGCATGGTGATATTTTGCTTCAAGCTCGCCCAATTGGTGGTTTTAGCTTTGTGGACAAAGGCGAAGCCGATGACAAGATTATCGCCGTTTTGGTTGGAGACCAGATTTATGGTAAATATGAGGATATAGCAGAGCTTCCAGAAGGTATTATGGCACGGCTACGTCACTATTTCCTAACCTACAAAAATTTACCAGGCGAGCCGCAACATTGCGAAATATCGCACGACTACGGTGTGGAAGGGGCAAAAGAGGTGATTAAGCAGACAATGATGGATTACCGGAATTTGATTTTCAAGCCGTTTAATTAAGAAACAGAGTGGTTTTTATCCGCACCAAGTTTTGTTTCTTGGTATGCATTATAATCGTGCAGTCTTGTTCCATCGTGTTTGGGCAGAAAACCTTTTTTGATCATTCTTACAATAATAATCGGATACTTAAAAGTGAAGTGTACTTTCACAAAAATGAGGTGGTCAAAGCCATTTATTACGACAGAGAAGGGCGAGAAACAACCTCTTGGCTGAAGAAAAATAATCATTTAGCAATCGGGAAATCGCTCGTGGGGATTACGAAATACACGGGCGATTCCGTAAAGGTGGGAATCACCTTGTATTGTGAAATCAGGAAGGACTTAACGTTTATTTGTTATTCAGACGGAAGTGCTTACCGTGGTTATTATCACGGTTTTTACAAAAAAATGAAAACTACTAATCAACGTACGGTAGTAACGAACGGCTTTGTAAAACTCAAGACTAAAAAACGTAAATTTGACTTAGATAATTTAGTCGATATTGAGGTAGTAGCGTTCCCAGAAAACACTGAAATCACGGATTACTTCTATCTCAGAAATAAAGAGAAGATACTGTTGAATGACGAGGCTACTTACCCAAAAGTTTTCACCAACCGGTTTGAAGATAATATGAACAAGACGTATTATCATCGGCTTACCTATTTAGGAAATCAATTAGTCAACAGAGAATTTACCACGATTAAGAAAGACGGTGACGGTAAACGGGCAATTTATACTCATTTCCCATTTCAGGAAGGCGAAAACGCAGTTAACAAAGTATTTAAAATCGAAATTTACGATGCGTACGAACGGATAATTGAGATTGATACCGGTTCAAAGAAAACGATTTTTGAGTACATTGGTCCCTATACCGAACTACGGCATAATCATCGATTTGTAAAAAAAGGTCAGAAGGAACTAATCACCACATTTGAAGTGCAGAAGTCGTTTTATAATTAAACTTGATAAACGTAATTTGTCCTTATCCTTTAATTTTTGTCCGAAAGAAAATGTCAGCAATAATATCCCTGAAAGAAGCCAATATTTATCAGAAGGATCACCTCATTTTATCAGATGTGAAATTTTCTTTGAATGCGGGTGAGTTCGTATATCTGATTGGAAAAACGGGCAGCGGAAAATCTTCTTTGCTGAAAACTATTTATGCTGATTTATGGCTACAAGAAGGCGAAGGCGAAGTGGTTGGCTATAAACTACACGAACTTGACCGAAAAGACGTGCCGTATTTACGTCGTAAAATTGGAATTGTTTTTCAGGACTTTCAATTATTGACCGACCGAAATATTCGTAAGAATTTGATATTCTTTATGCAGGCGATGGGCTGGAAAGATAAACCCGAAATTGAAAGGAGAATAGTAGAAGTACTAACGCAAGTAGAATTACCACACGTTTTGGAAAAAATGCCGCACCAATTATCTGGTGGTGAGCAACAACGCATTGCCATTGCCCGGGCAATTCTGAACAAACCAGAAATTATTATTGCTGACGAACCAACAGGAAACCTTGACCCCGAAATGTCAATGGAAGTTTTAAAGTTGTTTTTCTCGATAAGTAAGCAATACAAAACTGCCGTTTTAATGGGAACGCACAGTCTTGATTTGATTGAACGCTTTCCGTACCGAACACTTTATTGCCGCAACGGAAAGGTGGAAGATATTAGCGGAACCATGTAAATCCAGCCCGAACCTGGGTATTGCTCAGCGGCGTAACTTGTTGGCGATAGTCTAATTCGTTGTTTTGAAAAAGGGTCACCGAGTTTTGTTCCACGATTCTTGTAGAGCCGGTTTGCTGATAATAAACACCCACATCAAAATAGATTACTCGACCTTCCTTATTCGGAATTTTAATTCCTACTCCTCCTCCAATCGTAGTATTCAGCGTAACGCTTGTTTTGCCGTCTAAACGCGTATATTCTTCATCGCTGAATTGTTCATAGATTCCGGTTGAAATCATTTTCGGCCCTACCGAAAGATCAATAAATGGATTGATTTTACTCGTCCAGTAAATTGGGCGATACCGTGCCACGGCATTTACCCAATAAGCCATATTTGAAGTTCGGAATTCGCCAGCAAAAGTCTGGTTATTTACCGTTCCCGCTCCCAATGACTGAAGCCCAAATTCTCCACCCACAGAAATTGGAAAAGCAACGTCTGATCCGGGTCGGATAAGATATCCCAACGTACCACCCAAACTCTGAGTTTTAAAGTTTGAAACTTCTAAAGAACGGGCGTATTTCCCGCTGGCGAAACTTCCAAATCCAGAAAGGTAAATGGAGGATTTATAGTTGATAACCCTCTGTGCATCGGCTTCAAAGCCGATGCACATGAATAATACCAAAAGAGTTATGTTGCAGAATTTAATCATTTGAAAAGCGGATTTTGTTTACCGAGCTTCCAAATATACAAACGGAATTATCATTTCTTCCAACGAAACGCCGCCGTGTTGAAAAGTATCCTTGTAATGACTTACATAATAATTATAGTTGTTCGGATAAGCGAAGAAAAAGTCATCGGTGGTAAAAAAGTAGGAAGTAGAAACATTTGGCTTTGGCAAACCGTAATTCTCAGGTCTTCTAACTTCAATAACGCCGCCCTTTTTATCGTCAAGGTTCAGGTTTTTCCCTTGCTTGAAACGAAGGTTTGTATTTACATTCCGATCACCAATAATACGCTTTGCGTTCTTCACCCGAATCATTCCGTGGTCTGTTGTAATCACCACGCGACCTTTTACATCGGCGATTTTTTTCAGGAATTCAAGCAACGACGAATGCTGTAACCATGATTTGGTTAAGGAACGGTACGCCGACTCGTCAGGGGCAAGTTCTTTAATCATTTGCATATCCGTCCGGGCGTGCGAGAGCATATCCACAAAGTTGAATACCACGGCATTCAGGTCATTTTTCTGCAGATTAAAGAAGTTGTCCACGAGGTTTTTACCGTGATGACTGTTCAGGATTTTGTGGTAGCTGAACGTTGTTTGCTTGCGGTGCTTTTTCAGAAAACGTTTAAGAAATTCTTCTTCGTTCTTGTTTAGGGCATCTTCGTTTTCACCTTCGTCATCCACCCAAATATCCGCGTGGTATTTCGCCATGTCAGCGGGGTTCATTCCCGAAAAAATGGCGTTACGAGCGTACGAAGTAGCGGTTGGTAAAATAGAATAGTACGAATCTTCCTCAATAGTTCGGAAGTAGTCATTGACAATCTCCTGCATGACCTTCCACTGATCGTAACGCAGGTTATCAATCAACACAAAGTACAGCGGCGAATTATCTTTGAGTAATGGCAACACTTTCTTTTTCAATAAATGGTGCGACATCACCGGACGATCTACATCAGGATCAGACATCCAGCCTTCGTATTCTTCCTGAATAAATTTGGTAAAATTACTGTTCGCCTCAGATTTTTGCATGCCGAAAACCTCTTCCATTGACTTATCCTGAGACTTATCTAATTCCAGTTCCCAAAATATCAGCTTTTTATAAATATCCGCCCATTCTTCGTGATTCAACCGGTCTTGGTATTGCATCGCAATGTTCCGAAAATCCTGCTGATAACCCACGTTAGTTTTCTCCGAAACCAAACGCTTATTATCCAATATCTTTTTCACCGACATCAGTATCTGACTTGGGTTGATTGGCTTAATCAGGTAATCGGCAATTTTTGAGCCGATGGCATCTTCCATGATATGCTCTTCTTCAGAACGGGTAATCATCACCGCTGGCAGGTTTGGACGAATCTGCTTTAACTGAGCCAGTGTTTCAAGTCCTGTCATACCAGGCATCATTTCGTCAAGGAAAACGATGTCAAAATCCTGCTTTTCGATTTCATCAAAAACGTCCGCTCCACTTGGCACGGGAGTTACATCATAACCTTTAGTTTCGAGGTACTTTATGTAGGGAGTCAGATAGTCTATTTCGTCATCAGCCCAGAGTATTTTATATCGTTGCATAGTATTATGATTTATAATTTTAGAGGTATGTTTTTCGGTTGATTGCTTGTAAATAAACTACCAAACCGCCTATTAAACACGGATTCTAATCGCTTTTATTGTTAGATAGTTGTTGTAAATTGTTAAAATATTACTTTACTCGCATCAAATCTTCAGGAGTATCAATTCCAACGCTCTCATGTTCTGTAACGATAGCTTTTATCCGAAACCCGTGACCAATCCAACGGAGTTGTTCCAGTTTCTCGATACTCTCAAGTGAAGTAACCGGAAGCTTGACTAATTTTTGCAGCGTTTTTGGCTTAAAACCGTAGATACCAATGTGTTTATAATAGGTACTTTG
This sequence comes from Spirosomataceae bacterium, assembly GCA_047630355.1. Classification (GTDB taxonomy): domain Bacteria; phylum Bacteroidota; class Bacteroidia; order Cytophagales; family Spirosomataceae; genus JANQUM01. The sequence continues at coordinate 21,406 of JBLHXN010000025.1, read as the reverse complement.
ATTCACCCAATCTTTAAGCACGGAATCACGGTTGTACGGGATTGCGTTACGGCTGAAATACATCGCATGGTTTGATTCCGAAAGTACGGCTTTCACTACGTTGGGATTAAGCAAAGTCTCAATACCCGTAATTTTCTTCACCGCCGTGACAATTTCGGTTGTTTCGTCAAAACCCTTTATCACTTCTTCAATTAGCTCGGGAGCGATAAACGGCTCATCGCCCTGCACGTTTATCACTATATCAAATTCTTCGGTTAACTTCTCCAGTGCTTCGGCACATCTTTCTGTACCGCTGGTATGACTTTCTGAAGTCATAATTACGTCGAAACCAACGTTTTTTACGTGCGAACTTATTAGTTCACTGTCAGTTGCAACAATTACTTTATCAACTAAATTGGTTTGTTCTGCCTGTTCGCATACTCGCTGAACCATTGACTTACCATCAATTTCTACCAACGGTTTCCCAAGAAAACGAGTGGATGCATAACGTGCCGGAACGATGACGACGGTTTTCAAAACGGAGCTCATTTGTTATAAATTTAGTACGTAAAAGGTGTCAGACCGATAATAAATACATATTTTTGTGTAAAACGTGTCCTAATTTCCATGAAAAATTTATTCCATGTAGCCTTATTGACTGCTGCATTGCCCGTATCTGCCTTCGCCGTAACACCCTTTGACTCGCTTGCACTCGAAAACGACAAAGGTAAGCTATACGTAATTCATAAGGTGGAAAAGAAAGAAACACTTTTTGGGTTGCTGCGTAGATACCATTGCAAACCCGCTGAGATAATGGCGGCAAATCCTACCTTAGACGGCAGCAGCACTATTTACGAAAACCAGGTACTTCGGGTTCCGTACAAAACCAAGGGCGGAAAGAAAGTTAGCCTACCGAAAGACGAAGGTGAGAAAATAGACAAAGACTTAAAAAATACGCTTCGTAAAGCTACCGAAGAGCCAAAAAAACTGTATCACGTGGTAAGTATCGGTGAAACGGTTTACGCAATTGGTAAAATGTACGAAGTAACTCCCGAGCAACTTCGTAAAGCAAATAATCTATCCGACAATACAATTTCAGTTGGTCAAAAGGTACTTGTATCGCGTGATTACGTAGCGGCAAGTCCGGCCGCCGACGGGGAAGAATTTATCGTAAGAAAACTACCCTCCGCTCCCACTGATTACGTTCCAAACGCTCCGAGAGGCATTCAGGTTAAAGAAATAGGAATTGCCACTACAATTGGGATTAAAAATAGCTCAAACAAAAACTGGGCAATGCACCGCACCGCACCCATCGGCAGTGAGATAAAAGTAAAAAACGAAGCCACCGGAGCTTTCGTGATGGCAAAGGTAATTGGTAAATTACAGGAAACTGGAAACAACCAAAATGTGTTAGTAAGGCTGACACCAAGTGCATTTAATAAATTGAAGCCGCGTGATAGCCGCGTCCGTGCTTTGGTAACTTATGAAGTGCCCCGCAGAAACTAAATGAACGAAGAGCAAGAGCCAAAAAGTAAGTCGAAAACTATTATCTGGAACATCGTATTCACGCTGATGTACCCTTTTATCACCGTATTTTCCTTACTTTTTACAGGAATTTTAAGTGTGTTTTCTTTTATTTCGTGGCTTGTAGTGAGTATTATCAAAAAATTCAAGTAACATTTTGAAAATACCTCAAGCTACCGTTGATTTATTGAACGAGAAGTACGAACAGTTCAATACACCCGATTTTATCGAAAACGATCCAATCAGCATTCCGCATAAATTCACGCTGAAACAAGACATAGAAATCTCCGGTTTTTTTGCGGCGATGCTTGCCTGGGGGCAACGAAAAACAATCATTAACAAGTGTAATCAGCTCATGGAATTGATGGATAATGCTCCGTTTCAGTTCATAACCCAGCACACTGATAACGACTTAAAGCGTTTTTTAGACTTTAAACACCGCACATTCAATGCTACGGACACCTTATATTTCATTGAGTTTTTCCGTGAACATTACAGCAAGTATCCATCTTTAGAAAGTGCATTTACCAATACATTATCTCCCCAAGACGCTAATATCCGAGCGAGTTTAATCGGTTTTCACGATTACTTTTTTTCATTGCCCGAATTCCCCCATCGTACCCGTAAGCACGTTGCTACCCCGATTAGAAACTCCTCCTGCAAACGCATTAATATGTATTTGCGGTGGATGGTACGACAAGACGATAAGGGGGTAGATTTCGGACTTTGGTCGCAAATCAAACCTTCCCAGCTTATCTGCCCCTGCGATGTGCACGTAGAACGAGTGGCAAGGCACCTCGGATTATTTACCCGACCTAAACCCGACTGGAAAGCCGCCGAAGAATTAACAAACCGCCTAAAATTAATTAATTCCGAAGATCCGGTAAAGTACGATTTTGCACTTTTTGGATTAGGAATCGAGCAATATTTTGTACTTTTGACCTGAAAATTGTTCGAGTAAATCCAAAGAAGAGCGTTAATGCAAGAAATAGTAATTGGTAATAAGTCAGGGGATTCATTCTCGGTTTTACCAACGAATGGTGCTGCTATCAGTAGCCTAATTTTAAATCACAAGACTGTAATCAAGTTTCCTTTATTTGAGAATGATCCAGCTAAAGGCTATCCTTCAGCTTTACTTTTCCCGTTTCCAAACCGGATTCGGGACGGAAAATATACTTTCGAGGGAGTAGATTATCAATTAAACAGAAACGAAACTGGACGAGGGCATGCTTTGCACGGCTTTGTATCGGAAGAGGCATTTGATGTTATAGATGAGAAAAGAAACGGTGTGACGCTTCGTTATGTTTATCATGGAGGAGTGGAAGGGTATCCGTTTCCATTTGAAATGGATGTAACTTACAGTATTGTTCGGGAGCATACGTTTCGGCTGAGCTATCATATCACGAATACAGGAAGCAATACAATGCCATGTGGTTTTGGTTGGCATCCTTATTTTAGCTTGCAAGACAAGAAAGTTGGAGAATTAGAAGTTTCGATACCTGAACATTATACCTACGAAGTAGATGATTCCACTATTCCGTTTCAGGCAAATGAATCCGGCACGCAGGAAGTGAACGAAAGTCAAAGTATTTCTCTTAAAAATGAGATACTTGACAATGTATATAAAATAGCTAACCAAACCGGTTTTGCTGAAACAAAACTGAGCGATAGCGAGTTAGCATTGACTATCAGGCAGCAAGTTGGCAAAGGCTTGTTGAACTATATTGTACTGTACACACCGCCTGCAAGAAGTAGCATTGCTATCGAATCGCAAACGTCAAATATCAATGCTTTTAACAACGAAGACGGATTAGTTGCATTAGCTCCCGGAAAAGTACTTAAAGGATCATTGGATGTTTCATTAGAAGTCTTACAGCCGCAAGTTTGAAACAAAGCTTTCATTAAAAGTTGTTAGCAGTTTCCTTGCGTGGTCGTTAAGTACCCATTATTAATATCACAATACTATCGTGAACAAAGTAAAACTTGAAATTTTAGGTCTATCTCCCAGCCAATCTCAAACGGGCTCTTTTGCCCTTATTTTGATGGAGGAGGATGGGAACAGACGTTTACCAATTATAATTGGAATGTTTGAGGCTCAGGCTATTGCCATCGAAATGGAACGCATAAGTCCGAACCGCCCCATGACTCACGATTTATTCAAATCTTTCTCTTCGGCTTTTGACTTTAACGTTGAAGAAGTAATTATCTCCAATTTACAGGAAGGTATATTCTACGCAAAAATAGTCTGCAGCGATGGTATTCGTTCAAAAAACATCGATGCCCGTCCTTCTGATGCCATTGCAATCGCGTTGCGTTTTAATGCACCCATTTACACTAATGAGGCAATAATGCAGGAAGCGAGTATCTCAACCGATGAATCGACGGATGAAGGTGTTGAAGCTGAAATTGAAGAGCTAATCGATAGTCCGGCGGGCAAGTCAGACGGAGGAAGTATTAAGAATAAGTCATTGACCGAACTAAACAAACTTTTGGATAATGCACTACAGAACGAAGAGTATGAGCGTGCGGCGGCTATTCGTGACGAAATAGAGCGACGCAACTAAGTCGTATATTGGTAACGTTTACTTTAACGCCTTCTGCAAAGTGCAGTAGGCGTTGTTTGTTGTTAAGTCGTCCAATGTGTAACTTCGTTAACCCTAAAGCAGTAATATGATATTTAAAATTCTGTCCAATTTTTTACCGATACCAAGTAAGCATCCTAATCGAATTATCAGGTTTTTGTCCTACTTTGATATCTTCGGATTGTTTGAAAAAGACCCGTTCGGAAATTGGCTTATTTTAAAGCGTATTATTGTTTCGGTAGCCGTTTTGCCTACTTTCTGGCGATTGGCTGTCGCAAATAAACTTCGTATCGAAGGATCAGAACACATTAAAAACTTACCCAATACCAACGTTTTCTTTATCTCCAATCATCAGACCTACTTTGCTGATGTAATCACTTTCTACCACATTTTCTGTTCTGTAAAGTGGGGTTTTGGCAGAGTTCTGATTCCATTTTATATGTTGGCTCCCCGAGCCAGAACGTACTACATTGCTGCTAAAGAAACCATGCAGAAAGGCATTCTCCCCCGGCTTTTCAGTTTGGCGGGAGCTATCTTAGTTGAACGATCGTGGCGTGCCGAAGGTGAAAACGTAAAACGCTCCGTAGATACTTCTGCGTCTGATAAAGTTGCACAAGGGTTAGGTTTTGGTTGGGTGGTGAGCTTTCCGCAAGGGACAACCAGTCCTTACGCACCGATACGCAAAGGTACCGCCCGGATTATCAAAGACAACAACCCAATTGTAGTTCCAGTAGTTATTAATGGTTTCCGAAGAGCGTTTAACAAAACAGGTTTGGGTTATAAAAAAAGAAACACCGAACTCAGCGTTCGGTTTAAAGAACCCATTTATTTCACTAAAGATCAATCGCTCGAAGAAATTACGGAAATCGTAAAAAACATCATCGAGCAGGACATGCCGCAGCAAATTGTTGAGTGGAAAGCCGAAGAAGAGCGGGCAAAAGAGGCAAACGAATAATATCCCCTCTTAATTTTACTTAATAAGTTACCGTAAAATGGTAATTGCCTTATATTTGCATCTCAAAGAACTGATGCCCCTTCACAGATGCAGCAAAACAGAAAATTAGGAAGCTACCCTACCGCGCTTATTACCGTGAGTCTTGGCGTTGCCTTGTTTTTAATTGGGTTTTGTGGCTGGGTTGCTATTACTTCTAAAGAACTCATCAGTTTTGTCAAAAGCAATATCGAAGTACAGGTCTATTTAGACAAAGACCTTTCGGAAGTTCAAAAGACAAGGATTAAAAAACGACTCCGACAAAAAGTATTTGTGGTCAAATCTGATGAAGCCATTGAATTGATTACCAAAGAGCAGGCTGCAGAAATTTTCTTTCGGGAAACGAATGAGGATTACCAGTTTATTCTATCGGAGAATCCTTTTCGGGACGCTTTCAAATTAAAAATCACCGAAGATTACTTTGGAGAGAGCTACCTGCAAGAAATAAAACGCGACGTAGAGAAAATTCCGGGAGTTCATGAGGCAGATTACGCCCGTGATTTTGTGGACGGAATTGCTCAAAATGCAAATAAAACATACATTGTTGTTTCAGCAATTGTGCTGGTTTTTCTGATTGCGACATTGCTCCTGATTAATAATACTATAAGACTTGCCCTTTATTCGCAGCGTTTCATTATTCATACTATGCAATTAGTGGGAGCCACCAACGCCTTTGTGCAAGCCCCTTTTGTAAAACGGGGAGTGATTCAGGGCGTTATTGCCAGCGTTATTGCGGTAATTTCGTTATTGGGTTTACAGCAAATCGCTAGTTGGCAAATAACCGGTTTTGAAGTAATTCAGAATTTTGAAGGAATGTTAATTTTGGCACTTATTTTGTTGATATTGGGACCCTTATTAGCGGTCTTTAGCACGATATCATCTGTCAGCAGATATTTAAGAACAGATTTGGACGATTTATTTTAATTGATTTAATAATGAGTAAAAAAAGAAAAGTCGAAAAGAGCACTATCGTGGAATCAGTTTCCCCCACAATTCAAAAAAACGAAGTAATTACCGGATCTGCACTTCCGTTCGGAAAAGATAATTACACGATGATGCTAATCGGAATTGGTATAATACTTACCGGATTCTTCATCATGACACTTGATAAAGAAGAGTTTGGTTTCGGGTTTTTGGGAATTACACTCGGTCCGGGAATCGCCTTCATCGGCTTTATGGTCGAGTTCTACGCGATTCTTAAAAAGAAATAATCTCCTCTTTCTACTAGAAAATAATGACTTTATATCAAGCAATTATCCTCGCAATTATTGAGGGGATAACAGAGTTTTTGCCCGTCAGTTCTACTGGACACATGATTATCGGGGCTTCCTTTATGGGTATTAATACCCTTGAGTTCACTAAAATATTTGAAGTAAATATCCAGTTTGGAGCAATCCTTTCGGTTGTGGTACTATACTGGAAACGGTTCTTCCAATCGCTTGAGTTCTATTATAAATTATTAGTAGCATTTATTCCTGCCGCTATTTTCGGATTGTTGCTCAGTGATTTCATTGATCAGATGCTTGAAAGTGTTGTAGTAGTGGCGGTGATGCTCTTACTAGGGGGCATTATCCTTGTTTTCATTGATAAACACTTTGAAAACAAATCTACCAAAGAAGAAATCAGCTACTCGGATGCTGTGAAGATTGGACTTTTTCAGTGCATCGCCATGATTCCGGGCGTATCCCGTTCGGCAGCGAGCATTATCGGAGGTATGTTTCAAGGGCTTTCCCGCAAAACTTCCGCCGAATTTTCCTTCTTTCTTGCTGTTCCAACCATGTTTGCCGCCTCAGCATATAAATTATTAAAAGGATATTTAGCGGGAAATTTGAGTTTCTCAACTGATGAATTACAGCTACTAGCCGTTGGTAATATCGTCGCATTCATTGTGGCAATGGCGGCAATAAAATTCTTTATTTCCTTTTTACAGAAATATGGTTTTAAAGTGTTCGGGTATTACCGGATTGCGGTTGGAATAATTCTGCTGGGCTTATTGGCCGCTGGTTATGATTTGAAAATTGTCTAAAAAATTGATGGAAGAAAAACTACTCCGCAGCGACGTAATATTAATCGATAAACCTTACGAATGGACTTCGTTCGGTGTAGTGAAAAAAGTGCGATACTTTGGTAAGTACAAAAAAGTTGGACACGCCGGAACACTTGACCCGCTTGCTACCGGATTATTGATTCTTTGCACCGAAAAAAAGACTAAAGAGATAGAAAGCTATCAGGCTCAGGAAAAAGAGTACACAGGTTCTTTAGTTTTAGGAAAAACTACTCCGTCCATTGACTTAGAAACCGAGTTTGACGGAGAATTTCCCACTGACCATATAACAACTGAAAAAATTCAGGAGGTCGTTCTAAAGCTGACCGGAAGCATCGAGCAAGTTCCTCCGCAATATTCAGCTGTAAAAGTGAACGGGCAGCGAGCTTATAAAGCCGCCCGAAACGGTGAAACGGTTGAAATCAAATCCCGAATTATAGAAGTAAAAACTTTTGAGGTTGACACTACTGAGTTTCCTACGTTAACCTTTCGGGTGGTTTGTTCAAAAGGAACGTATATCCGGACGCTCGTTTCAGATTTTGGAAAAATGCTTGATTCGGGAGCTTATATGAGTGGTTTACGCAGAATGAGAATTGGTGAATTCCACGTGGATGATGCCATCACCGTTGAGGAGTTTGTCAATCAAAATCCACGTTAAAATTACTATGAAAGTTTACTACAGATTATCAGACTTTACGGCTCTCTCACACGCAGTTGTAACAAGTGGTACGTTTGACGGTGTGCACATTGGACACCAAAAAATCTTAAAAAGCTTAAACGAATTAGCGGCGGCAAAGGGAGGCGAATCCGTTGTCTTAACTTTTTGGCCACACCCCCGAATGGTGGTCTCGCAAGACAGTCAACAGTTAAAACTGATTACGACTATTGACGAAAAAATAGAGCTTATTGAAAAGTTAGGTGTAAAGCACTTACTTGTAATACCTTTCACGCGTGAATTTTCGGAACTATCGGCGGAAAAGTACGTACAGGAAGTCCTGATAAACACCATCGGTACAAAAACGCTCGTTATTGGGTACGATCATCGTTTCGGAAAAAACCGCGAAGGAGGATTTGATTACCTCGAAAAAAACAGTCACCGTTTCGGGATTGACTTACAGGAAATTCCCCGACAAGAAATTGAAGATTTGACAATTAGTTCTACTAAAGTTAGAAATGCTTTAACCGATGGTAAAGTTTTATTAGCGACTAACCTTTTGGGTCGAAATTATCAGTTTACCGGAATCGTTGCCAAGGGTCGTCAGTTAGGCAGGCAATTGGGCTTCCCAACCGCAAATGTGCAAGTGAAAGACAACTACAAGTTGATTCCTGCAAACGGAGTTTACGCCGTCCGGGTAGTCGTGAGAGACAACGCTCACTTGGGAGTCATGAACATCGGAAACCGACCTACAGTAGAAGGCATTGGAAGAACCCAGGAAGTGCACATTTTTGATTTCAACAATGATATTTACGGCGAATTAGTCACGGTAGAAATCATTGCTTTTATAAGACATGAGGTGAAATTTTCTTCAATCGCAGAGCTAAAAAACCAGATCGAAGTTGATTCAGAAAAAGCCAAAGTATTACTTGCTGACAATTATTAAACGTTCTTTACGTAGCTTCCCAACACTTTAATTTCACCTTTGTGCTTATTCATTATTCGCTGAAAACCTTCGTGTTCTTCAAAACCTAAAAACTCGATAAAGAACCAAAAATTAAACTCTTCCGTGCCCTTATGCGGACGGCTTTCAATCTTAGTCAGGTTTATCCCTTCGTACTTGAAGTCTTGCAGAAAATCAGCTAAAACGCCTGACTTATCAGATTGGGCAAGTTGAGCTATGATAGTTGTTTTATCATTTCCACTCGGTTGATTTTTGAAATCTTTCGCCAGAATGAAAAATCGGGTTCGGTTATTACTATTGTCTTCAATATTGTTAAACAATAACGGTAAGCCAAATATCTTAGCGGCAACTTCCGAACAAATAGCGGCACTTTCAGGATCTTCAGTCGCGAGTTTTGCCGCTTTTGATGTCGATTCTACTTGAATCTCCTCTACGTTTCTTTGTTCGAAATACTTATTCAGGAAACCACGGCACTGTCTAAATGCAATATCTTTCGAGTAAATTCTTTTGATTTTACTGACATTTTCCGCTTCGGTAGCCATTGCAAAATGAACAGGTATTTTCAATTCGGCGGCAATATTAACGTTGGTTTCTTTTAGTAAATCTACCGTTTCGTAAACAATTCCCTCCTGATTATTTTCAATTGGAATTACGCCAAACTTTGCCCGTTCGGTATCTATAGCTTCAAATACCGCCTTGATAGTGGGAAGGGTCATATATTCGCTCATTGCCCCAAAACGACTCTCGGCGGCCTGATGCGTAAAGCTTCCTTCTGGCCCCAAATACGCTACTCTTTCTGGTAATTCTATGTTTCTGGCAGCGGCAAAAATTTCCAGAAAAATTGCATCTACTGATGCTTCTGAAAGTAATCCTGCGTTGATTCCTTTTAAGCGGTCTAAAATGTATTTTTCGCGTTCAGGTCTGTAAATCAGCGTTTTAGTTGAGCGTTTTATCACTCCTACGTTGTGCACCAGCTCCATCCGCTCGTTGAGTAACCCGAGAAGTCTGCCGTCTATATCGTCAATTTTGGAACGTATTTCTTCTAATTTCATCAAGTGATAATTTCTGTGGTTTATGTAGTAGGATTGGGGTAATTATCGTTCCAGTTTTTTACGTCAGCATCACCAATTTTGTTCACTGATTTTGCAACCAGCATGGCTACAGTCGCATCGCCGGTTACGTTGGCAATTGTTCGACACATATCCAATGGTCTATCAACGGCAAATATCAACGCTAAGCCTTCGGGAGGCACACCAATGGATTGCAGTACAATTACGAGCATGACCATTCCGGCTCCCGGCACCGCCGCCGAACCGATAGAAGCGAGCGTTGCGGTAACAACGATTGTGATTTGTTGTCCAAAGTCTAACCCCAGCCCTAACGCCTGAGCAATAAATACTGCTGCAACGCCTTGGTACAAACTCGTTCCGTCCATATTTATGGTTGCCCCAACGGGCAGCACAAAACTTGCTACGTCTTCATCAACGCCAAGGTGTTCGGTCACGCGTTCCATGGTCACAGGAAGCGTAGCGGCACTCGAACTAGTAGAGAAGGCAAGTAATTGAGCGGGTGATATTCCTCTAAAAAAGTCTCCGTACGAAACTCCGGTAAAATATTTTACGGCAAGTGGGTAAACAACGAGTACCAGAAAACCTAAGCCCAGCAATACGCAAAGGCTATACATGCCGAGGGCTTTGAAAATATCCAGGCTTGGGGATTCTACCACTAAAGAAGCAAGCAAAGCAAAAACTCCAAAAGGTGCCGCAAGCATGATAATATCAATCATTTTCAGGACGACCTCATTCACACCGTCAAAGAAGTCAATAACGGGTTTTGATTTATCGGGTGGAATCAAAATTAAACCGACCCCGAAGAAAATAATAAAGAAAATCACCTGTAACATATTGGCGTTATCTGCCGCCGCTCCGATGACGTTTTCCGGTACTAAATCCATTAGCGGTTGTAACGGTCCTTGATTTTGCTGCGAAGCAGCATCCGCTTGTTTTTGAGCGGCATCTCCGGCGTAGTTTGCCGTCAGGTCGTTTCGCGTTTGTTCACTTACATAGCTACCGGGCTTGATGACATTAACCAATAATAGACCCGTAGAAACCGCGAGAATAGTACTGATTACGTAAATACCAATGGTGCGTCCGCCCATTTTTGAGAGCTTGGAAATATCTTTCAACCCCGCGATTCCCATGATTAAAGATGCGACGATGAGCGGAACTGCGATTAATTTTAACGAATTGATAAATATCGTCCCGAAGGGCTTTATCCAGTCAGCTACGAGTTCTGACCCGCCGTCAAACTGTACGGCACCGAAGCCAAATAGCACGCCAAGAAGCATCCCGATTAATATTTGCCAGTGTAGTGCAAGTTTCTTCATAGTGTTTATTAGCTACTGATTTTAGACTTGAAATGTGAGACAAGAGGTTAAGTTTATACGGAGCAACGCTTTTTATTCTTATATCAAGCTTTGCCTGTATAATTGAAGACGCAAATTATAGAAAAAAATAAATAATGCAGCTATTTGACAATTTAATGCAGATTTAAAGATTACGTAACGCAAATGTCTGTCACAAAAAAACTCCCAAACCGGATTGGATTGGGAGTTCATAGCTTTCTGACTTTATAATCATTTCACGATTTCAAAACGTTCAATTTTCGTTTGAGGTTGAGCAGTGCTTGTGATTTTACGAGCTGATTTATTGCGGTAAGTCTCAGGATCAAACTGAGAAGAAGTAGAATCTGCTAAAACCGAACTCCAAACCTTGACTAAGGTATTACCTTCTTTGGCAAAGAATGGAACACACGTAATAAAAGACGTAGAGACATCACTACGGGCCTCTTTAACAGCAAAGGTAATGTTAGATTCATCGAGAAAAAATTTCGACGAACCTATCCTGTACCTGTTGTTCGAATCTAAATAATAAGCATTCTCGTTCGCAAAATGAACTGAGGTTTCAAATTTACCATTTTCCAACTTGCTTGTTCTTGATATACACGTGGCTGCGTTAAACGTGATCAAAGGCTTTGCCCGTAACGGGTTACATTGTGTAAACTGCGGGGTTTCGTCAATTTATATTTTATCTTCTTTACAACTCAAAATTGATAAACTGATTATAGTTATTAGTTTCCAGTTCATTGCTTGGGGAGAATTTTTCGCATTCATGATATTAATGTTTAATAAACAATCCAATACCGTTCTAATACCAATGGTTTATTTATTTAACGGTAAAAGATTTAACCGCACTCGGAGTAATTCTAACAGAATTTTGACTTTACGATTCAGTAAACACTCATAATTCACGCAATCATTGGTGTTAAACGATAAAAAGGCTCTATAAACTACTATTTATCTTGCTTCAACGCGATTATAATTATTTAACGTCACGCCAATCAGTATGTTTTTAGCTATATTTACGGTTTATTTAAACTAAGAACAAACCTAAAATTTCTGATGAAACACCTATTTGCTTTGGCAATTCTTGCTACCGTCATTACAGTTGGATGTAAAAATGATACCGGAGAAGCCGCAACCACTTCAACAACTCAGGCAACCGCCAGTCGGATTGTTTATGTTAATACCGATACGCTATTAACAAATTACGACTACTATAAGGATGTTGTGAAAGAGTTTGAAAATAAGCGTTTCGCGGCCGAGAACGAATTACAACGTCGCTCGAAGTCTTTTCAGAACGAAGTAGCTTTGTTTCAACGTCAGGCTCAGGCGGGCGGAATGTCACAACAGCAAGGGCAAACCAAACAACAACAACTTGCCGCCAAAGAGCAAGATATCATGATGTATCGTGATAACACTTCAAATGCACTTGCGGAAGAGCAGGCGGGAAAAACGGATGAATTGATTTCAAATATTCAGGACTACCTAAAGAAATATAACGAAGATGACCGTTACGATATGGTAATTGGATATTCTAAAGGTGGCGGCGTATTATATGCTAAAGAAAAAATGGATATCACCGCCGAAGTACTAAAGGGTCTGAACGAAGAATACGCATTGATTAAGGACAAGAAAAAAGTAAAAACTGATTCTACAGCGAAGAAGTAATTCCTTTCATATTATATATTCATGAAAGGTCGGTGGTTATTCACCGACCTTTTTTGTATTTTTGGATACCAATTTATTCAACTTTATACCTCTAAAATGAATCAACAAAAGTCCGAAAAGGAACAACTCACGTACGATGCCATAGTAATTGGTTCGGGAATAAGCGGTGGTTGGGCGGCGAAAGAACTGTGCGAAAAAGGACTAAAAACTCTTGTGCTGGAACGGGGAAACCCAATTGAGCACGTGGAGGATTATAAATCTGCTTTGAAAAATCCGTGGGAAATGCCGCATCGGGGACAACTGACCGTAGAATTGAAAGAAAAATTCCCCATCCAAACAAAGGAAGGCAACTACCCAATTTCAGAATACAATAAAGACTTCTGGCTTCCCGAAGCAGAAAGTCCGTACATTCAAAAGTCGCCGTTTGACTGGTACCGAGGCGGCGGAACGGGTGGAAAATCGTTGACTTGGGGAAGACAGGTTTACCGCTGGAGCGACACGAGTTTTGAAGCAAATGCCAAAGAAGGAATAGCCGTTGACTGGCCAATTCGCTACAAAGATATTGCTCCGTGGTACAGCTACGTGGAGCGTTTCGTTGGTGTAAGTGGAGAGAAATTAAACCTCCCCCATTTACCCGATAGCGAATTTCAACCACCAATGCAGTTTAACTGCGTGGAAGAAGCAGCAAAATCTAAAATCAAGGAGAAATATGGGGACGAACGCCTGATGACCATCGGGCGGGTAGCACACATTACCGAACCCACAGCCGAACAAACAGCTTTGGGGCGGGCATCGTGCCAGTACCGAAATAAATGTAGCAACGGCTGCCCTTATGGAGCGTATTTCAGTTCGCAAGCCGCCACGTTACCCGCCGCCGAACGAACCAGAAATTTAACCCTCCGCACAAACGCTGTTGTAAGCAAAATTATTTACGATGAACAAACGAAAAAAGCCAGCGGCGTTGAAGCTATCGACACCGAAACAATGGAGGTAATTCAGTTTTCGGCGAAAATCATTTTCGTGAATGCTTCCACCGTCGCGACCGCACAGATTTTGTTAAACTCTGCCTCAAATCGCTTTCCAAATGGTTTAGGAAATGGCTCTGATCAGCTGGGACGGAATTTAATGGATCATCATTCACGCGTAGGAGCTTCCGGTCAAATTGAAGGTTTTGAAGATAAAACGTACTACGGGCGGCGAGCCAACGGCATTTTTATTCCCCGCTACCGAAACATTGGTTCAGACAAACGCTCGTACCTGCGGGGTTTTGATTACCAAGGCGGAGCCGGACGCAGTCGTGGATCTGCCAGTGATGAGAGTTTTGGAGCGGAATTCAAAAAATCCCAAACCAGATTTGGTTCGTGGGGCTTTGGCTTATCGTCATTTGGCGAAACGCTTCCGTACGAAGAAAACCGCATCACTTTACACCAAAACGAAAAAGACAGTTACGGAATCCCACTTGCCGTAATTGACGCTAAAATAAGAGAAAACGAATATAAAATGCGGATTGACATGGAACAAGACGCCGTAGAATTTCTCGAAGTTATGGGAGCAAAAAACATCCATAGTTACCGACTCGAAAACCCGCCGCTTGGTCTTTCCAAACACGAAATGGGAACCGCCCGAATGGGACGCGATCCAAAAACTTCCGTTTTGAACGAAAACAACCAACTCTGGGATTGTAAAAACGTCTTCGTTACAGATGGTGCTTGTATGACATCTTCAAACTGTGTAAATCCGTCGTTGACTTACATGGCTCTTACCGCAAGAGCGGTAGATTTTGCGGTGAGTGAATTGAACAAATTGAATTTATAAGACTTGGAAACTCCGAATAACCCGTTACCCAAAAATATTTTAGTAATCCGTCTCTCCGCAATGGGCGATGTGGCGATGACCATTCCGGTATTGAAATCATTGGAGAATCAATACCCTGGTGTAAAATTAACCGTACTTTCCCGTCCGTTTTTTGAACCGATATTTAATGATTTACCAAACGTAAACTTCATAGCCGTTGACTTGAATAGCAAGCACAAAGGTTTGTTAGGTATTTTTAGTTTGTTCTTCGGGTTGAGAAAATATAAATTCGACGCAGTTGCAGATTTGCACAGCGTGCTGCGGTCACATTTGCTTCGTTCTTTATTCCGACTATCGGGAAAGCAAGGTGCTCAGATAGATAAAGGAAGAGCCGAGAAGAAGGCATTAACACGAACCGAAAGCAAGGTTTTCAAACAACTCAAAACTACGCCCGAACGCTACACCGATGTCTTTCGCGAATTGGGTTTTGACTTGATTTTAGAACCGATTGAAAAGAGAGATAAACCAACAAATCCGCAAACGCGAATTGGTATCGCACCGTTTGCTCAACACGCCGCCAAAGAGTATCCGTTGGAGTTAATGGAAAAGGTTGTAGAAATGCTTTTAGTAAAATACGAGGTATTTTTGTTTGGCGGTGGCGAGAAAGAGAAAATTGTTTTGGATGGTTGGGCGGCTCAGTACAAGAGCGTAACTTCTACTGTTGGAAAGCAATCTTTTGCCGAAGAACTCAAACTAATTCCGACCTTAGATTTGATAATTTCTATGGACAGCGGAAACGGGCATTTGGCGGCAAATTTTGGTGTTACGGTTCTAACCATTTGGGGACTCACCCATCCTTACGCTGGTTTTGCCCCTTACGGAAGTTCTGAAATAAACTGGCTTCTCCCCGAACTTCAAAAGTACCCCAATATCCCGACTTCTATTTACGGAAATAATATGCCCCAAGGCTACGAAAGTGCAATAGAAAGTATTACGCCGGAGATGGTTTTGGAGAAGGTGGAAGAGTTGTTGAAGTTATAAATCTTTTTTATTTAGTTGAGGATTTTGATTAAGTCTTTCGGATAGTATTGGCAGTCTTGGAAGGCACTGTCATCAAGCCCCTTTATCTTTACAACTGCCGCCGTTTCAAAACTCCAATAACCAAAATAAGTGTCGTGTTTGCTTTTGTGGTTTTGTACCATTCTTTGGTAATAAATTCTTTTACCAGTTTTTCTGCTTTTATTTTTTCTGACTCACCAATGGCTTGGCGTAGCTTCTCACAAGCGTTGGGAACACCAAAAAACTGCTGATAACTTTCTTCTGCTATTGGTGGTCTATTTTTTGTTTTGGCAGAAATAATAAACTCAAACAAATAATCTTTTACGCGATCTCGGTCTGTTACTTCTACTAACTTTCTAAAATCGGCTCCATCAATATCAAGCAAATAAGCTAAGGATAACATCCAAAGCATCTGATCGTAAGCATCTAACCCGTATTGGTTTAAAACTATTGAACCAGATGGGTTTCCAGATTTTATATCCCAAAAGCCATCCCAGCTTTCATAAGTTAGATTTATGGCTTCTGTTAAATCACTATAGATTATTGTAACTGCTTTACCAGAGGAGTATTTACAACTTATTATATTTAAGGTATCACCACAAGCTATTCGTTTCATGAAATTAACTTTATCAGGTACGGTTTTTCCTGTCAAAATTCAATTAGTAACTTGATCTAAACTTTGATAAAATTCACTAATCCATTTATTGAAATGCTTTTCATCCTTTAACTTATCTCTCATAGTGTAATAGCTTTTACTATTGATACGTTTGTATTAAAATCTACGCTTGTCGGTTGTAATAACCGATAACACTAAGATATAATCAATTCGAAAAAAATCGGTAGATTTGAAAAAAGAAATTGCGATAGAAAATCAGGTAAAGAAGATACCAAAAGCTTTCATTTACGAGGAATTCGAAGGAATTCCGATTTATCGTAAGGGTTATAAAAATGTAGTATTGGGTTTAAAAACTGTTGAAGAATTAAATATGGGAACAAGTACGTCGCAATGGTTCGTCATTTCAACCATATTACGGTACCTATTTGCCAAACTTCCAGCGAACAAAATTTGATTAGAACTAACGAGGTTGGATTACATTTGAGCACAAAAAGCAACCTATCTGCCGATATTGCGATTTACGGAAAACCTGAATCAACGTTAGATTTTTCTTCTTTAAAATACGCCGATTCGCCACCCAAAACTGTGATTGAGGTTGATATTAAAATGGACATTCCCAACAGTTTCCAATCAGAAGACGATTACCTAAAAAAGAAAACCGAAAAACTCCTCGAATTTGGCGTGGAGAAAGTGATTTAGGTATTTACTTCTTCGCAGCGTGTTTTGATCGCGGATAATATCAAACGGTGGTCTTTTCAACAGTTGAGATATTCCGTTTGAAATCCTCGACGGCGTTGATGTAAACATTTGGAAACTCATGCTCGAAAACGACTTTCAAGAATCCTAAAACGAATTCACAATAAAACCTCCGTCAACTGCGATATTTTGCCCGGTGATGTAGGATGCTTTATCCATCGCTAAAAAGGCAACTGCCGCCGCCACTTCTTCAGGTTCACCCACTCGTTTCATTGGTGTTCGGCTAATGACTTCATTTAGAAATTCTTCGTTTCCTAATACACCCGCCGTCAACGGCGTAAAAATGTACCACGGCGAAACAGCATTCACCCGAATGCCGTCAGCCGCCCATTCTACGGCAACATTTTTCGTGAATTGAATCATCGCTGCTTTCGTCATTCCGTAAATTACACCAGATTTTAGGTGATTCATTCCCGCAACCGAAGCGATAGAAACTACATTTCCTTTTGAGGTTTTGAGCAACGGATAAAGACTTTTGGTGAGCTCATAGTAAGAAAACAGATTCGTATTCATAATTTTCGTAAACTCGTCGTCCTGGTAATCCACGTATTTTTTACGGATATTCATTCCCACGTTATTCACCAAAATATCCAGTTCAGTAATTGCCGAAACCACTATTTCAACCCCCACCGAAGTGCTTACGTCGGCGGCTAACGTAGTGAGTTTCTCATTAGCAAACTCTTCTTCGAGTTCCTGCAAAATTTCTACCGAACGCCCCACGGCGATAACAGTTGCTCCTAAATCAAGAAATTCTTTCACCACCGCTTTTCCAATGCCTTTCGAGCCTCCGGTTACGAGTGCTGTTTTACCTTCTAAAGTCCAATTCATAATTGTTGTTGTGTTAGTGAGTTATTCCGTTATTAAATTCCATTCGCCTTTTCTCTAAAATAACTTCATCTACAAAAAAAGGGTAATCATCTCGAACCAAAAGGACTTTCTAATGTTTTATTTGCATGGAATACGGATTGCCCGTAAATTGACATCTAATCTGTAAAATATCCAAAAATTTATTAATTTATAATTCATGAATAGAAGAAATGCGTTACAACGGGTTGCGATAATGATGGGTGGAGTGATATCTGCTCCCACAATGGTTGCAATGATGCAAGGCTGCTCCACACCGGGTACCGAATCTGCCACCTCGTTTTCATTTTCTCCCGATTACCAAAAACTCGTTGCTGAAATAGCCGAGGTAATTATTCCAAAAACAGATACTCCCGGAGCTAAAGAAGCGGGCGTTGGTTCTTTCATCGAAACCATGATTGGCGATTGCTACAAAGAATTTCAACAGAAGCATTTCGTAGCCGGACTTGATGCCATATCGGCAAAAGCAAAAGAAGCGGGTGGAGATTTTGCTTCACTGTCAGAAGAGCAAAAAATAAGCATTCTTAAATCAATGGAGACGGGAGCTAAAGATGAGCTCGAACTTCAAAAAGGCAAAGCCGAGGCAAAAATAAGAGATTCAGAAACTGGACTCGAAAAGTCAGTTGATAAAAGTACGGAAGAAGAAGTGCCAACTCCTTTCTTTAATATTATGAAAGAACTTACGCTCTTTGGCTATTTCACTTCAGAGCCGGGTTGTAAAGAAGCTCTCGCCTATTTACCCATTCCGGGTCGGTACGAAGGTTGCGTTACGTTGGAGCCGGGTCAGAAAGCCTGGGCGTTGTAATAAATAGCTTCTTATTAAGAATATTCAATCTAAAAAAAACATCATATTAAATGTACATACAAGGAAAAGGAACCGAGGCAAACACGTACGATGCAATCGTGGTTGGTTCGGGAATTTCGGGTGGCTGGGCCGCTAAAGAATTGACCGAGAAAGGGCTAAAAGTTTTGATACTTGAGCGTGGCCGCGACGTTAAACACGTTGAAGACTACACAACAGCACAATCCGGACCGTGGGAGTTTCCGCATCACGGACGTGTAGATCAAAAGGTAAAAGAGGATTATTGGGCGGTTGTTCGTACGGGGTATGCCGCAAACGAAGAACATCGCCACATGTTTGAGAAGGACTCTGAGAATCCTTACGAAGAAAAAAAGCGGTTTGACTGGATTCGTGGTTACCACACCGGCGGACGCTCACTAATGTGGGGACGACAAAGTTACCGTTGGAACAAGCGGGATTTCACCGCAAACGCCGAAGAAGGCATTGGTGTTGACTGGCCAGTTCGTTACGAAGATGTAGCTCCATGGTACGATTACGTAGAGCGTTTTGCCGGAATCTCTGGTTCAAAAGATGGCTTAGACGTATTGCCGGACGGCGTATTTCAGCCACCAATGGAAATGAACTGCGTAGAACTTGAAGTAAAAAAAGGTATTGAAAGTAATTTTCCGGGTCGGCACATGACTATCGGTCGCGTAGCTCACTTGACTGCTCCTACCGAAGAACAAACTGCTCTTGGTCGGGCAAGTTGCCAATTCCGTAACCGTTGCATGCGAGGTTGTCCGTACGGTGCGTATTTTAGTACGCAATCGGCTACACTCCCCGCGGCAGTGAACACCGGAAACCTTACCTTAATTAACGATAAGATTGTTCATCAGGTAATTTTTGATGACGAGCTAAAGAAAGCTGTTGGCGTTCGGGCAATTGATCAAAATACGAAAGAAGAAGTAGAATATTTCTCGAAAATAATTTTCTTAAATGCGTCCGCTATCAATTCAGCTTGGATTATGATGCAGTCAAAATCTAAGACGCACCCAAACGGTTTGGGAAACGCTTCTGACCAGTTGGGTCGTAATATAATGGATCACCACTTAGCTGCCGGAGCAAGCGGTAGTTGGGAAGGTTTCGATGATCAATACTACGTTGGTCGCCGTCCAAATGGTATTTACGTTCCACGATTTACCAATTGGGGTAAAGATAAGCGTGATTTCGTTCGTGGATTTGGTTATCAGGGCAGTGCCGGAAGAAGCAACGGTGACGGAACAAACGGAGAAGACACCTTCGGAGCAGACTTCAAAACTGCCATGACAAAACCCGGCCCGTGGTATTTCGGAATGCAGGGGTTCGGTGAAACGCTTCCTGACGAAAGAAACCGCATGGAGCTGACCACCAACAAAGATAAATGGGGTTTACCCATCATTTCTTTCGACGCTGAATACCGTGATAACGAATGGAAAATGCGGGAAACGATGGTGAACGAAGCCGCTAATATGCTCGAAGCTGCTGGCGTGAAAAACGTAAGCACTTATCACGACAAGGAGAAGGCTCCCGGAATCGGTATTCACGAAATGGGAACGGCGAGAATGGGGCTTGACCCGAAAACTTCATGCCTGAATAAGAATAATCAGGTGTGGGGAGCAGAAAACGTTTTCGTTACTGACGGTGCTTTTATGACTTCTTCTTCGTGCGTGAATCCATCACTTACTTACATGGCAATGACCGCCCGTGCGGCAGATTTTGCGGTGAGAGAGATGAAGAAAATGAATTTATAGTAGATAATTTTCATAAAAAAGGCTTTGGAGTAACTTCCAAAGCCTTTTTTATTCCCAAAGTCGAATGCTAAAATTCACTTCTTATACAGAACCGGGTTTAGAGATTCATCGTTATACATTTTCATTTGACGGTAAGCCTTCATATATTTCCTTCCTTCAGAAATATCGGCAAGAAGTTGATTAATAGCTTTTGACAAATCTTCACGTTGTTCTAAAAGAACGTCGAGTTTCTTTTGGCAACGAATTTTATGGTCAGCAGAAGCATTTCCCCGTTTGGTTTCTTCCTCCATGTGGTAAATTTTTAACGCCAAAATTGACAAGCGGTCAATTGCCCAGGCGGGACTTTCTGTATTAAGCGTAGCTCCCTCATTTGCTAAAATATCCGTGTATTTTGACAGAAAATAATCGTCAATTTTTTCTACTAAATCAGTTCGTTCCTGATTAGATTTGTCAATTTTACGCTTTAAATTTAGTGCCGCCACCGGTTCAATATTAGTATCCCGAATGATGTCTTCAAAGTGCCATTGTACGGTATCAATCCAGTTTTTCTCGTACAATACCGCTTCAATACTTTCCTTTTCGTAAGGATTATTGATAGCTTGATTTACGTCATCATGAACGTGATAGTGATCAATACTTCGTTGAAAAACGATGAGTGCATTTTTACTAAACAGCATAAGTATTTCTTTTTTTTCGCAAATATACACATCAAGCCTTTGATGAATAAACTTAACTCCATGAAATTCACCGTACGGAAAGCTATAACAGAAGATGTGGAATATTTACTTAGCTGTTTCAACTCCGCCGTAATAAATATTGACGCACAAGTTTACAGTGATGAACAGAAAAGGGCTTGGGTCAGAAAAGGTCGGGATAATTATGAGAAATGGCTCCAACGTATTGAAAATCAGTACTTTGTAATTGCAGAATCTAATAAT
>JBLHXN010000024.1:0-36950 GCA_047630355.1 Spirosomataceae bacterium | reverse complement strand
ATCGAAGTCCTGAGGAGTTTCAACGTTTAGTTGGGGTCTCAAAAGGCACTTATCTGGTATTACTTGATAAGTTTGTTAATGAAATTGCTGTTTATAAGGATGAGCTTTGGACACGGAAACTGGGGAAATGTAAGTGCAATTGTAAACCTTAAAAAAGCCACAAACCACATGAAATACACCGAGTTTTAATTAGGAAAGAAGTCTAATACCTGACGTACCTCGAAACAATTAAACGTTTGCGGGAAATTGTATTGATTTTTACAAGTTCGGAGTATAAACCGTACAAGCAGGCATTTCCCGAATTTGGTTTTTTCCAACGAAACGGAAACCACTTCCCAGAAAGAAGAAGCGAAGGCATTTTTTGAAGAATTTATTAAGGAAAATGTTATGCCAACGGGTAATAACTATTACGACAATGTGGTAAACGGCCTCAGAGAATGGAAAAAGTACGTTGATTCAACTGAATTTCTGGTGAGACTTGCTTCAATCCGAGCCAATTTCAAACCCCGCCGTAACCTCATGGCCAAACTAAACGAAGCATTTGGAGGTGTGAAGTGAATGCGTTAATCACGCAAACGGCGAGCCGCCTTCTCTCAAATAATTTCCAATATTAATTAGAATTTCGTCGTGAATTTCGATGTCTTTGTTCCAGTCAATTATCTGCCAGTTTTCGTTCGGTGTGGCAACAATAACTTTTTTGCTACTCGTCGAAATCCAGAGAACTTTTTCTACGCCAAAATTTAACAACTTCTGTGTTTTGACAAAGATATAACTCTCAGGAGAATCGAAGTTTTCGGTATCAATGTCAACGTCCACCTCAATGTCAATTAGCGGAGCGATACTTGCGTAATGCTTGTTTGCAGCACTTAGTGGTAGCTTTTCTGTTTCAAAAATGGTAATATCGCCTGATAAATTGTTGCCTTTATCTATATGAATACCTTGCTCGTTGGTTAATATATGGTATTTTTTATCATCCAACTTCCTGAAAAGTACACGTAAAACGTACTGAATAATCATCGCCTGTAATGTGCTCGAACCCATAACTTCTTCAATAGTTTTTTTGCCACTTAGGACTTCTTTATAATTCTTGAAATAGGCGGGTTTACCGTCAATAACTTCGTGAATTAAAGCGGGTGGAATTGGCTGACTGGCAGTGGGTTGCTTTCTAAGTTGCGTTGCTGTCATTATCTCTACTCTTTTTTTTAAATCTACGGATTTTATCTTAAAAAACCCGAATCACACTGTAATGAGAATAAGTATTGACCTCGTTCTTCACCGAAATAGATTTTGATTTAAAAAACCTTACTTGCCGAAAAGTTATTATCTTCGTTTATTACTTCTCAGAACTACAAAGTAGTGTTATTATTGTAGTAGATAATTACGAAAAATGGAGTACAAAATCCCATCGGGATGACATTATCGCGTTGCTATGTCACCCATACTGGGTTTTCCTTAGCATATCGTTTCGATTTCTATAATAGTTTCATCCCGATGGGATTTGCCAGTTGACTCAAAGCTATACGCCTAAAATTTTAATCATTTCATTCACAGTTGCTAATTTCCTCAAATGAAAAACCTCTTTATCCTTTCATTTTTCCTTCTATTTCTTACGATAAATTCATTCGCCCAAAAACTCTCTCTGACCGAGCAGAAAATTGTGGCTTCGGTGGAGCAGAATAGTCAATCGGCGATTGGGTTCTTGGAGAAAGTAGTCAACATTAATAGTGGTACGCTGAACCTGCCGGGCGTGAAACGCGTCGGGATGGAATTTAAGTCGGAGTTTGAGCAAATCGGACTAAAAGCCGAATGGGTCAATATGCCAACGGAAATGAATCGGGCGGGACATTTGGTTGCCGAGCGAAACGGGAATAAAGGTAAAAGACTATTACTCATCGGGCATTTAGATACCGTTTTTGAAGCCGACCATCCGTTGCAGAAATTTAAAATGCTGAACGATAGCATCGCCGAAGCTCCCGGCGGAAACGACATGAAAGGCGGCGACGTAATTTTACTTTATGCGTTGAAAGCATTGCATAAAAATGGGTTGCTTGATAATTCTCAAATCAATATTGTATTTACCGGAGACGAAGAAAGCTCTGGTAAACCGTTAAGAATCAGTAGAAAACACCTGATTGATGCGGCGAAGAAAAGCGATATTGCTCTCAACTTTGAAACTTCAACTGGCTTTGATTACGCTACGGTTGCTCGCCGAGGGGCATCAGGCTGGCAATTAGAAACTACTGGAAAGCGGGCTCATTCGTCGGGTATATTTAATGATATAGTGGGAGCGGGAGCAGTTTTTGAGCAAGCACGTATTCTTCACGAATTTTATCAACAATTGAGCAATGAGGAATACCTGACTTTCAATCCAGGATTAGCAGTGGGTGGTTCGGAAATTTCGATAGATGAAAAAACGGGGGTTGCCACCGTTTCGGGCAAATCCAATGTGGTTGCAGAGAAGGCAATTGTAAAAGGAGGATTGCGGTTTATTTCTGAAGAGCAAAAAGAAAATGCCCGAAGTAAAATGCGTGAAATTGTAGAGAATAATTTGCCGCAAACGTCCGCAACAATTTCATTTTCAGATGGCTATCCAGCAATGGGGCCAACGGAGGGCAATTATAAATTGCTCGAAAAACTAAACAAAGTTAGCCTTGATTTAGGGCAAGGGAACGTCAAGGCTTACGATCCGGGAAAAAGAGGAGCGGCGGATATTTCGTTCGTAGCCGATTACGTAGATTGCCTCGACGGCTTAGGAGCAATGGGGACAGGTGCTCACTCCAATTACGAAACGGTGAATATCGCTACTTTTGAAGCTCTCACCAAACGCACGGCGGTGTTGATTTATCGATTGTTGAATGAGTGATTTCGCAACAAAAAAGCTCAACGGATTTATAAATCTGTTGAGCTTTTTAAAAAAAATAGAAACTTTAACTTAATCAGTCCTCGTCCTTCACCATTTTAATAGAGAAGTCCTTTTCGGCTCCGTAGAGTTTCAATTCCTGAATATCTGCTGGTAGGTAATAATAGTTTTGTTCGAGGGCTTCTTTTACGCTTCTGATTACTTCGCTCCTGGTTACGAGTGCCGCTTGTCGGAAATCGGTGGTGTCTATCCAAAAGAATATTTTGAGGTTTACGGTATTAGTGGCGAGTTCATCTTCCACCACAAAGTTTTCGTGTTCTTCGTCTTCGATAACGTCCGGTTCTTTCCGCAAGGCTTCCATAATAACTTTTTTCTCCCCTCTTATATCGTCCTCAAAAGCTATCCCAACGGTGAAGTTCCAACGGTAAAAGCCGTTTTCGGGGAGGTTTGTAAGTGGTTCGGTCAATACATCACTATTTGGAATATAAACGTCTTTTACGTCAAAGGTTTTTATCTTAGTATATCGAAATTCCAATGCTTTCACCTTTCCAAAAATGTTTCCGACTTCTACGGTACCGTTTACATCAAAAGGTCGGCTGCACGCCAGGATAATTCTCGAAATAAAATTTTCGCCGATGTCTTTAAAAGCAAATCCTAACACAACAGCACTTGCTCCGGCAGCGGTCAAAATACCCGCCGCAATAGCCTTCAAGTCCCGCCGCTCGCAAGCCCAACATAATAGAAATAATGATGAGCGTATATTTAATGGATTTGCTGAGGAAATTACTCATCAGCGGATCACTGGTTTTACTTTTTATTTTTCGACGGCTAAACCTGCCTATCCAAGAAGCTATTAAAATGCCCAAAACAATAATTATGATGGCAAGGGCGATGCCGGGTAACTGCTCGACAAAATGGCGGTAAAATTTAGTGAGAGATTCGGTAAACGTAGTGTGAGTTTTCTGCATGATTTTATTTATTTGGGGTTTTGTGTGCTTACCTACTAAAAAGCTGTTCTCAATAAAAATAGCCCGCAGTTATTAGGCAGTTTTTGTAATGATTATGCGGTTAAAAATCAGGTATTCAGCTGGTAATATTTCGAAAGGGGACTTGGATAGGGTGTTGACATCTATAACTTTGTACACCACAAATTCACCACAACTTATGATAACCGCAAAAGCCGCCGTTGCTCTCGGAGACGGAACATTTACCATTGACGAAGTCACCATTAGCAAACCGACGGGCGATGAAGTATTAGTGAAAATGAAAGCGGCGGGTATTTGCCATACAGATTGGGATTCCTTGACGTGGGGAAAACCGCTCGTGATGGGACACGAAGGAGCGGGAATTGTGGAAGAAATTGGAGCAAATGTCACCAATTTGAAAGTTGGCGATGCCGTGATTCTGAACTGGGCAATTCCGTGTTATAAATGCTTTCAGTGCGTTGAGGGAAATCAGCACATCTGCGAAGTCAATTCTGCCGTAACGGCGGGGAATAAACTTGCGGGCGGACACGCAACGCTGCAAAGTACCACATACAAAAATAAACCAATCGAGCGGTCTTTCGCCCTCGGCACAATGGCAGAATACGCCTTGGTGAGGGAAGCGGCGTGCGTGAAAATAAACTCAGAAATTCCGTTTCCGAGTGCCGCTATTGTGAGCTGTGGTGTAATGACGGGGTACGGTTCTGTGGTAAACGCCGCAAAAGTGACCGTGGGAAGCAGCGTAGCGGTGATTGGAACGGGCGGCGTTGGCTTAAATGTAATTCAGGGAGCGAAAGTCTCGGGAGCGGTGAAAATTATTGCTGTCGATATTAACCCCGAACGACTGAATCTTGCAAAGCAATTTGGAGCAACGCACACAATTTTGGCGGATAAAGAAGACGCAGGATTACTACAAGCCGCCGAAAAAGTAAAAAAAATCTGCGATGGGAGAGGAGCGGACTACGCTTTTGAAAGTACCGCAATCCCTTCGTTGGGAGCAGCTCCGCTGGCGATGATTCGGAATGCTGGAACGGCGGTACAGGTCAGCGGAATTGAGCAGGAGATAACGATTGATATGAATTTATTTGAGTGGGATAAGCTGTACATAAATCCGTTGTACGGAAAGGCCCGACCGCAGGTGGATTTTCCGAAAATAGTGGAATTGTACAAAAGCGGTCAACTACTTTTGGACGAAATGGTCACGCAGATTTATCCGCTCGAAGAGTTAGAGAAAG
The DNA here is from genome assembly GCA_047630355.1 of Spirosomataceae bacterium. Classification (GTDB taxonomy): domain Bacteria; phylum Bacteroidota; class Bacteroidia; order Cytophagales; family Spirosomataceae; genus JANQUM01. Next base: position 31,872 of record JBLHXN010000024.1, on the reverse strand, counting down.
CTTTCGCGGATATGCTTGCCGGGAAAAATGCTAAAGGGGTTATTTCTTTCGAGTGAAAATATATAATATGAAATCATCTTTTTTTACCGTTGAACGTGCTTCCGTAGCTGATTTAGATTTGTTTACCGTGAAAAGTAAAGCACTAAATCAGCGTGCAGACGTAACCGTTTACAAACCTGAAGGAAGCTACAAAAATATGCCCGTTGTAGTTCTGCTTCACGGCGTTTACGGTAGTCATTGGGCGTGGAGTTTGAAAGCGAACGTTTACGGAATTTTACAACAATTAATTGACGAAGGTAAAGTGCCGCCAATGTTGCTCGTCATGCCCTCCGACGGGCTTTTTCAAGATGGAAGTGGTTACTTGCCGCATAAATCCGCCGATTACGAAAAGTGGATTGTGGAAGACGTGCCGCTACTCATCAAAGAATCTTACGAAGAAGCAACAAACAAATCGCCTTTTTTTATTGCCGGATTATCAATGGGTGGTTACGGGGCGTTACGTTTGGGGGCGAAATATCCTAAAGTTTTTAAAGCGTTCAGTGGCTTGTCATCCATCATAAATTTTGACGAATTGGAGCAATTTGTCGAAGACTTTTCAGCTTTGAAAAGTGCGGTAAGAAATCAGGAAAATGTGCTGGAAATTTTACTCGAAAATAAGGATAATTTGAACCCATTTCGCTTCGATTGTGGTACGGATGATACACTTTTTACGTCAAATTTGGCGTTACACGAATTATTAGAACTCAATCAAATACCTCACGAATTTTACCAATTCGACGGCGGTCACAGTTGGGAATATTGGTCAGAACATATTGGCGAAACGCTGATTTTCTTCGGAGAGCAGTTATAGTTTTATTTAATCGGACAAATGAAACATCCAATTCAAAAAAGAAATCAATTGAAAAGTTGAGTATATTTGTACTTATATAAGTACATAATTATGACCGCAGTTAATTACTCTGAATTTAGAAATGGCTTAAAAGGCTATTTAGATAGCGTAGAAGACGATAACGAAATGCTTATTATCAAAAGAAAAACGGGCAAGGGCTCAGTTTTAATTTCGATGGACGAGTACAATTCCATGCAAGAAACGCTTCATTTGCTTAGTTCGCGAAAAAACGCCCAACGCCTTTACGAATCTATTGAACAACTCAAAGCAGGGAAAAAGGTACAACCTGATTTGGGTATATAGGTATGATTATTTCTTTCACTGAAAACGGATGGGAAGATTACCTCTATTGGCAGCAGGTAGATAAGAAAATGGTAAAAAAAATCAATTCGCTCATCAAAGACATCAAACGAACTCCGTTTGCAGGTATTGGCAAACCTGAAGGTTTGAAGCACGATTTGGCAGGTTTTTGGTCACGGCGAATGGATTTAGAACATCGTTTAGTTTATGAAGTAAAAGCGAATGAGATCACGATAATTTCTTGTCGGTTTCATTATGACAATAATTGATAACCGCTTTTCCAAGTCGGATATTACACCACTTTCTTACCTTGCCGAAAAACAGTTCGCTTCCGCAGATTTCATTCACAAACTAAATTGTCGTTATTTCGCTTACTGAAAAATGAAATGCCTTTGGCATCGTTTTTAGAGAAGAAAGGTAACGTTGAAATTTAACTATGCAATTTTTATATCCGAGTGTTTTGTGGGGGCTTTTGGCGATGGCTGTTCCAGTAATTATTCACCTATTTAATTTTCGCCGAACGAAGAAGGTGTTTTTCACAAACGTCAAATTTTTAAAAGCCGTTGAAACCGAAACGAGTTCGTTCCGTAAGCTAAAGCAATGGCTTATCATGGCGGCTCGGATGGCTTTTATCGCAGCATTGGTAGGTGCGTTTGCCCAACCAGTTTTACCCGCTAAAAATACGGTGAACGACGTGAGTCGACCGACTGTAAACAGTATCTACATTGACAATTCGTTGAGCATGCAAAACACGACGGAAAATCAACGGTACTTGGATTTAGCGGTTATCAAAATTGACGAATTACTGACGCTTTTCAAGCAATCGCCCACGGTGCAACTGCTCACTAATGATTTCACGGCGGATGACCAAGTTGTCACCAACGCTGCCCGAATTAAAGATCGGTTGACGACGTTACAGTTTTCTACCAATGCCCGCTCCTTATCAGATGTGAGCCGCCGACAAAGTAGCTTGGTGGAAAAACACAATGCGAACGCAATTGTACAACGCTTTTTGTTTTCTGATTTTCAAAAAAGCACTTCTGGAAACCTAAAAGATATAAAATTAGATTCGACGGAGAAATTATTCTTGGTTCCCGTTCGGGGAGAAGCTACGCAGAATGTATTTGTAGATTCGGTCTGGCTGGCGTCGCCTTTTATTCGTGAAATGCAGAACAATATAGTTTATGCACAATTACGAAATGCTGGGGATAAAACTGTTGAAAAACTGCCAATACAACTATATATTGATGAGGCTCAATCTTCCACTGCTTCCGTTGACATTGCACCCAACGGCTCGGCGGTTGCGTCGTTTAATTTCACGGTGCGTGATCGGGGCGTTCATCGGGGGAAAGTAACCTTTAACGATCAACCGATTACCTTTGATAACGATTATTTCTTTGTCATAAACGCCTCGCCGACGGTAAATGTCCTGCATTTGTACCAAGAAAGAAGTCCCGCTGATTATATTAGGAAACTGTACGATAACGATAGCCTTTTCAATTATCGGGCGTACAATGCTTTGAATGCTGACGTTGGTTTGATAAAATCGACTGATTTATTGATTCTTGAAAGCGTAGAACGCATTGAAGGTTCACTTAAAAGTAGCGTAGAGTCATTTCTCCGTGCCGGAGGAAGCGTGGTGTTTATACCATCGAGCAATCCTAATGAATTGAGTTACCGAAATTTCTTATCAGGCGTGGGCGTCCAGGGATTTAGCTTATTGAAAAATCCGGTTCAGGAACAGAGCCGATTACCTATTTCGGAATTGGATAAAAGTAATCCGTTTTTCGACGATGTTTTTGAGCGAACTACGCTAAAGGCAACTGTGGAAGTTCCGAGTATGCAGCCGGTAGTAACGTGGTCTGCAACGCCCCTTTTGAGTTTTCGGAATCAACGGGTTTTTATGAGTCAAAACTCCGTAGGAGCGGGGACATTTTATTTACTGGCTTCGCCGTTGGATATCAAGTACGGCAATTTTGCCGAGCATCCGTTTTACGTTCCTACGTTTGTGAAAGTCGCCGCTCGTAGCACAAAACCTGAACCGTCGGCTTACAGTTTTAGTCAACGACTTATTCGATTGAACATGCCAAATGTTGCGAAAAATGCGGTGTTTAAGTTGAAAAACGGTGGTACTGAAATAATTCCCTTGCAACGCATTCAAAACAATACGTTGGTTATGGAATTACCCAAAAGTGCCGAACTACCCGACAACCAACAGCTTGAATCGGGCTACTATGAACTTACCCTCGACGGCAAAACCGAGCGTTTGATTGCCCTGAATCACGAAAACAACGAATCAGAAATGGCGTTCTATTCTCCCGAAGAATTACGGGAAGCTTTCGCAGGAAACCCGAACGTGACCGTTTTTGATAATTTACTGGACGGCGATTTCGTACAATCCTTCGCCGATAACAACCTCGGTAAATCACTTTGGAAATACTTTATATACGCCGCTTTGGCGTTTTTGCTTATTGAGATTTTGTTGATAAGGCTTTTGAAGAGGTGAACCGCATATCAATAATTCAGCTGTCCGCCTGAACAAAACGTTGTCAGGCTTTGTCGAACAATACCTGAAACGAGATGCCCTTCGACAGGCTCAGGGAGACACTTCGACTACGCGTCCTGGACAAGTTTAGGGAGACACTTCGACTACGCGTCCTGGACAAGTTTAGGGAGACACTTCGACTACGCGTCCTGGACAAGTTTAGGGAGACACTTCGACTACGCGTCCTGGACAAGTTTAGGGAGATACTTCGACTACGTGTCCCGGACAAACTCAGGGAGATACTTCGACTAATCTGTCCGCCTGAGCTTGTCGAAGGCCACGTCGAACAATACCTGAAATGAGATGCCCTTCGACAGGCTCAGGGAGACACTTCGACTACGCATCTCGGACAGGCTCAGGGAGACACTTCGACTACGCGTCCCGGACAAACTCAGGGAGACACTTCGACTAATCTATCCGCCTGAACAAAACGTTGTCCGGCTTGTCGAAGGCCACGTCGAATATGTTTTTGCAGCACATCAGCTTGAAAGAATAACAAATTGCGTTCATTTCTTGAGATTCGACAACCGCACTACCTCCTCCCAATTATCTTCGATCAATGCCTCTTTCTTTTTCCTCGACCACCCTTTGACTTGTTTTTCGTGTGCGATGGCTTGGCTGATATACTGAAACTCCCCGATATACATCAACTCAACCGGACGGCGATTAAATGTGTAAGCATCAGGATGTTTGCCTGATTGATGTTCTATTATCCGTTTGTCCAAATTACTCGTGACGCCAGTATAATAGCTTTTGTCAGAACAACGAAGTATATAAATAGTATAGGTTTTCATATTTTCAATACACCCATCACTTAAATATTAGGAGCCAAAACTAAATACGTACGTACCTGGGCTGGGCTTCGACAAACTCAGCCTGACAGTTTAATCACTCCCTAATTCTTAGTCCCGCCTTATTCAGTCCCGAACGATTTTTGAATAGGTTTACATCTGCTGCTACCATTTCTTTTACAAGAGCCGGAAGATCATACTTAGGCTTCCAACCAAGTTTTGTTTTGGCTTTCGTTGGGTCACCAATTAACAATTCTACTTCGGTAGGACGGTAGTAAGCTGGATCAACGGCAACTACTTTTTGTCCGATTTTTACTTGATATTCGGGGTTTGAGCAGGCAATAACGTATGCTGCTTCTTTCTCAGCTTCGCCTTCAAAACCTATGGTAATACCCACTTCTTCAAAAGCCATTTTTACAAAATTACGTACGGTCGTAGTTTCTCCGGTAGCAATAACGTAATCTTCGGCTACGTCTTGTTGCAAAACCAACCACATAGCTTCTACGTAATCTTTAGCGTGTCCCCAATCACGTTTAGCGTCCATATTACCTAAATACAAACATTCATCTTGCTTTAAAGCGATTTGAGCAACCGCCCGGGTAATTTTACGGGTAACGAAGGTCTCACCCCGAAGTGGAGATTCGTGGTTAAATAATATTCCGTTGCAGGCGTACATATTGTAAGCTTCTCGGTAATTTACAGTAATCCAGTAGCCATATAACTTAGCCACAGCGTACGGTGAGCGTGGGTAGAAAGGAGTTGTTTCGCTTTGCGGAACTTCCTGCACCAAACCGTAAAGCTCAGAAGTAGATGCCTGATAAATACGGGTCTTTTTTGTCAGATTTAACAACCGTACTGCTTCCAAAACTCGCAATGTACCAATCCCATCAACATTTGCGGTGTATTCAGGAGCGTCAAAACTTACTTTCACGTGCGACATTGCCCCGAGGTTATAAATTTCGTCGGGTTGTACTTCCTGAATAATCCGAATGATATTGGTGGAGTCGCTTAAGTCGCCGTAATGGAGTTTGAATTTCACATCGTCTTCGTGTAAATCCTGATACAGATGGTCTATTCTGTCGGTATTAAACAAGGAAGCTCGGCGTTTGATACCATGTACTGTGTACCCTTTTTCGAGTAATAATTCGGCTAAATAAGCCCCGTCTTGTCCGGTAATTCCAGTAATTAAAGCAATTTTTGACATTTTAATTTTATATTCTACAATTATTAAAGCGATTTATTTTACTGTCAATGCTTTTCTATAATTGACGTTGTCATAGATTATTTTGGCAGCCACAAAACGAGATTGTAGCAATGACAAGAAACTCTCAGCATCAGCCTTAGATAAGAAATCTCCGACCTTCAATTTATAGGTGGGTTGGCTGTACGAAACGTACGTTTCTAAACTCGGGAAATATTGTAGGATGTACCCTCTCGCTTGCTCGTATTCACCCCGGTTATTGCCAGAAAATATCTGAATTCTGTATCCACGCTCAGATGTTTTTGCTTTGTTCTTGGCAGCTATTTTATCTATTACCAGTTCTACTTTTACATTTATGTGCGGCGGCTCATCCTGCGGGAGGTAATTTTTCGTTGGAGGCGTTATTGGTTCAGCAATGCTCTTTTCTGCCGGACGAGGCTCGTACTTTGGTCGTACAAGAGATAAGTCTTCTTCGTAATTATATCTTTGCTCATCTTCTACTGATGATTTGGTGGGAGTCAAATTACGTTTGCACCCTGATAAAACATTCAGGAAAACGCCAAGGATCAACAAATATTTCATAGCTGTTTTGCGGATTGAACGACAAATTTACTGCAATTCGTGCGTAAACGTAACCTCTCAATAAAAAACTTTATGAAATCCACCCATATACTCGTAGATTTATGCTTTGTAAAATTGATTGAATTATAAATCAATGAGTGAAGGATTGCAGCGTAAAGGTTTGAGACATAAAGTGTTCGATAGCATATATTTTGTGGTGTTATTGTTGCTTTTTCGTACAGCTTCTGCTCAAGACTTATGCAATAATCCGGCGGGTACAGAAGCCGGTAGCTTTACCTTACTTACTCCCGCCGTCGGTTGTTCGCCGTTTAATGTCAAAATTCAGGATAATTCAGGTGGAACCGATATAGAATATTACTACTACTATAAAGGTGGATCTGCAAGTCAATTGGCTTCATTGACCCCCACAGCTGCGTTACAAGAAACGTACTTTGCCGCCACGAAACCCACCGCCTTTACTATTCTACAGAAGGGAAAGAAGAACGGGAAAGACATGTATGCCTGCAAAAACATAACCGTCCGACCAAATAATCAGCCGTTGTTTACGTACAACTCATGCAGTAATATTAGGCTCGAACTCAATATCCCGGATACGACATTGAACGATTTTGATTACTATGAGATCGACTGGGGTGTTGGAAGGGTAGGAGGACCACAAGTGCAAACTGTGCAAAAAAGTGAATTACCATTTAAAGTGGGTTCTCCGTACAATATTAATAACCCGACAAAAGATATAAAAATAGAAGGCTTTTATCAAACCCCAATTGGTTGTGCAAGCCCCAGTTACCAAACAGTACAGATGAATGGTGGGGCTAGTCAACCTAATATTACAACGTTAGAGTTATTGCCGGGTAATAAACAAGTAAAAATAGCCTTTACGGGTGCTTATGGTCAGGATTATCAACTCTACCAGCGAGAAGGAAATGCTACTTATGCTTTTGGAAATTTCACGACCTCCCTTACTCCGGGCACCCACGTGGTGGACGTGAAAGGTGAAGAACAGAATTGCTTTCTGCTTTATAAAAATACAGGTTGCCAAGAAATATCTGGTGAAATATGCACTACCAAATTAGACTCAATAACTATTGATGGAAGAGAAAATATAATTGAATGGAACACCCATATTTCCGCTAATAATGCCATTTTAGGTGGCGGCGTGTATAATGCACAAATAACGTCAAGAACGGAAAAAATTCTGCGTGTTGACTCAGTAGGTAGCATTTTTGAAATTAATGCCCCCGCATCAAACCCATACAATGATAACGTAGATTGCTCAAAACCTTACTGCTATCAAATCGAAACTACGGTTAGCGGAGTGAGGGCAGGTTCGTTAAATATTCCATTTGAGTCGAAAAGTTTGTCTGCGGTTGATTGCATAGACAGGTCAAAACTTGCTTTGCCCCCGATAACAGACGCCTACGGTTCGGTGAATTCACCCAATAGTGTCGAAATATCTTACACCGATAATAGTGGCTGGAGTTTAATAAAAGACAAATTCAGACTACTACGTTTCGATGGAAAAGATTTTGTACCCGTTGATAGCTCAAATTCAATTTTGGGATTTACTGATGTTAACGTCAGTACCGCCGACTCTTCGTCTTGTTATAAAATAAATTACACCGATGAATGCGGAAGTACGTCGCTGAACTCGCCCGAGTTTTGTACCGTTTATTTAGCCTCTGATGATCAAAAAGAAATAAACTGGACATCAGAAAGCCCGTATGCGGATGAAGTTCCGGTAATCTACGAAGTAATCTATTTTGATGAAACTACTGGTGCTCCAATTAATGAAACGGATTATCCATTACCAATAACATCGCACATCATTAATCTTGATTTATTTGAAGAAATAGCTCGGTATCAAATTAGAGCAATTGATGCTAACGGAGTAGTAAGTCTGTCTAATATTATTGAAATACCCATTCAGGCAACTATATTTCTACCCAACGCTTTTACGCCAAATGGTGATGGGTTAAATGACGAATTAAAAATTGAAGGAAATACCAAGCGGTTGATTGATTATCAATTTATTATCTATAATCGTTGGGGCGAAGTAGTATTTAGTAGCGACGACCCCACCGCAACATGGAGTGGGGAGGTAGGCAACGAGCTTGCCTCAACGGGTTACTATACATTCGATATTGAGGCAAGAACCAACACGGGGGAGACCATTCAAAAAAAAGGGTTGGTTTTATTGATGAGGTGAATTTTTGCTGGTTATAAAATAATGTCAGTCTGAGCAAACGTTGCCCGGACTACGCGTCCCGGCCCCTCAAAGATCGTTAACTTGGTGTGGTTGCTGTCTGGAGCATTTCGATACTTCGATACTTCGAGTACCTCAGTACCTCACAAAGTACAATGTCAGTCTGAGGGCTGAACGTTAGTGAAGCATCTCGAAGACCGTCAACTGGAAGGTAATGCTACTGTTGGTTACGCTGTATGGACTTGCCCTTCGATACTTCGATACTTCGAGAACCTCAGTACCTCAGTACCTCAGTACCATCTCGGGGAGACAGTAAACCAATGTCAGTCTGAGGAGCGAGTTTTGCGAGCGTCTCGAAGACCGTCAACTGGAAGGTAACGCTACTGTTGGTTACGCTGTATGGACTTGCCCTTCGATACTTCGATACTTCGAGAACCTCAGTACCTCAGAACCTCAGTACCATCTCGGGGAGACAGTAAACCAATGTCAGTCTGAGGTGAGCGATAGCGATTACTCGAAGACCGTCATCTGGAACTACGCGTCCCGGCAGCAATGCTGTATAGAGCATTTCGATACTTCGATACTTCGAGAACCTCAGTACCTCAGTATGACAAACCAATGTCAGTCTGAGGAGCGAGTTTTGCGAGCGTCTCGAAGACAGTCAACTGGGACTACGCGTCCCGGCAGCAATGCTGTATAGAGCATTTCGAGGGCTTCAGTACTAGTACAATGTCAGTCTGAGACTACGCGTCCCGGGGCGAACGATAGCGATTACTCGAAGACCGTCAACTGGACGTTTGCGTTGTACGGACTTACCCTTCGATACTTCGAGTACCCGGTCGGCGTTCCGATCAGTACCTCAGGGAGACAGTAAACTAATGTCAGTCTGAGGAGCGAGTTTTGCGAGCGTCTTGAAGACCGTCAACTGGGCGTTTGCGTTGTACGGACTAACACTTCGAGTGGAACGCCGCCCGGAACCTTAGTGTGACAGTCAGCATAGCACAAATCAATATGGCAGTAATGAAAAAAAGAAGTAAATTTGACCAGAAGGAGCATTAAGTAACATTCATGATAAGAAAATTACTATTACTATTAATTCTACCTGTCTTTGTAATGGGGCAATCTCACCCCGAATCTCTCGGGGCAGGCCCTAAACTTCTCGGGGCAGGCTTGGATAAGGAAGTAGAAGTAGGGACGTTTCTCTCTACATCAGGTCAAAACCCATTTTGGTTACGTAGTAATCAATACGGTATTATGCCGCTAGAATCTCAGGGTATTACCGTTCGTGCCCGGATTGGTACCGAGCAATCTTCGTTAAACCCATCAAACCGTTTTAGTAGAAAAGACTCGCTTGACCGAAGTTTAAACTGGAAAGGGTTTAAATTTGACTATGCCGTTGAAGCGGTTATCAACGTTGGGCAAGTCGGGCAATTTTTATTGCCCGAGGCCTACGCAGCTGTTAAGTGGAAAGTATTTGAATTATACGTCGGACGGCGACGAGAGATTGTAGGGTTAGTTGATACTACGCTAACTTCCGGCTCTTATATATGGTCAGGAAACGCACTCCCCATGCCTAAAATCCAACTCAGTATTCCTGAATTTACCCCCATTTTAGGCAAGGGCTTAGTCTCAATTAAGGGAGCGTACGCCCACGGCTGGTTTGATAACGATAGGCCGTTCACGAGTAATGTAAAACTACATCAGAAATGGCTATATGGTAGATTAGGCAGGCCAGATTGGAAAGCTAAGTTTTACGGAGGGTTTAATCATCAGGCACAATGGGGCGGAAACTCGCCTTTCTTTACTGTTAATGGAAAACTTCCCGACGGTTTTAAAAATTATTTATACGTCGTTTCGGGTAAAAGAGGAGCAATTAGGGGTGTGATTGAGACAAAAAGCTTTGATGCAAATCGTGTTGGTAATCATTTGGGTAGCATTGATTTAGGAATGTCCATTGTCCTTAATAGAACAACACTTTTCATTTACCGTCAAAGCTTTTACGAAGATGGTTCTTTGTTTTTCTTAAATAATATTACTGATGGCTTGACTGGTGTTTCTATTAAATTGCAAAATCCATATATCAGTAAAGTAACTTTTGAATATTTGGATACCCGTAGTCAAGGGGGTAATACTTTTCTTTTATTTTCGAATGATAATAGTCAGATACCTGACGAATTGAGAGGTTCTGATAGTTATTTTTCTAACGGTCAGTTTGTGGAGGGTTACACCTATAAAAATCGCATTATCGGCACACCGTTTATCCAAAAGGAATCTTTGAACTGGCGAAGTGGCCAATACCGTTCTGATCTATTTCAAGAGAATAATCGGGTCAAGTTGGTCAACATTGCGTTTAACGGAGAAATATCTTCTTATCAGTATAGTACGCACCTCTCATTCTCAAATAATTTAGGAACGTACAATAGCCCAATCAATAAAACACAATTTTCGGGGTTACTAAACTTGGGTAAACAGATCAAGTTAAGTAAGTTTAATCCACTTTTACGAGCTTCTTTAGCAGTTGACTCAAACGGGATTTATCCCTTTACTCTCGGAGCTTTCGTATCGCTTACGCAAACCTTTTAATAAAAAAGAATAAAACAAATAGGTCATTGGTTACATGAGAGGTAATTTTACGGTCTAATTAATCTATAAAGTGTCAGTCTGAGGCTTTCAATTGGCTTTTAGCATGTATTGAGCATTTCGACCGCTCGGCGGCCCGGTCCGCTCAATGTGACAAAGTACAATGTCAGTCTGAGGCTCTCGAAGACAGCTAACTGGGCGTTGACTTTGTATGGACTTGCCCTTCGAGCCTCCTCAGTGTGACAAACCAAATGTCAGTCTGAGGGCGAGCAGTAGCGAGCAAACGTTGCCCGGCAACTCGAAGACAGTCATCTGGGAGTTTACGTTGTATGGACTAGCCCTTCGAGCCTCCTCAGTGTGACATAATAAATGTCAGTCTGAGGCTACGCACCTCGGACTCTCGAAGACAGTCATTTGGGCAACAACGCTTTATGGAGTATTTCGAGAACCCGATCGGTGTGGCAGTAATTTTAGATTTAAATGTTTTAAGTTTTACGAATAAGCCTCTTACTTAAATAGCCTCTATGAAAAAATATCGCCTCTCGTTTCTGATTAAACCCATAGCGTACCTTTTAGATATTGGGGTTATTAACCTGTCGTTTATCACAGCTTATTATGTTAAGTTCGGGCACTTAAACGATATACTTGAAACGCCTTACGTACTCCTTTTTTGGGTAATTAACGCTAGCTGGATTGCTATCTTAGCTATTTTTAAGCCATTTAATGACTCCCGCATTTCTTTTAATATCCCTACATTACTTTTTAACTACACCAAGATCATATTTCTGCTTTTAGCCGTAGTGAGTCTTTTTTGGGTTTCATTTAAAGGGTATTATTATTCCCGGGCCATTTTATTCAATACCATTCTGATAGCTGGCTTTCTCGGCGTTGCCTGGCGAGTATTGGGCGTCTATTTTTTTCGTGCCTATCGACAACTTGGGTATAATAACCGTAGCTTTGCGGTGGTTGGAGGTGGGGACTTAGCCAAACACATCACGCAGTATTTTGTAACCCAGCCAGAACTTGGTTATGCTTGTAAGGGGGTATTCAATGAAACGGCAAATGAAGTTGAAGATCAACTAAGCTATCTTGATCAACTATGTCTTCAGAACGAAATCGACACGGTTTATCTTTGCACGCCGTATTTAAAAGTGGAAACTATTTCAAAGTATATTGCCTTAGCGGAGCAGTTCCCGATACAGATTAAATTAATTACGGATTTTAGAGGTTTTTTACAAAAAGGAGTTTCCGTTGAATACCACGGGTATATTCCGGTTATTAACGTGGCTAAAAATCCGTACGCGGACCCAAAGGTAGAACTGACTAAACGTACGTTTGATATATGCTTTGCTGTAGTCTTCATTACATTGTCTTCACCCTTATTGCTACTTTTAGGAGCTATAACCAAATTGACTTCTTCAGGTAGTATTTTTTATAAGTCTGAACGAGTAGGTAAATGGGGGAATAAATTTGAAATGTGGAAATTTCGAAGCATGTACACCAATGCAGATGAAATAGCTCGCTTAAAACTCAACGGAAAAATGCATTCTATTGGCAGTCAAGATCCGAGAGTAACAAAATGGGGGCATTTTATGAGAAAAACCCGCTTAGATGAGTTTCCTCAGTTTTTCAATGTATTAGTAGGGGATATGTCTGTTGTGGGGCCGAGACCGCTGGCTCAGTACGATGTTGATATGTTGATGGATGGGTCTCCGAAGAATTTTAGAAGACTTCTCGCGGTAAGGCCGGGAGTGACCTCACTTGGGCAATTAAAATTTGGGTACGCAATTAACCAAAAAGAAAATCTACAGCGAATGACCTACGACTTACTTTATCTCAAAAAGTTCTCTTTCTCAACAGATATGTGGTTGATATACTTAACCGCTAAAGTAATGATTCAGGGCAAAGGCAAGTAACCATTTAATAAAATATATAATAAGAATTTGTCAAGCCCCTTCTTAATGCATAAATTTATGAAAATAAATACAAGGAAAGGTTTATTAATAAAGTAAAATGTCAGTCAGAGCAAACGTTGCTCGGGTTCTCGAAGACAGTCCCTTTGGAATACAGTAGCTCTATGAATAAAAACAAACCCTGTAAATACAAATTAACTATCTCTTAAATAAATGAAAATCATGAAACGAAACATTTACACTTTAGTTTTACTTTGCTCAATTTTTGGGTTTAATACAACGTACGCCCAAAAAAACGTGGGTATTGGCACTACCACGCCGGATAATTCAGCGGTGTTGGATATTAACTCCTCTAATAAAGGACTTTTAATACCCCGCATGTCTTTGCAACAAAGAAACGCAATCAATAACCCCGCCGATGGTTTAATGGTTTACCAAACTGGAGATCAAGGCGGGTTCTACTTTTTTGAAGGCAAAACTAACGAATGGAAGCCTATTACCGAAGCTAAGGCTGTTGCCGGAACGGATGGTGATTGGACTTTGATAGGAAATGCTGCTGGGGCGAACGATTTTATTGGTACTACAAACAATATGTCATTGAAGTTTAAAGTGAATAATTTAAACTCTGGAGCAATATCGTCTGAAGGAAATACTACTTTGGGTTTTGAAGCTGGTAACTCCTTAGGATCGTATAGTACGGGGTTTGGTTGGGGTGCTTTAAAATCAAGTACTGGCGGTTCAAACGTAGGTGTTGGTGCTGGTGCTTTAGCATCTTCTAACTCAAACAACAACGTTGCTATCGGAACTAACGCCTTAAATGGTAACGGAAGTATAATGTCAGGAGAAACAAATACAGCGGTAGGTTCGTTTTCCCTTTTTAACAATACAAGTGGTACGAATAACGCAGCTTTAGGCTTTTCTTCGTTAAATAGTAATATTGCTGGAGCAAACAATCTAGCAATCGGTGCTTTTTCATTACAATTGAATACATCGGGTTCACTTAATGTCGGAATTGGCACTACATCACTTTCTAGTAATACTGTAGGGAGTGAAAATATGGCAATTGGTTCGAATGCTTTAGGTTCGAATGTTTCAGGTAACAATAATGTTGCTATTGGCTCTCAAAGTTTGCTTAATGCAACTGGGAGCGGGAATATTGCGATCGGATATAAAGCGGGAGAAAATGAAGTTGGATCGGATAAACTATACATTACAAACTCTAACACGCTAACCCCTTTGATTTACGGAGATTTTTCAGCTAAATATGTCACAATTGGAGATGTTTCGCCAAGCCTTAGAATGCAAGGAACGGCTAATAATAGCGGGTACAACCTTTTGGTTAAAGGCGGAATTCTAACGGAAAAAGTAAAAGTTGCCTTGGCGGCAGCCGGTACGGATTGGGCTGATTACGTATTCGAGCCTTCTTATAAGTTAATGCCCTTAGAAGAGGTAGAGACCTTCACTAAAGAGAACAAGCACTTACCCAATGTCCCATCCGCTGACGAAATGATAAACAGTGGATTAGACGTTGCTCAAACTTCCAAAATGTTTATGGAAAAAATTGAGGAGTTGACTCTTTATATGATTGAATTAAATAACGAATTGAAAACGCTTAAAACTGAAAATGAAGTATTGAAAGCCGCTATTAATAAGTAATTAAATGATTGCTATTCTACTTTATAATAGAGTCTTTATGAAAGTAAAGGCTCTATTTTTTGCATTGTAGTAATCCTAGCCATGAGTCATAACGACTTTTTGGTTATTTTCGGGAGTGTTACAGTTTATTGTAAATCAGCAATAAAGTAGTTGTCAATATAAGGAAAAGCCCCGTAGCAGCGACTAAACTGCAAAACGGGGTAATCTTTAAAAATATTAAGATGAAAGTATGAAATCTCAACAGTAAATCAAAAAGCTCACTTCACCTCAAGTTTCCAAAATAAATTTTCCTTAGCACCTACTAATACCATTATGAAATCGATATACTTACCTTTCAGGGATGTAGTAAAAAAGTGATAATGAAAACAGGAGTTGAGGATAATATTGAGCCAATTCATTATCAAGTACAATAAATAGAATCAAGATATAAAATGTTTAACCTTTTTCTGATTTACGCTTGGAGATTTGCTTTCGATTATTATTGCGGCCACAGCTTCCTCGATCTAAGTCTCATAGCTTAAACTACAAGAATGATCAAATTTTTAAAAAATGAACGGGTACTACTAATATTGAATGTTGGTTTAGCTAAAGGTTTATTTTTCACAGTGATTTTTTTAATTAGTAACATAAGTTACGATATTAATAACAAAGATTTATTGATATTTTTAATCACAACCTCAACCATTTTATCATACATCCCACAGTTTGTAGCCCAAGATGTTGTTATTCCGGAGCTACTAAAAATAAAACACTTGGACAAAGGAATTATTAAAGACTTTTTTTCTTTGATAATCACAGTGGGTACAATGATAATACTTGTACTCACAACTATTATATTAATTAGTCCCGAAAACTTTTTGAATACGATATCCCAATTTCAAATAAGTGACTTTTCTAAGTCAGAAAAAATCATCTTTGCATTTATACCTTCGATAATAGTTATTTTCTTGAATCCTCTGATTTCAGCAATTACGATCTCAAATAGAAAATATTACTTTTACACATTACCAAATATTTGCTCGTATTTTTTGGGACTAGCCGTTCACCTGCTTCATAATGATTTATTACTTACGGCCATAGCTCTTTCAGTTGGAAATGTAATAGGTTTCCTGATTCATGTGTCAATTGCACAAATGCACATTAAGTTTTCAATCAAGCTTAATTTTGAGTATAGCCTTCGCTATGAATTTAAAAAGCAATTAAAGTCGTGTGTCCTTTATTCAATATTCAACTTCTCTGGTTTATTTTTACCATATTACGCATTCTCAGGATTTGAAGCTGGTGTACTAACTGATTTCAACTTGGCTAATCAGATTTATAATATACCCATCAGCCTTTATATGACTCAAATGGCTTCTATATCATTAGTAAATTATAGTGCAAATAAACAATCAAATAAAAAAAATCAATTTAAGTTTTATTTAGAAGATCAAAAAAAGAATAATTTTGTTAATCTAATTTTTGCCTTCGCTTGCTCAATATTTTTATTAATATTGCCAGAAATTTTTACTTTTTTTGAGATAAAATTATATTTCGATATAAATCGGGTATCATTATTCGCTGTTGTTTTATTTGCGAATTTGCCATCAATTGGCTGTAATATTTTATTTTCTAAGTTTGTGGCCGCGAATCAAATATTACATAAAGTATACCTATATCCCATTGCTTATAATTTACTTCTTATTTCATCAATTGCATTCATGAGCCAATATTTTGATGCTTTAACAGTCCTTTATTTATTGTCAATAATGCCTATTTTTTACTGGGTAATAATTGACATACAACAAAAAAAAATGTTTGGTCAAAAAAAATACGAGTATTCGCTTTCTAAATTGACTAGTATCCAGTTCCTGTTTTTATTTATCACATTTCAAGTTTTATTTTACCATTTCAAATGACGAAAAAATGTATCCTCTGTAAAAGTGAAGATGTTGCTACTACGGAAAAACTGATAGTCGAAGAGTTGAAAAAAGTTTACTTTAATGATACAGGATTAACTATTCCATATAACTCAGACACAATCGATGTTAGGTATTGTAGAAATTGCACGCTTATTTTCTTTGATCCTTTTTTTCCAGGAGATGGTAATTTTTATTCGTATCTTCAAAATTTGCCAAATTATTATGAAACTGATAAAGAAGAGTTTGTCGTTGCATCTAAATATATTTCTAACAGTTCTTCTGTCTTAGAGGTAGGTTGTGGTGAAGGGCATTTCAAAAAATATCTGGATGAGTCAGTTAAGTACACAGGTTTAGACTTTAATCCAACAGCTATTGAAAAAGCACAAAAAAAAGGAATCCGAGTCATTGACGAAAGTATAGAAAAACATGCAGAATCATACCAGCTTGAATACGACTGTGTATTATTTTTTCAATTACTTGAACATATTGATAATCCTCACTCTTTTCTTTTATCTGTTCTGAAATGCCTAAAGCCAGGCGGTATCTTAATATTTGCTGTACCAAATAATGAATCCTTTTTAGTGAATGCGATTAATCACTCCTTGAACCTACCCCCTCATCACTGTACAAAGTGGAACAAGGTTACATTTGAAAAAGTTGCCAAAATATTTAACCTTGAAACTGTAAAAATTGTTGAAGAGGGGCTGCCCAAATATCATTTTCGCTACTTTTATAAAATAATGGTAAATACTAGGCTCAGAATGTTACTTAATTTACCGCATAGAGAAATTGATTTGAGTGCTTTATCAGTATTTTTGCTTAAACTTTCAGGTTTAATATCGTATTTAATCACCACATTTAAGAGTTTCAAATCCAATGAGTTAGGGCAGTCAATTACTACTATTTATAAAAAAAAATAAATCAATGGCACGTAAAGAAACACGGTTAACAAAGCTATTCGATAGTGCTGCTAGAAATAGTTTGAAGAAGTTTTTAACCAGAACAAGTTCTTGGACAAACCCAAGCTTACTTATTAATCCGTCAATAACTGGTAAATTTTTTGCTATAGAACCAAGCAAAAATGAATATGTAATCGAGTTTGATAATAGTCGTGTAGAGATATCAACTATTGATGGCTTACCTGTACCACCAAAGTCACTAAGGATAGGTGAAATGAGCGAAGAACAGTTCATAAGTGGAGGAAAAGTAGACTTCGAACAAATGATGTCTATTGTGAAGCCTTTTCTTAGTCAAGAAAGTGGTGATCACAAGCGAGTTTTAGAGTTTGGCTGCTCGTCTGGTCGAATGATTCGGAATTTACACAGTACTAGTGATTTTAACGACGTGTGGGGAGTAGACTTGGCTTCGGAGCATATTTATTGGTGTCAAGAGCACTTAAAGCCGATTAACTTTTTAACGGTTACCATGACGCCCCACCTTCCATTTGAAGATAATTATTTTGATTTCATTTATGCAGGGTCTGTATTTACGCATATTGACGACTTAGCACTTACTTGGCTTTGGGAATTAAATAGAATATTGAAAAAGGGTGGTATTCTATATATTACTATACACGACGAACACACGTTGGATTACTTTAAGCAAAACCAATCTACTGATACTTTTCAGAAAATGATTTTAAACACAAAAGCGTACAAGCTTTTTACGAAATCGAACGCTAAGAAGTTTGTTGTTGGAAGGTCGCTAATGTCCCACGTATTTTATAATTCGGGAAAGCTCATTAGCGATCTCGAGCAATATTTTGAAGTTTTAAATTTTGTTCCAAAAAGTTACCAGAAGTATCAATCCTCGTTAACACTAAAAAAATAAAGTAACCTTAGAAGATATACTGGATGATAAAAATAGATTATTTTAAACCGGGAATAGTTGGTTTGTTTTTAAACCCCCATTACCATATTCGGAGTGGGATTTATAAGTCGTTGACGGAAAAGAGCATTTATATTGAAGGTGCAACACTTGATTTTGGGTGTGGATCAAAACCCTACGAACATTTATTTTTTAAAAACACAGAATATATAGGCGTTGATATTGAAATAACTGGCCACAATCATAAAAACTCTAAAGTCGATGTATATTTTGATGGGATAAATTTACCATTCGAAAATAGTAAATTTCAAAGTGTCGTTTGTAGCGAGGTATTGGAACACGTATTTGAGCCAATCGAAGTACTCGCGGAAATACATAGGGTAATGAAGCCCGACGGTTACATATTACTTACGGTCCCATTTACATTTGAGGAGCATGAAGAACCATTCGACTATGCGAGGTATAGTTCTTTTGGAGTAAAATACCTTTTAGAAAGTAACGGTTTCAAAATTATTCAACTTAATAAGATAAATTCACCATGGACGACAATTGGTACTTTAATCACGTCGTATGTGTACAACTTATTACCCAAAGCTAAAATTTTAAGGCATCTTGTTGCTATACCGCTTATTGGCTTTACAAATATATTTTTCATCATTTTAGAATTTTTACTACCTAAAAGTGAAAATTTGTATACGAACACTATAATTTTGGCTCAAAAACAGTAAATGAAATCAATAACATGCCTTTATATTTTCTACTCTGAAAATTTCAGCGGAGCAGAAATTGTAATTAGTCGTTTACTTAAAAGTAATCATAGTATTACTCCTATTATTCTTTGCTCAGAGGGTGATTTTGCATCATTTCACAGGGAGGCGGGTCTAAAAGTTTATACGTCCAAACATTTGTCATCTGCTAGATCAGGTAATATTTTTGTCGATACTCTTTTGTTCGTTCCGCTATTTCTGTTTAAGTCTCTGGCTCTCTCAATAACAGTTTCGCAAATTATAAAGCAGCATAAAGAAATAACACTAATTGATTGCATAAACCTTATTCCAAGTTTTTATATCCTACCATATATTTTTTATCAAAAAATATATGGTAGGAATTTTAAAATAATTAGAAGCCACCACGATATATCATTTCATGGTAGAAATAAATATTTGTCTTATTGGATATGGAATTTACTAGCAAGAAATTTTGATTTAAACTATGTTCCCTCAGGTGCAACAAGAAAAAAATTTCTACAGGTAACGTCACACAATGCTTGGATTGTATATAATGGTATCGATATACAGAAATTTAATAATTTAAAAATCCATACGGGGGTGGACATAACAGTCGGAATTATAGGGCAAATTATTCCTGAAAAAGGACACATGTTACTTTTGGAAGCGATGAAAGAGCTTCGAACAAATAAAAGCGTCAAATTATTTGTGTACGGCAACGAAAATACTGATTTTTCTGTAGAGTTGAAAAAATATATTAGTACTATATCTGCTCTGTCGGAAATGGTAGAGTTTAAGGGTTTTATTAAGGAAACCGAAGCTATTTATAATGAGATAGATATTGTAGTAAACTGCACTACAGAATCATTTGCTGAGCCATTGGGGACAACAATTATAGAGGGCATGAGCTATGGAAAAATTGTGGTGGCTTCTAATGTTGGAGGTACACCTGAAATAATTGATGATAAATTGAACGGTTACCTTTATCAGTCTACCTCCCTCAAAAATCTTCAGAGTACATTAGAGTATGTTGTAGATAATTGTCACAAACTAATAGATTTGCGTGAAAATGCTATTCTGAAAGTTTCAAAAAAATTTAACATTGATGTAATGGTGAATAACTATAACAAAATGGTTTTAGACATACTCGATGAATAAAAGGTTTATCTTATTGTATGGTGCATTAGATTTCAATCTTTTTTTGCTAGTAATTGCAATTATAATTGTTGTGCACTTTTGCTGGTCTTGGTACTCCTCTTGTTATACTAGGGGTTTGAAACTAGATTTGTGGCACTTCTACATTTTTTATTCGTTTATTTTCTCTGTTTTTTTTATGTACCCCTTTGCGGGTTCATTTTTAAATGATATTGCAATGTCAGGTAAAATGGAAACAATACGAGAGCAAGTGGATTATGCCTTTAGGATTAATGTTTTTGGATATTCGTCAGTTCTGCTTGGTGGATATTTAGGAAATAAATTGTTAATAAGTAAGTCTAATTCATTCTTTCAAAAGGTACAAAATCAGGGAGCCCATTATCTTGAACGTGCAATTAGAAACAAATTTTTTATTTATTCCCTACTTTCATTTCTGTTTTCATTTACCGCAGCAGGGCTTCTTTATTCGTTTGTGCGGTTCGGTGTCAGTTTTAAGATTAGAAACGAATATTTGGCTCTCCCGGAAATTCGACCGATATTCAATCTTTGGGTTTCCTTATTTGAAATTACTTTGCCAATTCTGATTATCCTCTACTTGGATAACAAGCGGAAATTGATGCTTGTTATTAGTATTCTGATTTTGATAATTTTTGGATTATTTTCCGGAAATCGCTCCACTGTTTTTTTTTCGATTTTAAACGGGCTTCTATTTTATTTAATTAAAAACAGGATTAGTTTAAGAAAGCTAGCTGTTCTCGGTTTTACCATGGTATTAGGAATCTTTCAGTTAGGATCTGTCAGAGATGGTAGGGTGTTTGAGATTGAAGAGCTTGGGTTTTTAACGTATTCATTATTCTACGGTAATAACTTTTCGGATTTACGTGACTTCGCTTATATCCTATCATACTGGGATGGTGTCTTCCTTTTTGGTAAATCTTACCTCGCCGCATTTATATCTTTTATCCCCAGACATTTATCAGCATTTAGAAATGACTATGCTATAAGTGCATATACTAATAACTTTCTAGGTTACGAAGATGGTACACATGGAGGAATACGAGGGGGACTGTTTTTTGAGCCGTTTTTGAATTTTGGATTTGCTGGCGTATTTGTTAGCGGATTATTACTAGGAATTTCATTAAAAATAGCGAACGAACAAATTATTGAGCAATTATTTGAAAAGAAAGACTACATCAAAGCATACTCTAAGAAGTTCATTTTTATTATTTTCTCTTCCTTAATGCTTACTGCAAATTTTTGGCAGACATACGTTTTCATCTTTTTATTGATTTTCTCCACTTTTATACCTAAAATATCATTTAAAAAATAGATGAAAACAATCTATATAAACGGTCGTTTTTTAACTCAAAATTTAACTGGGGTACAGAGATATTGTATTGAAATTGTAAAAGAATTGGATAAACTAGATAGTCCTAATATTAAGTATATTTTATTATTACCTAAATCCTCAAATATAGTAGATGCCCATTTTAAACTGAGAAACATCAAGATAAACCGAATTGGGATTTTTAGCGGACATTTGTGGGAGCAGATAGACTTATTTTTTTACACATTTTCAGAGACACTTTTCTCTCCGAACGGAACGGGGCCGATCTTTAAAAGAAAACACTTGCCAACTTTTCACGATGTGAACTTTATTGATATTCCTGATGGCTTCACAGACTTGTTTGCTTTTTGGTATCGTATAGTCTTTAGTGCGTCTGGTTTTTTTTCCAAACAAATCCTTACTGTTTCGGAGTATTCCAAACAAAGAATTCAGAGCTTGTTGAAAGTAAGCCCGCAAAAAATATCGGTCGTCTATGAAGGATATCAACATATGATTGACATTCCGCCTGATTTTTCAATACTAAATCGACTAAATCAAAATATTCCGTACATACTAGCAGTTAGTAGTTTAAATACAAATAAGAATTTCAAGCTGATAATTAATTGTATCGAGGCAGTTTGTGACTTAGGGCTTCAAATAGTTATTGTTGGTGGTTCGAATCCCACAGTTTTTAAGGGTAAGAATAAGCTATCAGGCAAAAAGAACTTCGTATGGTTGGGAAGGGTTTCAGATAATGAACTCAAGGCACTTTATACAAATGCTTTCTGTTTTGTTTACCCATCTTTTTTTGAGGGCTTTGGACTACCTCCGTTGGAAGCACAAGCATGCGGAAGTTTTTGCATTATTTCTAGTACCTCCTGTTTGCCTGAAATTTATAGCGACTCTGTCTTGTACTGCGATCCGCACGAAAAAGAAACCTTAATAGAGGCAATAACACTGCTTAAAGATGATGAATCCAAAAGAAATTTGTTGAAAGATAAAATGGAAGAAAACCTTACAAAATACTCATGGAAAGAGTCGGCAGTAAAAATTCATTACTTACTTAATTTTAAACAATGACCATAATTCATGTTGTGGAGGCTTTTGGAGGAGGCATAATTGAATTTATTAAAAACTTAACTGATGATGACACTACTAATAAGCAGGTAGTAGTATATTCAACAAGAGGGGAATCTATTGATAGTATAAAAAATAGGTTTCGCCCCGATGTAGAGTTTATAAAATGGCAATTTGCAGGCAGGGGAATAAATCCATTTAAAGACTTTAGTGCATATTTTGCTCTTAAATCAATTGTACGGAATATTGTGAAGGCTACGGATAATAGAATCGTACTTCATTTACATTCTTCAAAAGCGGGGTTTCTCGGAAAAGTGCTATCAAAAAATATCAAAATTCCAGCCATTTATTCTCCAAATGGAGCCCCTTTTTTACGGAAAGATATTAATTTTTTAAAGAAAAAATTATTTGAATGCCTCGAGATATTTGCTCATAAGGATAATGGAATAGTCGTAGGAGTATCAAAATCGGAAACGGAGGCGTACGAGAAAATTGGCATCGAGAGTTTTACTATAAATAATGGTATTTCTTACGATAATATTGATCACATTAAATACTCGTCCTCGTCTAAAGAAATGATAATTGTAACTAGTGGAAGGATTGCAATTCAAAAGAATCCTAAGCTATTTAACACTATCGCTGAAAGACTCGTAGATAAGAATGTAAAGTTTATTTGGATAGGCGATGGTGAGTTGAAGAATCAATTAAGCTCCTCAAATATTCAAATTACTGGTTGGATTCAAAAAGATGAAGTTGAGAAGATACTTATGACCGCTGACGTTTACATTTCCACTGCTTTATGGGAGGGGTTACCATTTGCAGTACTTGAGGCTATGAATTACCAATTACCTTTGATACTTACAAATTGTGTGGGAAACACAGATCTAGTGAAAAGTAATGGATTTATTATCGAAACAGCCGATGAGGCGATAAGCCGTATCTTATTTTATTTAGAACAACCAGCAATTGTAATTAATCATGGACAAAACTCTAAAAAGTATTTGGTAGAAGAATTTTCAAAGAAAAAGATGGTAAATAGCTATAGAGCGTTGTATAAAACTATTTGAAAAGTACTTACATTCTCCCATCCACCACACTTTTTTCAATTACTGATT
Source organism: Spirosomataceae bacterium (assembly GCA_047630355.1). GTDB lineage: Bacteria > Bacteroidota > Bacteroidia > Cytophagales > Spirosomataceae > JANQUM01. The sequence continues at coordinate 8,082 of JBLHXN010000024.1, read as the reverse complement.
TCGTATCAAAAAGTACGTGAATATTATTACTGATTTTTGTTAAATCTATTTTTTCGAATTCGTCATGAGCAGTAGCAATTATTACGGCATCGTACTTAATATTAAACAATTCGGTCAACTCAATGCCATACTCCGCTTTTACTTCTGTTGCATCTGCCCACCCACTAATCCTGGCCGGAAGGGCAAGAAGTTCCACTTTGTCTCGGCGGCTTCCAAGACTTCGGTGGTGTCAATATGCATTTTGTCGAATATCAACGCCAGTTCGTTCACAAAAGAAATATTGACGTCTCGCTGGCAATTCTCCACAATTTTAGCGGCCTCGGCCACTTTAATTGATTCAGCTTGAAAGGTTCCTGCGGTGATGATAGAAGCATAGAGTTGATTTACAAATGATGCTATTTCGGGTGTGGAACCTGAGGTAACCTTCAATACTTTAGTGACTGTATGAACTTTATCTCCCGGATTTATCCGTTCGGGAGAGTAACCACAAAAGAAGTCTTGATTGAATGTTAATCCGCTCGTTTGTTTTAATACCGGAACGCAATCTTCTTCGGTACAGCTGGGATAAACCGTTGATTCGTAAATGACTATCGGGCGGCGTTCCGCGTCGCCTTTTTGTAACACGTTACCAATCATCGTGCTTGCCGATATCAACGGCCGCAAGTCGGGCTTTTTGAATTGGTCGATTGGGGTTGGAACGGTAACGATGTAGATGTTAGCTTCCCTACCCGTCGTTGGAGCGGCTGGCGTTCCAGAGGAGCTGAGGCAGTCCGACGTTTCGGTGGGGTTTAAAGGGTTTAACTCGGTAACAAAAGACAGCTGTTTCGCCGCTCGTATTTCTTCGGCGGAGGTTTCTTGCGTCCGGTCAATGCCTTGTCGGAGTTCGTTTACCCGGTTTTCGTTGATGTCCAAACCAACGGTGGAGTATTTTTTACCGAACTCAACGGCTGAGGGTAAACCAACGTAGCCAAGGCCTACTACGGTGATGCGGATATTTTTTAATGAGCGTATAGTTGTTTCCAAACGGCTGATGTTTATAAACTCTTGTTCTGCAAATGTACTAAGTGTAGATTTTAAGATACTATGTTTTCTTGCTTTTTGATTAATCGGTAGTCTTCGGCTTTGCCGAGACGCGTAGTCTCAGACAGCGAGTATATCTTTTCCAGAACGCGTAGTTCGGGCAACGTTTGCTCAGACTGACAGTAATGTACTGCCGAGTTGCCTGGTTTCGAGAACCTCAACCTGACAGCAGTGCGGGACGCGTAGTCCGGAATGTGTGCTCAGACTAACCGTAAGTTATATTTCCCAGTTGACGGTCTTCGAGTTTCCTCGCTTTACTCGCCCGGGACGCGGAGTTTCAGACTGACATTGTACTACTGTCTCCCTGAGGTTCCCCGGGCGGCGTTCCACTCGAAGTGCTCCATACAGCGTTATTGCCGGGACGCGTAGTTCAAGTTGATTGTCTTCGAGAACCTCAGACTGATAGTAATGTACTGCCAGGATGCGTAGTTCGGGCAACGTTTGCTCAGATTGACATGGTACTTTGTCACACTGAGGTTCCGGGCGGCGTTCCGCTCGAAGTGCTCCATACAGCGTTATTGCCGGGACGCGTAGTTCAAGTTGATTGTCTTCGAGAACCTCAGACTGACAGTAGTGTACTGCCGGGATGCGTAGTTCGGGCAACGTTTGCTCAGACTGACAGTAGGATTTTTTACACCAAAAATTTCTTATAATTCTTACGAATAACCAATGCTATGATAATAGCGAGGAAAAAACCTAAAAAGGCAGAAGCCAGAAGTATAATTGACTTTTTAGGTTCGCTTTTTAATGTTGGGGCAACGGGAGGTTCTAATATCTGAAAAACGGGTGTTTCTTGCTGTAGTTTTATTTTAGCTTCTTCGTATTTTTTTAATAGTTCGTTATAAACGGTTGAAGACAGTTTATATTCTGATTCTAAGCGTTCCCGCTGAATATCAGCGGATTGAAGGCGAATAGTTGGAGCGGCGAACTGGTCAGCGTAGCGGGCTTTTCGGGCTTGGTCGCTGTAAAACTCACCCCGGGCAGCGGCTACTTTACGGCCCAGAAAATCTACTTCTTGCTTACTTTTCTCGGTTCGGTACTCTGTGACGTAATCTGTTAGGTACTTCATTACGTACCGGGCTAATCCGGCCGCAACCACGGGGTCGGGCATTTTGACGGTTATATTTATGACGCCACTCTTCTTATCGATATTACCGCTTATGCGTTCTTTTAAATCCTCGATTCGCTCTTCGGTAACTCGATTTACCACGATTATCCCTTCAGGTTTACCTTTGAAAAGTTTGGTATCAATTTCTTCGGGAGCTTTGTCTTCTTCAATAGCCTGATGATAATACGATTCAAAACTCAGACTATCCCCCGTCTTGGTTATAACTCCCTGATTAAAAAGGTTAAGAAAAAAAGGCGTTGTTTGAATAATATCCGGGTACAAGTCGGGACGAATGGCATCGGTGCCGTTTTTCAAACCTAATTCAAAGCCACCAATTCCGACTAAGTTGGCAAGACTACCTAACGAAGAACTTCCCCCTCCGCTCATTTCGGGTAAAATTCTTCCTTCCGAGACAAATTCTTCCCGGGCGGTGAATGCGTACCAGCCGCCAGCGGCGATTATTAGTCCGGTTATCAGTACGATTACCCACCATTCTTTTCGCAGGATTCTAAAAAATGCCTTGAAATCAATAGTAATGATGTCGTCTTGTTCTTCGTAGCTATGCTGTTGTTGCTCGGTCATCTAATGTTATAGGTAAATATCGTCACGCAAAATTAGCCAACAAAAGTGGTTTATCCTTTGAAGGGAAAGATTTTTGATTATTCGGTGGCGTTCTTTCCCAGTTGCCTGTCTTCGAGTTTCCTCGCTTTACTCGCCCGGGACGCGGAGTTTCAGACTGACATTGTACTACTGTCTCCCTGAGGTTCCGGGCGGCGTTCCGCTCGAAGTGCTCCATACAGCGTTATTGCCGGGACGCGTAGTTCAAGTTGATTGTCTTCGAGAACCTCAGACTGACAGTAGTGTACTGCCGGGACGCGTAGTTCGAGTTGATTGTCTTCGAGAACCTCAGACTGACAGTAGTGTACTGCCGGGACGCGTAGTTCGGGCAACGTTTGCTCAGACTGACATTTGTTACTTCAACGTCTTCACCGCTTCGCTAATTCTTTCGATAGCTTCTGTTAGGGCTTCGTCGGATGCGGCGGTGGAGATACGGATGCAGTTTGGTGCTCCGAAACCGGAACCCGCTACGGTTGCCACAAAGGTTTTTTCTAATAACCACAGGCTGAAATCATCGCTGTTGTCAATCGTGGTTTCGCCGTCTGATTTTCCGAAGTAATAACTGACGTCGGGGAAGGCATAAAAAGCTCCGTCGGGTACGTTTACTTTAAAGCCAGGAATTTCTTTTAAGCCGTTCACCATTAATTCACGACGGGTCAGGTACGCTCGTCGCATTTCTTCGGCGGCTGACATATCATCCCAAGCTACTACAGATGCCCGTTGGGCGATGTGATTCGTTCCGGATGTTACTTGTCCTTGTAGTTTTGTTACGCCTTTGGCTATCCATTCTGCCGCTCCGATATAACCAATTCTCCAACCGGTCATTGCAAATCCTTTCGCCATACCATTCACGGTAATTACGCGGTCTTTGATGGCGTCTATTGATCCAATACTGAAATGACCTTCTTCTAAGAAGTTGATGTATTCGTAAATTTCATCCGCCATTACGAACACGTGTTCGTTCTTCTCTACTACATCGGCGATTGCTCGTAATTCGGCTTCGCTGTAAACCGTTCCCGTCGGATTATTGGGCGATGAGTACATAATCAATTTTGTCTTGTCAGTAATAGCAGCTTCGAGTTGCTCGGGAGTGACTTTGAAATTGTTTTCAAACGAACCTTCCACAATTACGGGTGTTCCTTCGGCTAATTTTACCATCTCAGAGTAGCTTACCCAGTAAGGAGCTAAAACAATTACTTCATCTCCGGGATTTACCAATACTTGCAAAACGTTGGCTAATGAATGCTTCGCCCCGGTAGAAACCACGATATTTTCTGGTTTCCAGTCAATATTATTTTCACGCTGAAACTTTTCCGCAATCGCTTTTCTCAGTTCAGGAATTCCCGGAACGGGAGTATAGTGATGAAATCCTGCATCAACAGCATCTTTGGCTGCCTCACAAATATGCCTTGGCGTTTTGAAATCAGGTTCGCCAATGGATAGATTTATAACCTTATGACCCTGAGCGGCCAATTCCCGTGATTTTTGTGCCATCGCCAATGTTGAAGATTCTTCAAGGGCTAAAATACGGTCAGATAAGCGTGGTTGCTGAGCAGATGACATTCTATGTTATTAATGATTGGAAATGTTATGAGAAACAGCTCAACTGTTCAAGCTTTCGTCAAAAAGTGGGCGTCTCTCTATAATTTGGTCGCAAAATTAAGGCGTTTAAGCTGAATATTCTATTTTTCTGCAACGGATTTTATGGATCCTGTTTTACGGAGGACTATTGATTGTAAATATTCTCGAATTTACTATCAATTCCTGAATCGGGAAGGATGGTTTTAAGATGGTGCTTGAGGTGTTCAACGTAGTCTTTCATAATAAACTCGAGCGTGAATGGTCCGATATCATTTATGGTGATTTTATTTTGTAGTTTTTCGGCAACGGTAAACTCAATTATATGAGCTAAATGTGAGTTATAGAGACTCCAAAAGTTGATTAACTCCAGCCAGTCTGTTTTATTGTAACGTTGATTAGCAACCCATAATTCTTGGTCATATTTGACAAAAGCCAAGTTCTCAGCCTGCATTAATCGGACGAACTTCTGGTGATTATTGGATGCCGAATCAATTAGATGACCAATGATTTCTTTCTTCGACCATTTGTCTGATTTGGGTTTGAAAGCGGCGTCTTTCTCCTTTATGGCGATTAATAGCGGGTTGGCTTTGTTGATTATTTCTTTCAGGTGACGGGCGGTTTCAATCATGGCTATTCGTTGGTTTATAGAGTTAAGTTACGGTATTCTATTGTTTGAAACAATGGCGTTACTCATATTTAATCTCGTCAATTTGCTATCTTTACAGCGGAAATATAGAACCTTGACTACAAAATTGTTGTTTTTGTGTGATAGAACGTATTATTAAATCAATAAAATTAGAAATATATACTTATGATGGGAATCTATTTAATCGGTTTTGTATTTATGGGCATCAGTTGGCTCGTATCCCGCCGACTGAAGAGTAAGTTTCAAGAATATTCAAAGATCGGTTTGTCGAACCAAATGAGCGGAGCGGAAATAGCTCAGAAAATGCTCGACGATAATGGTTTGAGTAACGTAAAGATTACGCAAGTAGACGGACAACTTACGGATCATTACAACCCTGCTGACCGAACTGTAAACCTCAGCGGTGATGTTTATCACGGCAGAAGTGCTGCTTCGGCGGCGGTAGCAGCTCACGAATGTGGGCACGCTGTGCAACATGCTACGGCGTATGCGGCGTTGGGAATGCGTTCGGCTCTTGTTCCTGCCGTAAACATTGCTTCCAAAATTATGGGCATGGCAAATATGTTCCTGATTATGGGAGGTATTTACCTGATCTCAAGCGGAAGCGTAATTGGAAATACCGTTTTAATGGTTTTGATTGCCGCAAACTTGGCTTTGACACTTTTTACGCTGGTGACACTTCCGGTAGAATTCGACGCTTCTAGCCGGGCATTAAAATGGATGGAACAACGAAATGTCGTAAATCAAAGCGAACTCGCCATGTCGAAAGATGCTCTTAAATGGGCGGCTATGACGTATGTGGTGGCAGCACTTGGTGCCATTGCCAATTTAGCGTATTACGTGATGATTTTCTTGGGTGGTAGAGATCGTGACTAAATAGCAAACTTGATATCTTGATAATTCGGAAAGGCTCTAACGAAGTAATGTTAGAGCCTTTTCTATTTTGTAAACTTGTGAAAAAGTATAAAATTTAATGGAAGACGAGACTTTTCAGAAAGTAAACTTTGCCGATAAAAAACTAACAAATACGACTTACGATAACTGTATTTTTATAGAATGCGATTTCGAAAAGGTAAACCTCTCAACGGTTACTTTTATAGAATGCGAGTTTCGGGATTGTAATTTCAGTAATGCTTCGTTGAAAGCGACGGCTTTTAAAGACGTGAAATTCAGAAACTGTAAATTGCTCGGGTTAGATTTTAGTGAATGTAATCCGTTTTTATTGCAGCTATATTTTGCCGACTGCCAATTAAATTTGGCCTCGTTTTACGCCTTGAAACTGAAGGGCACGATGTTCAAAAACTGCACCATGCACGAAGTTGATTTCACGGAAACCGAATTGATGAGTGCAAAATTTATGGATTGTGATCTAAAACGGACAATTTTCAGCCGAACCAATCTCGAAAAGTCGGATTTCCAAACCGCCGAAAATTACAGCATTGACCCCGAAAATAACCGCATGAAAGGAGCGATATTCTCACTCGAAGGAGTGGTGGGTTTGTTGGATAAATATGGCGTGAAAGTGAAGCGATAACCTTTCTTTTGTGGATATTGAAAAATTAAATGTTAGGCTAAGAAGTGTATTTGAGAGATAAAACTAACGAAAAAGTTGAAGGTAGGCGTGTCCGCCTGAGCCTGTCGAAGGCTGCGTAGAACAAGTTTGTCGCCAAAACGGGGCGGGTTTTACTGCGATTTTAGCGAGAGTTATCTTCTAATTTATCCTATCTGTATAATAAATAAGCTCAGACTCTTTTTTAGTTGGAAACTATAAATAGGCTTTTCAAGTCTGCCAAAGTTTAATTTTCCGTAGGAAATAATTTCTGCTGCGGTCAGGAGACGGCTTGTCGCATCTGCGAAGTCTGAGACTTCGCAGAGCATAAATAACCTTTTTCCTTCAATTCTTTAAGAAAATCTGCTGCGGGTCTTGTTTGTAAAGTACCGTTTTGTAGAGACCTTACATCATCCTTTAGATTTTGCAAAATAACCTCTTTTGGTGTACTTTCTTCGTTCAGTAATTCTTTGATTACTCTTTTTTCTTTAGCGGGTAATTGTTTGACTATTTCCACTAATTGGTTAATGGTAAGTGGAATACGTATATCTATTGTTGCTTCCATTTTGAATTTATTTTAGGTAAAAGTATAACTATTTTCTGAAAAATTATTCCCCAATCAAAGTCTCCAAAATTTCCATTGCCGCCACGGCGATAACCGTTCCGGGGCCGAAAATGCCTTTTACGCCCGCATCGTAGAGGAATTGATAATCCTGATGCGGAATTACACCGCCAACGATTACCATAATATCTTCCCGTCCGATTTTCTTGAGCTCAGAAATCAATTGCGGAACGAGCGTTTTGTGCCCCGCCGCAAGACTCGAAATTCCTACTAGATGAACATCGTTTTCAGCGGCTTGGCGGGCGGTTTCTTCGGGGGTTTGGAATAACGGGCCAATGTCAACATCAAAGCCTAAGTCAGCGAAACTTGTAGCGATTATTTTTGCTCCACGATCGTGTCCGTCTTGTCCCATCTTTGCCACCATTATTCGCGGACGGCGACCGTCCAGTTCGGCGAATTTATCCGCCATTTCGATGGCTTTTTTGAAATATTCGTCGTTCGCAACTTCTGATTGGTAAACTCCTGATATGGAGCGAACAACGGCTTTGTGTCGTCCGAATATTGCTTCCATTGCATCCGATATTTCTCCCAACGTTGCCCGGTGACGAGCGGCACTTACAGCGAGTGATAAAAGATTTGAATTCCAATTTTGTCCACCCGAACTTTTGCAGGCTTCCGTGATTTTTTCGAGAGAATCTTGAACGGCATTTTCTTTGCGTTCCGCCTTGATTTTTGTGAGGGAATTAATCTGCGAAAGTCGAACGGCTTCGTTATCAATTTGCAGAATTTCCATTGGCTCTTCGCTAGCGAGCTTGTATTTGTTCACGCCCACGATAACATCTTTCTTTGAGTCAATTCGGGCTTGTTTTTTTGCCGCTGCCTCCTCAATTTTCATTTTGGGTAATCCGGCTTCAATGGCTTTCGTCATGCCGCCCATT
>JBLHXN010000023.1:0-37076 GCA_047630355.1 Spirosomataceae bacterium | reverse complement strand
GTTATTAAACCAACTAATCAAGCAACTTGGAAGAATACCGTTGATATTTTGGACGAAATGGCAATCACTGAAAGTGAACTGTACGCGGTTGTTGATTTGCAAAAGCAAGAGCAAAAAGCGTACGATGAAAAAGTTGGTAACCCACCCGCCAGCAATGAGTAAGTATTATAAGTTACATGTAAATTAACGTAAACTATGGAATCCAATAAATATAAGGGTAAATCCTTGGATGATATGGTCTTCGAGGAACGTAACAAGACCTACGGGGCTTTCTTCCTAAGAAGCAATTATTCAAAGTATCTAACAAAGGCATTGGTTATCGGGACGTTAATCTTTACTTCGCTCATTGGAGCAGCTTTTGCGTACAGTAATGCAAGCAAGGGTGACGATAGTGAGCTTAGAGCAATTGAGATTGATCTCGCTGACCTCGAAGAGATAGAAGAACCCGAAGATGAACTCGAATTGCCACCTCCGCCCCCACCGCCGGAGCCCCCACCGCCGGAGATTGCTCAGGTCAAATTTCTTCCTCCAGAGCCAAAAGCTGATGAAGAAGTGATAATAGAAGAGCCACCTCCCAAAGTAGAAGAAGTAGAAAAGGCAGTGATTTCATCTAAAACTGTAGAAGGTGAAGATGCAATCAGTAATTTCGCCCCTCCGCCACCTCCTCCTCCGGCAATTACCAAACCTGCGGGTCTTGGAAAAGCTAGAGAGGAAGAAATCTTTACAACGGTTGAGCAGCAACCCGAATTTCCGGGCGGTATTGCACAGATGTACAGATATATCGGTGAGAATATGAAATACCCATCTGCTGCCCAGCGAGCCAACGTTTCCGGAAAAGTTTTCGTGAAATTCGTTGTGGAGAAAGATGGTAGCATCGGCGACATTTCGATCTTGAAAGGAATTGGTTTTGGATGCGACGAAGAGGCTTCTCGTGTGATAAAGTCAATGCCTAAATGGAGTCCAGGTCGTCAAAACGGACGTAACGTTCGGGTGTACTTTACCATGCCAATTAGCTTTAGGTTAGAATAGTATATAAGTGATGAGTACGAGACGTGATCCATTTAAACTTTTGAAAACAGGTCTGCATTCAGCTATGGGCTTAATGTATCTGATAGTAGGAGTAATGGTAATATTATATAATTGGTTTATTGTTGACTTAGATCCGCTTATAGCGTGGGCAATGGGTATAACAGTTATCCTGTATGGTGTTTTTCGTACGTACCGAGCATATATTATCTATAAAGAAGAATAGGCTCACACATAGTACTGCAAAATAAAAAAGAGCCGTCAGTTAAAGACGGCTCTTTTTAGATGATATGACTCTAACAAATATGAAACTAACATTTTTTCTACGTTTACTGGTATTTACGCCTCTATTAGGTGCTGGGATCGTATCTTGTAATTACGCTCCACAAGAAGTAACGGATACAATAAGGAGAGGAAGTGCTACAATTGCCGCTGATGAATCTTTGAAGCCAATTGTTGAAGCACAAATTCAGGCGTACAAAGCCCATTACCCTGAAACGACATTTGATGTTGTTTATGTGCCTGAGCAAAGAGCCATAAATTTAATGTTACAAGATTCCGTAGAGGTGATAGTTGTTACGCGTGAGTTAAATGAGAAAGAAATCGCGTTTTTTGATCAAAAAAAAATAAAGTACGAGCCGGCACCAATGGCTTTAGATGCTGTAGCACTCATTGTGAATAATGGTAGTGACCTGAACACTATTACGATTAACGAACTTAAAAATATTTTTGTAAATAAAAGTGCGAGAAAGAAACTCGTTTTCGATAATAGTAACTCAAGTAATTTGGGTTTTATAAAAAGTAAACTCAATATTGATAACATTGAGAATGCAAATATTTTTGCCGCCGACGGAAATGCTGAGGTATTTGACTTTATAGCCAGAAATAAAAATGTAATTGGTGTAGTTGGAAATAACTGGATCAGTGATAAAGACAATAGGCGAGCTGATTCTCTAAGAAAAGGCATACGCACGCTCAAAGTAGTAAACGAAGCTGTTGGGAAGGCCTTTGGTCCATCTGTAGATAACTTGCGTGATCGTAATTATCCACTCGAACGCCTGATTTACCTGCATACTACCCAATCAAAGTGGGGTGTGGCTAAAGGTTTTATTAGATTCAGCTGTTCGCAAATCGGGCAGTTAGTAGTTGAGAAAATGGGGTTAATTCCTTACTACATAATTCCCAAAGTATATATTATTGATAATACCCCGGTGAATAAAAACAAATTAAAGGACAAGAAATAAGGTTTTAACAATCCGTTAAGAAACCAAATAAAATATCTTGAGTCTCACTGAATATGAACAAATAATTGTCAAATGATTTAAAAACCGTTTTTTTGGTTAAGTTTCATTTTATAAATTTGTCAAAACTTTTTTTTAAAATACAAACCCAATGGAAGTGAAGATGAGAAAATTTTTGAAAATAATGTCTTTGGCTGCCATCGTTACGATGGTATTTGGAGTGCAGCTTTTTGCCCAGAGCGTTGAATCTGGTTTGAAAGATCTGGAAGCAGAACGGTACACAGCAGCTAATACGAGTTTTACACAACTTGCAAGTTCAATCCCAACGGCAGAGAATTTATTCTACCAAGGGTACACTCTTCTCCGCAGTCCAGATGCAAACAAAGCTGATGTGCAGTCGGCGGCAATGGCACTTTTCGAAAAGGGTAATGCTACTGAAAGAAAAGGAGATCCACTTAGTATGGTTGGAATGGGTATGGTAAAATATGCTCAAAAAGACTTCGCAGGATCGAAAGTGCTGTTTGAAGAAGCTATCAGTCGTTCTAGAGGAAAAGATGCAGATGTAATCAACCGAATAGGTGAAGCTTACATCATGTTTCCATTCGTGAATGATCCAGCAGAAGCCATCAAGTATGCTGATCAGGCAATTGAGGCTTCAAAGACTAAGGATAATCCTGATTTTTACTTGACGAAAGCCAACGCCTATTACATAATGAACGAAGGTGGAGATGCAATGAATGCTCTTCAAAATGCTGAACGTCTTACAAAAGACAAAGCGATGGTCTTGGCAAAGATGGGTCAGATATGGCTTCAAGGACGTAACTACGAAGATGCAAAAAAGAGACTAGACGAAGCAGTAGCTGCTGACCCTACGCATGCTCCGGCTTACAAATACCTAAGTTCATTTTATCAAATCTATCAGAAGTTTGATAAGTCTGCTGAAATGGCTGATTTGTATTTAAAGAATAGTGATGGAGATTGCGGAGCAAAATTACGTTACGCTCAACTTGCCTTTATTGGTAAGGCTTATGATAAGGTACTTCAAACTGTTGACGAAATTAAGTCTTGTAACGATGATCCGATAGTTTACCGTTTATCTGGCATCTCGCAGTTTTATAAAGGAAACTACAATGAGTCTATTGAGTTGATGGAAACATATATCAGCAAAGCTGATAAAGACAAAGTATACGGTCTTGACTACGGTTTTGAAGGACGTGATTACCTTGCTTTAGGTAACACAGAAAAAGCGATGGAGTATATCGAGAAGGCTTACGCCATGAAAGATACAACGTACGATTACTATTCTGAGCTGGCTGAATACTTCAAAGAGAAAAAAGATTACGACAAATCAGCAGATATGTATCAAAAGGTAATTGAAACTAAAGGCAAGAAAGTAGACGGTGGGGATTATGCAAATGTAGGTATTACTTATTTTAGCTCTAGAAATTACGAAAAAGCAGACGTAGCTTTTGATAAAGTAGTAGAGCTATACAAAGATTCGTGGCCAGCAGCATATTATTATAGTGCTTTGGCTAAAGGGAACAAAAATAGACCTGACTCTACTTTTGCCGGAGCTGAGCGTTATGAAAAGTATTTGTCTTTATTAGATGAAGACACTAAAGTTGCAAGTGCGGCTCAAGTTGCTGCTGCTTACAATTACTTAGCGGGTAAAGCTTTTAATATTGAGAACGACACGCAAAAGGCAATGAATCATGTAAGCAATGCTTTGAAGTATAATCCGTCAAATGCAAGAGCTTTGGATTTGATGAATACATTGATGCCTTCTGAGGGGTCAACTATTGATTCTACGGGAACAACGCCGGCTCAAACGGGACGTTCAGGAAACTGACAAGCGATTAAAGTCTTCAAAATTAAAAGAAGTAGCCTTACTATTTGTTAGGCTACTTCTTTTGCGTTACCCTTATGTAGAAAAAAAGACTAATTCAGCCGCAGAAAGCAACTGAATCGAAGCGTAATCGCTATATTTACGCCCGAATTGTTTAACAATTTATTAAAAGTAAGTTTATAGCGTCTTAAATTGTGTAAAAAAGCATGTTTAATATTGTAATATTTGGACCTCCCGGTGCCGGAAAAGGAACTCAGTCTGAGAAAATTATTCAGAAATATGAACTCGTTCATATTTCTACTGGCGATATGTTCAGAATGCATATCAGCCAGGATACAGTAATCGGAAAGAAAGTAAAGCAAATTCTTGCTGAGGGTCTATTAGTGCCCGATTCGATTACAATAGATATGCTCGAAGACAAGGTGCAATCAAATCCTGATGCTAAAGGTTTCATCTTTGATGGTTTCCCTCGTACAGTAACACAAGCCGAAGCTCTAGATGTTTTCTTAGAGAAAAAGAAAGAACAGATAGGCTTGGTTCTGCAACTTGACGTAACTGAAGAGGTAATAAAGACTCGTATTGAAGAAAGACAGAAAGTAAGCGGCCGTGCTGATGATCAAGCTGATAAGTTAGTTAGAAGGATTGGCGAATACTTTCAGAAAACAATACACGTATTGCCCTATTACGAGCAGCAGGGGAAAGTAGTAAAGGTTAACGGTATTGGCGAAATTGAAACAATATCCGGAAAAATAGCCGAAGCTATTGATGACAAACTAATGATAGAAGGCAAGTAACCGTGAGGTTAAAGTAGTTAATGTGCGTTTGGAGAAAATAACATCATGGCAGCGAATTTTATAGACTACGTCAAAATTTACCTAAAATCAGGCAATGGAGGCCCGGGAGCAGTTCATTTTAGACGTGAAAAACACGTTCCTAAAGGAGGACCCGATGGCGGTGACGGCGGTCGTGGTGGACATATAATAGTCAGAGGTAGCAGTCAACTTTGGACGCTTCTTCATCTTAAATATCAAAAACATATAAGAGCATCAAACGGCGTTGGCGGAAGCGGAAGCAGAAGTACCGGTGCTGATGGCAGTGATCAAATTATTGAAGTGCCTTTAGGTACTGTGATTAAGGATAGTGAAACCGGCGAAGTATTAGCTGAAATTATTGATCAGGATCAAGAAGAAATAATTTTTCGCGGTGGACGTGGTGGACAAGGAAATCAGCATTTCAAAACGGCCACAAACCAAGCCCCGTATTTCGCCCAAGAAGGTGAAACCGGAAAAGATGGTTGGGCAGTAATGGAGTTGAAAATTTTAGCCGATATAGGTTTGGTTGGATTCCCGAATGCAGGAAAGTCTACCTTGCTATCGGTAATTTCCGAAGCTAAACCTGAAATAGCCGATTATCCGTTCACAACGTTAACGCCTAATTTAGGAGTCGTATCGTATCGCGATAATAGATCGTTTGTCGTTGCAGATATTCCTGGAATAATTGAAGGTGCCGCAGAAGGAAAAGGTTTAGGGTTAAGATTTCTTCGACATATCGAACGGAATTCTGCCCTATTATTTATCGTATCCGCAGAGGCACTTGAAATTTCTGACGGTTATCAAACGTTATTGAAAGAATTAGAAAAGCATAACCCTGAGTTGTTGGATAAAAAGCGGGTTTTGGGAATTTCCAAAGCAGACCTGATTGACGAACAGATGGAAGGGGAACTTAGTAAACAGCTACCGGAAAACGTACCGGCAGTCTTTTTCTCCTCTGTTACGGGAAAAGGTATTCAAAAACTAAAAGATGCTATTTGGGACGTTTTGTAGTGAATCTGATAATTTTTTAACTTGTTAATGAGAAGGTTTAATTTCTTAACTATTATACTCACTTTTTGTGCTTTTATCGCTTTTGGCCAATTGGATATAAGCTATCCGACTAATCGTGCTATTTTTCAACGAAGTAATTCTAATCAGGGAATTATCTATTTTGGAGGCAATTTCTCTACTAAGCTAGATCGGATAGATGCTCGCTTGATACCTATTAATCAAGGCACCGCTACTGATTGGGTACCTGTAGTTCAAAGTCCGTCTTCGGGTTTTTATAAGGCAAGTCTGAACACAACTGGTGGTTGGTACAGGTTAGAAGTCAGAGGTATATTTAACGGTGCAATTGTCGCTTTGGCAACTTTAGATAAAGTAGGAATTGGTGAAGTATTTGTAATATGTGGTCAATCAAATGCGGAAGGTAAAGCTGGTATCGGTGATGGTGCAAGCGATGATCGTGTAAACAGAATAAGTAATTTAAATTCATCCACGGAGAGTATTCATCCGTTTCCAACCTTTGATCGGATAGAGCGTACCTCAATTATTGCCCCTTCGGGTAAAAGTGCCTGGTGCTGGGGAAGATTGGGTGATTTGCTGGCTAGTAGATTAAATGTGCCAATATTATTCATTAATACTGCTTGGGAGGGTTACGATATAAAGCAGTGGGAGGTAAGTGCAAATGGTGGTAGTGGCTATAATACCTTTGGAGAAGTATTTGCACCACCGGGCTTCCCGTTCAACACCATAAGAAATTCGATTCAGCAATATACTCACATGCTCGGAGTGAGAGCAGTGTTATTTCATCAAGGTGAAACAGACAATACGCTAAATACTACTCAACTGAGCTACTTTAGTTCTATGGATGTTTTTATAGACAGGTTGCGGCAAAGTACGCAGAAAAATGTCAGCTTCGTGGTAGCAAGAGCTTCTCGCAATTTAGATAGAAATACTTATCAGCCAGTGCTTGATGCTCAGAATCAAGTTATAAGTCAGATTCCTAATGTATTCAATGGTCCTTTAACGGATGATATAGGCGAACGTTTTGACGGATTGCACTTCTCAGCCGAAGGTACTAGAAAAGTGGCAGATCGTTGGAACACGCAATTAGACGCAAACTTCTTTAGTACGTCAACACCACAATTAGCCACCGATTTACTTCTTCCCGAATCTTTTTGTTTTAATCCAAACGTGACGGCACCAGTTGTCTTAAATTTACCGGCCGGATTAAATAATCCCCGTTGGAGCAACGGAGTAATTGGTTCTCGGGTTTCAGTAGGGCAGGGGACATTTCAGGGTCGTGCTACAGATGCTGTAGGAAATACTTTTTTTACACCGCAAATAAAATACACGTCTTCACCAATTCCGGAAAAACCGCTTATAGCAGTTGATGGCCCACAGGCGTTCTGTCCGGGTACCGCAATTACTCGCCTTAATTCGACTTACGGATTTAATAATATTTGGAATACGAACGCAACTACGAATGGTATCAATGTGAGTACTGGCGGTAGTTACACCGTAACTCATACCAATGTTTACGGATGCCAATCAACCTCTAGCCCCGCAGCTATTGGTGTTTATCCTGAACCAGATGCAAGAATAACTGCTTCGGGACCTACAGATATCTGCTCTGACGAGGAGTTATTCTTAGTGTCAAATACTCAAAACGGAAATCAGTGGAGTACTAATCAGACGGAAAAACAAATTAGGGTTCAAGATACAGGAACGGTCACTTTGACGGTTACTAACAGTTTTGGATGTAAAGCAGTTTCTGCTCCTCTAAAAGTAAATGTAAGACTGCAAGCCAGTAAGCCTTCCATTAATATTGATGGATTACGTGAATTCTGTGCCGATAAATCGACTAACTTAATTGCTAACTCGCTGGATGATTCTACAAGATTTGTTTGGAATAATAGCGAAGCGACCAAAACTCTGAATGTAAATACTGAAGGGGTTTATTCTGTTTTAGCAACCAATAAATTTAATTGCTCAAAAAGGTCAGATGAAATATCAATTGCTGTGAATGCTTTGCCTAATAAACCTACTATCGTGGCTGATGGCCCGACGTCTTTATGTGATAACCGGTCTTTACGTTTATCTTCAAATAGCCAGGCAGATAGTTATGTTTGGAGTAATGGAGACGCGACTAAAAATACTACTGCTTTTGAAACTGGAAACTATTCGCTGCGAACTGTAAATAATAAAGGTTGCGTGTCACCCGTATCAGACCCACTAAGAGTTCAGTTTTATGAAACTCCTTTAAAGCCTGAAATTGAAAAAGTAGGAGTTTTTACTCTCGCCGCAAGATTACCAGTAGAAATATCAGAAGTGAATTATAACTGGACAAACGGAGCAACGATTTTAAATAAGGATACAGCCGAAATTAAGGCGAACAAGCCCGGTAATTATCAGGCACAAGTGTTCAAGTTGTACCAGTTAGAAGGCGAGAGTTCGTTAAAGTGCGTCTCCGAACTATCTGATTTAATCTTTGTCGATTTTGATGTTAGCGTAACCTATCAAGTGTACCCTAATCCAACTATTAACAAAACGCTTTCTATCGAAACCTTCGAGGATTATAAAAATACTTACGTGACTATCTATGATTATTACGGAGGTTTGGTTAAGCGGTTTTTTGTCTCTGATTTCAATGTCAGACAAACCTTTGATTTATCTAGCATCAGTGAAGGCTCTTACATCCTCAAACTCGATAATCCCAACCTGACTATCACCAGACGTATTATCGTACAGTAAATACTTAAATTATTACTATTAGATATGTAGGTTTAGGTAGTATCTAAACCTACTTTTTTTGGTTTCTGAGTTACGGTATCGTAATTTTGTGTCTAAATTAAAATAGATTCCAATGCACGAATCCTTACCACAAGATTACCTGCCGGTGCTTATTCAATTAGGTGCCGCTTTTGTAGTTGTTTGTATTATCCTGACTTTATCTGTTCTGCTCGGTCCAAGATTAAAAGGAGGCGTTAAAGACGATCCTTTCGAATGTGGAATTGAGTCTGATGGAGATGCTCGTACGCCTATATCTGTTCGTTACTTCATGATTGCAATATTATTCGTCCTCTTTGATGTGGAAATAATATTTATGTACCCATGGGCGGTCAATTTTATGAAGTTGGGCTGGTTCGGTTTTGTTGAAATGTTGGTTTTCCTTAGCTTCCTGATGGCTGGTTTCTACTACGTTATCCGCAAAGGCATCCTGACCTGGACAGAAACTTAAATAGTATTTGTTTATTAAAAAACAATCAGGTAAACCAGTTAGTTAAAAAGAAAAATAGTGATTGTTATGAGTGATATTAAGATGGCGGAAGCCCCAGACGGTTTTGAAGGTTCTGGTTTTTTTGCAACTTCGTTGGATAAAGTAGTTGGTTTGGCACGTAGCCACTCATTGTGGCCACTTCCTTTCGCAACTTCGTGTTGTGGTATTGAATTCATGGCAACCATGGGTTCGCACTATGATATTTCAAGATTTGGTTCAGAACGCCCGAGTTTCTCACCCCGACAGGCTGACATTTTAATGGTTATGGGAACCATTGCCAAAAAAATGGGTCCGGTAGTTAAGCAAGTTTATATGCAAATGGCAGAACCTAAATGGGTTATGGCAGTAGGTGCTTGTGCTTCCAGCGGTGGTATTTTTGATTCATATTCTGTATTACAGGGTATTGATAGAATAATTCCGGTAGATGTTTACGTGCCCGGATGTCCGCCACGACCCGAACAAATTCTGGATGCTTTGATGGAGTTGAAGAAAATGGCGAAAAGTGAAACCACTCGTCGGCGGAATTCACCAGAATACAAAGCTTTGCTTGAATCTTATAATATCCCGGTTCTCGAAGGTTAATATATTTTGGAATAATTATGATAACAAATCAAACGGTAGTTGATGATTTAGTGACACAGTTCGGTACGTCTGTTACCGAGTTCGAACAACCCTATGGGTTGCTCACCTTCACAACGATACCAGAGCAAATAGTCCCTACCCTTATTTACTTAAAAGAGCACAAAACTCTCAAGTTTAGCTTTTTGACTGATATAACCGGCGTTCATTTTCCCGATGCCGAAGATAAAGAGTTCTGTGTGGTGTATCATATGCACAGTCTTGAAAATAATATCAGGGTGCGTATAAAAGTGTACTTGCCTGAGTCTAATCCCCACATTCCTACAGCTATCCCTGCATTTGTGGGAGCAAACTGGATGGAACGCGAAACTTTCGACTTCTTTGGAGTTATCTTCGACGGACACCCCAAAATGGAGCGAATCCTGAATATGGAAGACATGGATTATCACCCAATGCGAAAGCAATACCCACTGGAAGATGCGACTCGTGATGATAAAATTGATGCTTTATTCGGTCGATAGAACTTCGTCGGACTTTTAAATTTACTAAAAATAAGCTGCGGGATTTTCCTAACGTTTTAAAGATATGGCAGAAGAAGTATTTGAAGCTAAAACCACCACCGATGCACTGGCGATGAATCGCCCCGTAATTGAGGATAAAGAATATACTACCCTTAACCTCGGACCGACTCACCCAGCCACCCACGGCGTTTTTCAGAACATTTTAACGATGGACGGTGATACAATTGTCCATGGTGAACAAACCGTTGGGTACATACATCGTGCATTTGAAAAAATTGCGGAAAGAAGACCTTTCTACCAAATCACCACTCTTACTGATCGGCTTAATTACTGTTCGTCTCCGATAAATAATTTCGGCTGGCACATGACCGTCGAAAAGTTGTTGCAGGTTGATGTCCCTAAAAGAGCCGAATATATTCGGGTTATAATGATGGAGTTGGCTCGTATTTCGGATCACGTTATATGCAATTCTATTCTTGGCGTTGACACCGGAGCTTATTCTGGATTCCTGTACGTTTTTCAGGAACGTGAAAAAATCTACGAAATTTACGAAGAAGTTTGTGGTGCTCGGCTAACCACTAACATGGGACGTATTGGTGGAATGGAGCGTGATTTGTCACCAACCGCAATTGCAAAGATTAAAGATCTGGTTTACAATAGTTTACCAAAAGTCTTAGCGGAATTTGAAAAGTTGTTCGACCGCAATCGTATTTTCATGGATAGAACCGTGAACGTAGGTGGAATAACTGCTGAGCGGGCGTTAGATTATGGCTTTACCGGACCCAACCTTCGGGCGGCTGGAGTTGATTACGATGTTCGGGTAATGGAACCTTACTCTTCTTACGGTGACTTCGATTTCGAAATTCCTGTTGGACATAATGGCGATACATACGATCGCTATTTAGTGCGTAACATGGAGATGTGGGAAAGCATAAAGATTATACGTCAGGCTGTCGAAAACCTTCCCGAAGGTCCGTATTATGCCAACGAAAATCACTACTACCTTCCTCCCAAAAAAGAAGTTTACCGAAGCATGGAAGCATTGATTTACCATTTCAAAATTGTAATGGGTGAAATTGATGCACCGGTTGGGGAAGTATACCACGCTGTTGAAGGCGGAAACGGAGAAATGGGTTACTATTTGATAAGTGATGGTGGGCGTACGCCGTACCGTTTACACTTTCGTCGTCCGTGTTTTATTTATTATCAGGCTTACCCTGAAATGTGTAAAGGCTTAACCATCTCAGATGCTGTGGCAATCATGAGTAGCCTGAACGTTATTGCTGGAGAACTTGACGCCTGATAAACTAATCTTTTTTTTTAAAAAAAAACTCGTTGGCAATCGCTTATTCTGATTGTTAACTGATAATTGTAGTAATGACAGAAATAGAAGAAAAAGTCGTTTTGTCGCCTGAGAGGCTTGTGAAGGTTCAGGAAATTATCAAAAGATATCCCGAAGGACAACAAAAGTCTGCCCTGCTGCCGATTCTACATTTGGTACAGGAACAATTTGGTTGGATAAGTGCACCCGCAATGGACATGGTAGCCGAGTTACTTGATCTCCAGCCCGTAGAAGTATATGAAGTAACTACTTTTTACACCATGTTCCATTTGGAGCCTGTTGGTAAGCACGTTATTGAATATTGCCGTACTGGCCCGTGCTGTAATATGGGAGCAGAAGGAGTGTACGAGCATTTAAAAAGTAAATTAGGAATCAAGGAAAAAGAAACTACTTCCGATGGAGTATTTACGCTCAAAGAGGTTGAGTGTTTAGCTGCCTGCGGATGGGGTCCTTGTTTTCAAATAAGAGAAAAGTTTTATCTTCATTTATCAAATGATAAAGTGGATGAAATTATTGATGAACTTAGGAAATAAGATTTATAAAAATGGCTGAGATAACAAAAATATTAACCGAACATACAGATAAGCCGGGCATTGAAACCTATAAAGTTTACCGTGAAAACGGTGGGTACAATGCAGTTGAAAAAGCTCTGAAAGAAATGACTTCCGAAGCAATAGTTGAGGAAGTGAAAAAATCAGGAATGCGTGGACGTGGCGGAGCCGGTTTCCCAATGGGAATGAAATGGAGTTTTCTGGCAAAGCCTGAAGGCGTGCCGCGTTATTTAGTTTGCAATGCAGACGAATCAGAACCGGGTACTTTCAAAGATCACTATTTGATGAAAACCATCCCCCACCTTTTAATTGAAGGGATGATTGTTTCGAGTTTTGCACTTGGTGCTAATAAGGGCTTTATTTACGTACGAGGAGAATTGATGTACGTGATCAAAATCCTTGAGCAAGCCATCGAAGAGGCTAAAGAAGCAGGGTTCTTAGGCAAAAATATCTTAGGAACGGGATTCGATTTAGAATTAATCGTGCAGCCTGGCGGTGGTGCTTACATTTGCGGTGAAGAAACTGCATTGTTAGAATCGTTGGAAGGAAAACGAGGCAATCCGAGAAATAAACCACCCTTCCCGGCCGTAAAAGGCCTCTACCAATGTCCGACGGTTGTAAATAACGTAGAGTCGATTGCCAACACACCTTGGATAGTACTGAACGGCGGTGATAAATACGCTTCAATCGGTATCGGGCGTAGTACCGGAACCAAATTGATTTCAGCATCTGGGCACATCAATAAGCCGGGCGTCTACGAAGTTCCTTTGGGTATTTCTGTTCGTGAATTTATGGAGTCTGATGAATACTGCGGCGGAGTTCGTCACGGGCATCAGTTAAAAGCGTTGGTAGCGGGCGGTTCGTCCGTTCCGATTTTACCCGCTGAGTTGGTTTACACAACTGCTGAAGGCAACGAACGTTTAATGACCTACGAATCTCTCGCTGACGGAGGCTTTGTCTCGGGTACAATGCTTGGTTCTGGTGGTTTTATCGTCATGGACGAAACGACTTGTATTGTGAGAAATACTTGGAATTTTGCTCGCTTTTATGCTCACGAATCGTGCGGACAATGTTCCCCTTGTCGAGAAGGTACGGGTTGGATGACTAAAGTACTGGAGCGTATCGAGAATGGAAAAGGAAGCATGTCAGATATTGATTTGTTGGTAGACGTTGCCAAAAAAATTGAAGGAAATACTATTTGTCCGCTCGGCGATGCAGCGGCTTGGCCGGTAGCGAGTGCCATTCGCCATTTCAGAGATGAATTTGAATGGCATATAACTCATCCGCTAGAAGCAACGCGTCCCGGAGCTATTTACATGGGTGAGCCAGTCTTAGCGTAACCAATCAATTCTAAGGCGAATTGTTAAAAAAAATAACTACATTCAGAAAGCATAAAAGTTTACAAGTTAAAAGGCGACTGCTGATAGCTTAAAGCTGAGAATAAATGGAAGAAAACAAAGTTGAATTAATCACGGTCACTATAGACGGACATCAGGTTGAAGTCGAGGCGGGTACTACAATTATGCAGGCCGCCCGAAAAATTGGTCCTGAAGTTGCTCCTCCCGCTATGTGCTATTACGAGCCATTAGAAGGTACGGGCGGTAAATGCCGTGCGTGCTTGGTAAAAGTAGCTCAGGGTTCTACCCGTGATCCTCGCCCAATGCCTAAGCTTATTGCTTCGTGCATTACGCAGGCACAGGACGGAATGGTTGTTGAAAATTTTACAAGCCCTGAAGTGATTGAAGCACGTAAAGGAGTAGTTGAATTTCTTTTAATAAATCACCCGTTGGATTGCCCAATATGTGATCAGGCGGGAGAATGCCATTTGCAGGATTTTTCTTTTAATCACGGTGTGGGAGCTACTCGTTACGAGGAAGATCGTCGGACTTTTGAGAAGGAAGATATTGGTGATAAAATCCAGTTGCACATGACTCGGTGCATTCTATGTTACCGTTGCGTAAAAACAGCCGACCAAATCACAGATAAACGAGTTCACGGTGTAATGAATCGTGGTGACCACTCTGAGATAAGTACGTACATCGAGAAAGCTATTGATAATGATTTTTCGGGAAATATGATTGACGTATGTCCCGTTGGTGCATTGACCGATAAGACTTACCGTTTCAAAAACCGTGTTTGGTTCTCTAAACCTTTCGATGCTCACCGTGACTGCGATAAATGCTGCGGGAAAGTACACCTTTGGTACCGCGGAGAAGAAGTTATTCGGGTAACTGGTCGCAAAAACATGTGGGGTGAAGTAGAAGAGTTCATTTGTAATACTTGTCGTTTTGAGAAGAAAGCGTCGAGTGACTGGGTCATTGAAGGTCCAACAAAGGTTTCTCGTCATTCAGTAATTTCGGCGAATAAATACCGAGCAGATTTGATCGAAAAGCCTGGTTTCGCACTCAAAGTTGCCGAAACTCAATACAAAGATATCAACGATGGCCGCCCTTATTTGAAAGAAATGGGTGACATCAAAAGCTCTGAAGATTATAAAGGGCTGATGCAAAAAAATAAGGACTACTTCAGAAAGTAATAACATATGGAATCTTTATCAATTGTCAACGTAATCATCGTCCTGACAATATTCTTCGTTTCGCTCGGGATTGCAGCTTATGAAACGTATTTCGAGCGAGTAGTTGCGGCATTTATTCAAGATCGCGTTGGTCCGCATTACGCAGGACCTCTTGGCTTATTGCAACCAATTGCGGATGCTTTTAAAATGTTTTTTAAGGAAGATTTTATGCCCGCAAAAGCGGACAAATTACTCTTTGTAATGGGACCGGGGCTTGCTTTATTCACCGCCCTTTTAACAAGTGCAGTAATTCCTTTCGGAGATTCGCTGATTATTGGTGGCGAAGAGTTTTTGCTACAAGGCATTGAGGTTAATATCGGAATTCTTTGGATATTCGGAATCGTAGCATTGGGAGTTTACGGAATTTTAATTGGTGGCTGGGCTTCTAATAATAAGTACTCGCTTTACGGTGCTATTCGTGCTGCCTCCTCAAATATCAGTTATGAATTAGCGATGGGAATGGCGATTATTGCTATTATCATGACATCCGAATCTCTTTCGGTGCGTGCAATCGTGGAGCAGCAGCATGGTATGAATTGGAATATTTTCTATCAGCCAATGGGCTTTTTGATATTCCTGACTTGTGCGTTTGCTGAGTGTAACCGGACACCGTTTGACTTACCCGAATCAGAAAACGAATTAGTGGCAGGTTATCACACCGAATACTCTTCCATGAAATTGGGCTCATACTTGTTTGCTGAATATCTGAACATGTTTGTGACTTCGGCTGTTATTGCCTGCTTATACTTTGGCGGATTCAACTATCCTGGAATGGATTGGGTTCATTCAACCTTAGTTGGTGTGGCGGGAGAAACTGTTGGTCATAACATCGCGACTTTCGTAGGTTTAGGAGCATTCTTTACTAAGATATTTTTCTTTATATTCTTATTCATGTGGGTTCGCTGGACAGTGCCACGTTTCCGTTACGATCAATTGATGAACTTGGGCTGGAAAGGATTAATCCCGTTGGCGGTAGTCAATATGGTTATCACCGCCGCTGCTCAACTATCTGGTAGCCCACTAATCGGTAGTTATATCGGTTTGGCGATATTCTTGGTTGTTTTTGTGTTAATTTGGCCATTGGTCAAGCCCAAAAGTAGAATGGCAGCCAGAGAAGCGACCGTAACACGATAGAATTATTGCAAAAAATTTAAGCGTTGAGCTTTTTACAAATAGCATTATGCAATTAACAGACAGAGCTAAAAAGACTGATAAAAAAGAACTTACCCTCCTTGAACGAACCTATTTGCCAGGTTTAGCAGCGGGTTTGGGCATCACAATAAAGCACTTTTCTAAGAGTTTGTTTTCCAAGCAAGTAACAATCCGTTACCCTGATGAAAAAAGATATTTAGGTCCGGTTTTTCGTGGACACCATATCTTGAAACGTGACGACCAAGGCCGTGAACGTTGTACAGCTTGCGGACTATGTGCCGTTGCCTGTCCTGCTGAGGCTATTTCTATGGTGGCTGGTGAACGTCAGAAAGGCGAAGAACACCTGTATCGGGAAGAAAAGTACGCTGCTCAATACGAAGTGAATATGTTGCGTTGTATCTTTTGCGGGCTTTGCGAAGAAGCCTGCCCCAAAGAAGCAATTTACTTGCGGCACGACGAATTTGTTCCGGTGTTTACGTCGAGAGACGATGTCATTTACGGAAAAGACCAACTCGTAGAAGACATGAAAAACCGCTACACTCGTGATGCTTGGACGAAAGAAGATATGGATCAAATGTGGGCTGAACAACGAGCAGCAAAAGGAATACAATCCTAATTCAAAAAATTAACAGAAAAAATCAATGTTTTCTCTCTCTTCCATTCAATGGGCATTTTATTTCTTGGCTGTATTGACCCTTTTCGGAGGCTTGGGTACCATCATGTCTAAAAATCCGATACACAGCGTTCTGTATTTGATACTCACTTTTTTTTCGTTATCGGCACATTATATTTTGATGAATGCTCAGTTTTTGGCTGTGGTAAATATCATCGTCTACGCCGGAGCAATTATGGTGTTATTTCTCTTCGTAATTATGTTCCTGAACATGAGAGAACAAGAAGCCAACGAGTTGAAGAAGAACTCTACTATCATCGCAGCAAGTATTGTGGGTGGTACAATCGGAGTTATTTTGGTGGCGATGTTCCGTCAGGTGCAAACCAGACCGACGAACCCAGACTCTTACGATTCACAAATTGGAATGATTGAATCATTAGGTAATTTTCTTTACAAGGATTACATCCTTCCGTTTGAATTAGTTTCTGTCTTGTTTTTAGTAGCGATGGTTGGAGCAGTGATGTTAGGAAGTAAAGCCAAAGGCGAGCGGGATTTTTAATAGTCAAAAAACGAATTAAAGCTTTTTTGTATTAACTTCTTTGTCAACTTAGTATCTCCTGTCCAAATTTTTGCTTTGAGATACAACGATAGAGTAATGTGCGAAGTATCTTTCTCGTCAATTTCAGAACAAAGATTGCTGGCTTCTTCCCAAATATTTTTATCAATGTGAATTTCGCTAATGAACGTAATCTTGTTTAGCAATCCGTGGAGTAATTCTAAAAATTCTGGTTCAGGAATTTCACTTGCTTTGAGAATTTTCTCTTTGTATTTGAAAACCTCAATATAGAGAAAATGACAAGCGAATAATTGATGATATTTCAATAACTTTAGCAGCAGTTCTACCTTTTGGAGTAATTAATGCTGACATCAGTTTATTGGTATCAATTACTAATTTATTCATTTAAGAGAACCGAGTTTTATTAGCATTCCACCAATTCTGATCAATTTCATTTGCTATTGTTGATGCTTCTTCCTGAGTTCCTTCCAAACTTATTGAAATCTCTTTAAGCCGTAATTCACTTAGCATTATATCAAGCTCCTGTGCGTTGAAAATATCCTTCGATAACTTAATTATATATTCGCTTGAGGTTGTTTCTATTGTCATAATCTACCTTTTCTGTAATGTAGTATAAGAAACTTTTAAGAAAATCTACTCATTAAACCTTCCTTCAACGCATAGTTAGAAATCTTTATTTCTTTAATATTATTCGTTTCAATAATGAAACGAATAAGGCAAACGGCAACTACAATCATGTCAACCCGCAGTTCAATCATTCCCGGAACTTCCATTCGTTCGGCTCGATTACGGTAAACGAGTAATTCGTAAGCCTCTTTAAATGCGGTAATTGGGTAGTCAAAACCTATTTTTCCTTCGGGTAAAGTATTAAATTCCTGCATCCAATAAATGTCATTCAACGTGTCAAATGAACCCGATGAACCAACCAAAATTTCGGGTCGGTATTGGTGCATAGCGTTTGCCAACGGAATCAAGTTCTCCCGTAAATGATTATCTAATCTCTCGACGGCTTTGGCAGAAATTGGGTCGGATTTCATGAATAACTCCATGAGACGTTGTCCACCAATTTCGAAACTCTGTTTCCAGAGAATACCTGCATTATTAGCGATAATAAATTCAACGCTTCCACCACCGATGTCTATAATCAACGATGGTTTTATAATCTCAACGGCTTGCCTGACACCTTCGTAAATTAGTGCTGCTTCTTCGTCCCCCGAAATTATCTGAATTTCAATAGCAGTTTCGTTGAAAACCCTATCGGTAAACTCTGCTTGGTTATTTGCATTTCTCACCGCACTTGTAGCGGTAGCAACAATGTTTTCCGGTTGAATTTCGAACTTGTCAATTTCTGCTCTGAAATCTTTCAAAACTTTCATGGCTCGCTCAATTGCTTCCGGCGTTATCAACTGCGAATTAATACCCGCTTTCCCAAGTTGGGTCGCTATCGATGTTGTGAAATGAATTTTCTTAGAAGGTACTTCAACAATCAGTAGATGAAATGTATTGGTCCCGAGATCTATAAAGGCTTTTTTCATTAATTATCTTTTAATCCGGCCGGAGGTATCTCCCGCTACTACATCATTCACTTCTGCTACACTTACTAAATTAACATCCCCGTTGATAGTATGTTTTAACGCCGATGCTGCTACCGCAAAATCGAGGGCTTCTGTAGCAGTCTCCAGCATTAATTCTCCGTAGATATATCCGGCAATAAATGCATCTCCACCACCAATACGATCGATTATGGGCTCAATATCAATTGTTTGTGATTCGGTATAAACCAAGCCGTCGTACATAATTCCTTTCAGGGCATTGTGCGAAGCACTGTGGGCGGTGCGGCGGGTAGTAAGTATTTTCTTTATTTTTGGGAAAGCATCCATCATCTGAACCGAGCTGTTGATAAACGTATTGTCAACTCCCGTCACAACTTCAATGCCGAAAATATCGCTGGAATCACGTTCACTGCACGTTATAATATCGCATCCATTCACTAAATCAGGCATGACTTCCTGAGCCGTTTTTCCGTACTGCCAAAGGTTACTCCGGTAGTTGACATCTGCTGAGATAGTAATGCCCTTTTCCGAAGCTTTCTGAATGGCTTGTTTAGTGATTTGTAAACAGTTCTCCGAGAGGGCGGGAGTGATCCCTGTCCAGTGAAACCAACCTGCATCTTTGAATATTTCGTCCCAGTTAAACCATTCTGGTTGTGCCATTGCCATGGCTGAATATTCGCGGTCGTAAATAATTTTTGAAGCCCGCAACGCACTTCCAAACTCCACGAAATATGTTCCGATACGCTTGCCTCGTTGCAACATATAGGAAGTTTCTACGCCCATTTTTTTGTAATGATTGATTGCCGCATCTCCAATTTCGTTTTCAGGGAAAGCGGTAACGTGAGCCGCTGGAATGCCGAATTGGGCTAATGATGCCGCAACGTTAGCTTCGCCGCCGCCATACGTAGCGTTAAAAGATTGTGCTTGCGTAAACCGGGCGTTATTTGGAGGAGCTAAGCGAAGCATAACTTCTCCGAGTGTGACAACTTTTTTCATTTTATCTTATAAAATTTTCGGGCGTTCCCGCCCATAATTTTCTTTTTTTCGCTTTCTGTGAATGAGGAAATATAGCGACTAATAACTTGCTTTACTTCGTTGTATTCTGCGGCAACTAAGCAAATTGGCCAGTCAGAACCAAACATTATCCGCTCAGTGCCGAACGCTTCAAAAGTAATATCTAAGTAAGGTACAATCTCTTCATACGTCCAGTTTTTCCAATCGGCTTCAGTTACAATACCCGAAACTTTGCAGTAAACGTTAGATTGAGCGGCTAATTTACGAATATCGCGTTTCCAGTCGTTAACTTTTCCGTTTTTAATCTGTGGTTTAGCAAGATGATCCAGCACAAAGGGTTGATTCGGGAAGTTCTGAGTAAGTGTAATTGAAGCAGGTAACTGATGCGAAAATACGAGTAAATCGTACGTGAAATTAAAATCTCCGAGTGCTTTTATCCCGCGTTGGAAATTGGGTTTTAAAACAAAATTATCGTCGCGTTCGGTTTGTACAACGTGACGGAAACCCGCCATTTTCGGCCTATCTTTTAGTTTACCAAGCTGATCTGAAATATCATCTGCTTGTAAATCAATCCATCCGACTACGGCTCTGACAAAATCGTGCTTTTGAGTCAAACCCAATAAAAATTCGGTCTCTTCCAAAGATTGATTCGCCTGAATCGCTACGCATCCTTGAATATTATCTGTTTCAAGAATAGGCTTCAAATCTTCGGGTAGAAAGTCACGTTGAATTGTTTTCATTGAGCCGTCAATCCACGTATCCCGTACGGGGTCAAAATGCCAAAAATGTTGATGGGAATCTATATTCATTTTAATCAAACCTATAAAGAAACGCCTCGTTTCCACGGAATAAAATCATCTTGTCTATTCAGTACTGCTTTAACTTTTATGTCGCCACTCGCAACATCAATTATTAGATTCAGTAACCTGTCGCCGGCTTCTTTCAAGATTTCGTTTCCGTCAATGATCGTTCCGGCGTTAAAATCAATGATGTCGCTCATCCTTTCGCTCAAAATAGTGTTTGTTGCCACTTTGACAACAGGAACAATCGGGTTTCCGGTTGGTGTACCAAGTCCAGTAGTAAAGAGCACTATCGTCGCACCCGAACCCACCATTGCGGTAGTAGATTCAACGTCATTGCCGGGCGTGCAGAGCAGTGATAATCCAGTTTCTTTAACAGCTTCGGGGTAATCTAAAATGTCCGTGATGGGAGAGGAACCACCTTTTTTTGCTGCTCCGGCTGATTTAATGGCATCAGTAATCAAACCATCTTTAATATTTCCCGGCGACGGATTCATATCAAAACCTGACCCTACGGCAGCGGCTCTACTGTTGTAAGTGGTCATCAATTCTTGAAAACGGGTGGCTTTTTCAATGCTTACGCAACGATTTGCGAGTTCTTGTTCGACTCCGCAGAGTTCAGGAAATTCACTCAAAATGGTTTTACCTTTCAATGCCGAGATGATGTCTGAAACGTATCCCAGCGTTGGGTTTGCCGAGATGCCCGAAAAACCATCTGACCCCCCGCATTCTAATCCGATACGTAATTTATTCAGCGGTGCGGGTTGGCGTCTATCTTCATTAGCTTTAACAATTCCTAAGATCGTAAGTTTCAGAGCTTCGTCAATTAGGTCTTCTTCTATACCAAACGTTTGCTGATCGAGAATGTGTACGGGACGGTCAAATTCAGAATCACGTTTGTGGATTTCTTCTTGTAAAATTCTCGCTTCAGCGTTTTGACAGCCAAGGCTAAGTACTGTTACTCCCGCCACGTTTGGGTGTGTGATGTAGCCGGCCAAGAGACCGCAAAGAGCTTGAGCATCTTGTCGGGTTCCGCCGCAACCGCCTTCGTGGGTAAGAAACTTTATGCCATCTACATTTGGGAACTTAGAATTTGAAATTGTGTTTTTTGGTGATTTTGGAAGTTTGAAACTTAGTACTTCTTCCATCGTTTTTCCCGATTGAACGAGCGAAAGTAACTGTTGAGCTTTTGCTTCGTAGGTGTCGGTTGTTTGATAACCCAGCGTACTAATTAAAGCACTTTTCAGTTTATCAACGTTATGGTTTTCGCAAAACACTAAGGGTATAACGAGCCAGTAATTAGCTGTTCCCACGCTGCCATTTGTTCGGTGAAAACCGTTGAATGTCCGATTTTCCCACGCATCGGTATTCGGTGGAGTCCAGGTTGTATCAGTCTGTTTTACGCTATAATCTTCTACGGCATGTTTTAGATTGAAAATAGTTAGAAGTCCACCTTCGGGTACGTTAGCTACCGTCTTCCCAACTAACACCCCGTACATATAAACCTCTGAGCCGAGCGGCAAGTTATACAACGCGAATTTGTGTTTTGCTGCGATGTCTTCCCGTAGTATGACTGACGTTTTGTTTACGATAACTTTGCTGTTTCTTGGCAAATCACGCAAGGCAACAATGGCGTTATCTTTTGGGTCAATCTGTAGAATATTGTTCATTTTCTAATAGTTTATCCGCCTAATTACGAGCTTTTTCTTCGAATTTGTTTGCTATATAATCATGCAGCAATTTCACAAAAAAAACCCTAATCTAAGGACTAGGGTGCAAATAATATTGAAGAGGTATTTCTGTCATTCCCATTTTAATTCGGTGGTGCTAAAGGCGTCTCCTAACTCACTAACCGTTTCGGTAGTTGCGTTGGTTTCAGTTTTAGTCTCAACTTCAGCTACCGGTTCTACGGCAGTTTTTTGTTCCACTTCCTTTTTAACTACCGGCTCACCTTCAATAAAGGTTTCGGTAGAATGCTCGTCCGTAAATTGCGAAAAGTCGAAGTCAGGAATTAATTCTTTTTTGATGTGGTCAACCGTCCCCTGCAAGGCATCTACAAATTTTTCAAAGTCCTCTTTGTAAATAAACATCTTACTTTTCTCGTAAACAAATTCACCATCTCGCTGAAAACGACGGCTTTCTGTAATGGTCAGGTAATAATCTTTTGAACGTGTGGTTCGGACATCAAAAAAGTAGGTACGTTTTCCTGCACGAACTCTCTTAGAGTAAATTCGATCTCTATCTTCTCTTTGCACAATTCTTGGTTTTAGAGGTTAAACATTCAGCCAAAAATACTTTTTTCTTCCTTATAAAAAAATTGTGAACGTCTCTTTTTGGTACTTTCAATAAAAAAAATGTTATTTTATATAGAATGCTGCTTACAGAATTAGTAGTACTTTTACCATTAGCTTTATAAGCTACCCGTAAATTCTATTATTGTTAAACAGTAAAACGAATCTTTTCAAAAATGAAGAACGGACAATTATTACTCTTGTGTGCGGCCTTATTATTCTATTCAAGTTGTCACTCGCAGGTTGACTGTTGCCCCGAAGAGCTCGTGTTAGGAAATATATTAGTGGGAAAGGCATCTTATTACGGTCCCCGCTTTCACGGTAAAACAACGGCGAATGGTGAAAAAATGGACAAGTTTGATTTGACTTGTGCTCATAAAACCCTCCCTTTTGGTACGATGCTTGAAGTTACCAACTTAGCAAACGGTAAAAGTGTAATTGTGCGGGTAAACGACCGGGGTCCTTATTCAGGAAGTCGTATCATTGATATTTCACTTGAAGCCGCCAAAAAAATTAAAATGATAGACCGAGGAGTGCAGCGGGTGCAGGTCATGACGATTGGTTGCTGTAGCGAAGTTTATCTGAACAGACCCAAAAACCAGGAAGCTGACAAAACAGTTTCAATTGATGACCCAACAACCATCCGTGACTGAACGTTGTATAAGCGTTCAATCTCTTTCAATTTAGTTATAGAATAGGTTTTAATGGCGAATATAAAAGAATTAGACTTAGCTACGATACGCACTTACGGAAACGTAGAATTACTTGCCCGACAGCTCGTTGAAGGGTTTATTACAGGATTACACCGCTCGCCTTTTCATGGTTTTTCGGTAGAATTTGCCGAACACCGTCTTTATAATTCGGGCGAAAGTACCCGCCATATTGACTGGAAAGTGTACGCCAAGACTGATAAGGTTTTTGTGAAACGTTACGAGGAAGAAACCAATTTGCGTTGCCATTTATTGATAGACACGTCTTCTTCGATGTACTATCCGCAAGATACCAACGGTAAAATTACGTTCAGTGCGTTAGCGGCGGGCACGCTTGCGTATTTGATGCAAAAACAACGAGATGCCGTTAGTCTGACGACATTCGCGGAAGGGATAGAGTTACAAACGCCTGTCAAGTCAACTTCTTCCCATACTCATCAGCTGTTTGCCCATTTGAATAATCTCATTTCTTCGGAAGGTAAAGCAAAAGGAACGGCAGTTGCGGATACGTTGCATATGATTGCCGATAAAATACCCCGCCGATCTTTAGTAGTGCTTTTCAGTGATATGTTTGACGACATTGAAAATACCGACAAGCTTTTCTCTGCCCTCCAACATTTACGGCACAACAAACACGAAGTGCTGCTTTTTCACGTCACTGATTACAAAACCGAACGGGAATTCCAGTTTGAAGAAAGACCTTACGAGTTTACCGACGTAGAAACGGGACAGAAAATAAAACTCCAGCCGTCGCAGGTGAAGGAACAATATACCGAAACTATTGAGAAGTTTTACTACGACCTCAAATTGCGTTGTGGGCAGTACAAAATTGATTTCATCGAAGCTGATATCAATAAAGGTTTTAACCCGATAATGAATTCGTTTTTGGTGAAAAGGTCGAAGATGAAATAAACCCGTAAAACTCAGAGGTCGTTACACTTAATTTCGTTCCTGCTGGTTTGGTAAGCCGCCCGCTGCCCCGCTGGGGTAATGGTGTAGTCTTTTATAATTCTATTCAGTGTATTTACCAATGTTTTGCAGTTTGCCTTGGTGGGGTAGTGGTAAAAGTGCTGACCTGCTTACCATAAAGGTCGAGATCGTTATTGCAACTGTCGGCGGGGTTCACACCCGAATCTTTTCCACAACCTAACGTAATCAATACTACCGATGCAATTAAGCAAACTTTGATTTTATTTTCCATTTGACTGATTTTTTACTGGTTATAAAGTCATTCCCAGTAAAAGTATCAGGTAAATAAACCGTCATCAAGAATTTTCAAAGTGTTTTATCTTACGGTCAATTTTTCGGTAAACCCATCTATTTTTGAGTGAAATCTGAATAATTACTTATCATTTTATTAAAAATAAAGCTGTGAAAATTGATATAAACTGCGACATGGGCGAAGGTTTTGGAACCTGGAAAATGGGGAAAGACGCCGAATTAATAAATTACGTTTCGTCCGTGAATATTGCCTGTGGATTTCACGCGGGAGACGCTACTACCATGCGGGAAACGGCGAAATTAGCGATTGAAAAAGGTGTAAAAATAGGAGTACATCCCGGCTATCCTGATTTACAGGGATTTGGGCGACGGAACATGAACCTTTCACCGCAGGAAATTTACGACATCTGCGTTTACCAAATCGGAGCGATGAACGCCACCGTACGGGCGATGGGCGGGAAGTTATACCACGTAAAACCGCACGGTACAATGTACAATGCTGCCGCCAAACATATTGAACTGGCGAGGGCGATTGCGGAAGCGGTAAAAGCCGTTGACGCAAATTTGGTTTTGTACGGATTGGCAAACAGTTTCCTGATTTCGGAAGCGAAAGAAATTGGTTTAAAAACTGCCGCTGAAGCATTTGCTGACCGTACGTACCAACCAGACGGTTCGCTCACTTCCCGAAACGAAGAAAATGCTTTAATTAAATCAACTGACGAAGCGGTGGGTCAGGTTCGGCAGATTGTAGAAAGCCAAACGGTTATGTGCGTTGACGGTTCTAAAATTCCGTTGAAAGCAGAAACAATTTGTATTCACGGAGACGGAGAACACGCCGTTGCTTTTGCCAAAGCTATTTGGGAGGCTATGCGGGGTTGATATCCAACCCTTCATTTTACCAATTGCCCACTCAAGCGAAGTAAATCTACTTCCGAAATTTGACGGTTAAACCGGGCGTTCACCAATCGGTTAAGCGAAATATCGTAAGAGCGTTGGGCTTCGATAAGTTCGAGAATAGTTGAGCCGCCCAGCTTGAATTTTTCGAGCGAAATATTCAGATTTTCTTCTGTTACCTTTTGGTTTGCTTCTTCTATTTCTTCAATTTTCTCGTCAGTAACGTATTGATTATAAGCAGATACCACATCAGCGGTTACTTGTTGGAAGAGATTCTCTTGTTGTAGTTCTACGATATTGATATTCATCTTCGCAACGTCGATACTACGGCGGGTTTGCTGACCATTGAAGATGTTCCAACGGGCGGTAAGACCGACGTTCAGTCCGGTATTTTGATTAGAAACAATAAACCCAGCGTTATTGCTCGCAAAGCTATAACCGAAAGAAGAGTTTAAGTCAATTCGTGGTTTTAGTAATGATTCGGCAGCTTGCTGATTCAGTTTAGCTATTTCTAATTCTTTCTGTAGAAGTAGTAGTTCACGGTTGTTATTCTTGGCTTCGCTTAACAAATCGTACAAGTTGTATTGCAATGCGGGTGTGTCCTGCGTTTCTACGTCAAACTCCGTATCGGGTTCCCTGCTCAACAAAGTGTTTAACTGAATTTTTGCGGCTTTCAGAGCATTTTCAGTTAATGTAAACGTGGAGCGTTGCGTAGTCAAATCACTTTGAGATTGCAAATAATCGAGTTTCGATCCGCGACCAAATTCCCACCGCTGTTTCGTGATATTGAGTCGTTCGTTGTAGAACTTAATAATAGTGTTCAGGTATTTTAGCGATTGATTTTGCAGCAGTAATTCGTAATACGTTTGCATGACGTTTACGAGCGTATTTTGCACTGTAAGTTGTTGTTGAGCAAGTTGACGTTGTCCCTGAGATTTCAACGTTTCAAAACGAGTTTGCATCAGCCGACCGTCGTATAAAGTCCAGAACAACGAAACATTGGTATTCGGAGAAAAAGAACGCCCGAACTGATTAATTGTTCGTCCGTCAAAAAAGCGTTGGTTTACGTAATTTCCGTTCGTTCCAACGTTAAGGTTATAATCGATAATGGGCAACATCCCGGCGTTACCACGGTAAATCTGCTGCTTCGCAATATCAGTTTGTTGCTCCGCAATTTTTATGGCGAAGTTATTTTCAAGAGCAATTTCAATCGCTTCGCCTACGGTGAGGACGTTTTGAGCATTGCTAATCGTAAAAATAAAGCACAGAAATGTACCGAGTAAAAATCCTTTTTTGAGCATATGAGTAAATGAAGACGCTAAACTAAAATATAAAGGTAGTTATTTAACCGTCTGGCACTTTGCTAAGTTTCTCACATAGCGACCAACCGTTTAAGAGATTAGACGAAAGGAAAATGTTACTTTAATTTATCATTGTTTTTGTGCCTGTCAAAATCCCGTTTGGTTTTCTTTTCGAGGTTCTTTTTCATTGCCTCGGTCAAGTCAATACCTGTTTGATTAGCGAGGCAAATTAATACAAAAAGTACGTCCGCCATTTCGTCGCCGAGGTCTTTATTTTTATCCGATTCTTTTTCAGATTGTTCGCCGTACCGCCGAGCCATAATACGTGCCACTTCGCCTACTTCTTCCATTAACATGGCGGTATTTGTTAATTCGTCAAAATACCGCACTCCGATGGTGGTAATCCATTCATCAACAATGCTTTGTGCTTCTTTAATGGTCATTTTAATTCGTTCCTTTTAGCATCTTCGACTGAATTCTCTCTCATTCGCTTTTCATGTTGCTCAACGTAATGTTTCAATGCAGCATTTACGATGTCACCTTTTGAAGTGAGACCCGTATATTTCATTATTGAAGCCACGTGCTTTTTGTTAAGATCAATGCTTACCTTCATATTTTCTCCTTCAAAAAGTCAGCGGTGTAATTTCCTTCGATTTTTGCCATTTCTTCGGGCGTTCCTTCGAAGCAAACGTCGCCGCCGCCGTCGCCGCCGTCAGGACCTAAGTCAATGACCCAATCGGCAGATTTGATGACTTCCATGTTGTGTTCAATTACAATAACGGAATCGCCTTGTTCTACCAAAGCGTTCAAGGCTTTTAGTAATTTTCTAATGTCGTGAAAGTGTAATCCGGTGGTTGGTTCGTCGAATATAAACAGCGTCTTTCCCGTATCGGCGTTGCCTTTTGATAGAAAATACGCTAGTTTTACGCGTTGGGCTTCTCCGCCCGAAAGTGTATTGGATGATTGTCCTAAACCAATATATCCTAAACCTACATCTTGCAACGGACGTAACCTTTTGGCGATTCTGGGCTCATCTTTTTCGAAGAATTCAATGGCTTCGTCGATCGTCATATTCAGAATATCGGAGATGTTCTTTTCATTGAAAGTAACTTCTAATATCTCCTGCTTGAACCGCCGACCTTTACAGCTTTCGCAGGTTAACTTTACGTCCGCCATAAACTGCATTTCGATGGTCTGTTGACCCTCGCCCTGACAAGCTTCACAGCGACCGCCGTCTACGTTAAACGAGAAAAAAGCGGGTTTGTAATCCCGTACTTTTGACAAATGCTGATCTGACATCAACGCCCGAATGGCATCGTACGCTTTGATGTACGTAACCGGGTTTGAGCGGCTCGATTTCCCAATTGGGTTTTGATCCACCATCTCGATTTGTGTAATGCGTGCGAGATTGCCTTTTAGTTCTTTGAATTTCCCGCTATCCTGCGAGTAGCTGCCTTTTCCCCGCATCAACGCCGGATACAAAATACCTCGTACAAGCGTAGACTTTCCGGAACCACTCACGCCCGTCACAACGGTTAATGTTCCCAACGGGAATTTTACAGAAATATCTTTCAGGTTATTTTCTTTACCTCCAATTACCTCAATAAAATCCGATGCTTTGCGGCGGTGTTTGGGAACAACAATGGTATCCTCACCGGAGAGAAAGCGGAGGGTGTGAGAGTTTTGATTCAGAAGTTTCTTACTACTTTTTGTTGACTTTTTAGCTTCTAGTCTTCCCTGAAAAATTAAATTTCCGCCCAGCTTTCCGGCGTCAGGGCCAATGTCAATAATGTCATCGGCGGCACGCATAACTTCTTCTTCGTGCTCAACTACGATAACCGTGTTTCCAATATCGCGAAGAGATTCCAACACGCTAATAAGACGCTGTGTATCACGTGGGTGGAGACCAATGCTCGGTTCGTCTAAGATGTACATGGAGCCAACCAAGGCACTTCCTAAAGAAGTGGCAAGGCGAATTCGCTGAGATTCTCCACCCGAAAGGGTAGAAGCAAGGCGATTCAAGGTCAGGTATCCTAACCCAACTCTTTCCATATAATCTAATCGGTTCTGGATTTCGATTAGAAGACGCTTGGCGATGGCATTCTCGGCTTCAGTGAGTTCAAGTTCCTGAAACCACTGACTCACTTCTCTGAGCGACATCAAGACCAAATCAATGATTGATTTACCGTGAATTTTTACGTGACTAGCGTCACCCCGCAAACGCGAACCCCGACATTCGGGACAAATGGTGCGGCCGCGGTATCTTGATAACATCACTCGGTATTGTACTTTGTGAGCTTTAGCTTCCACAAAACTGAAAAACTTATCAAGCCCGTCGAAGTACTTATTGCCTTGCCAAAGTAATAGCTTTTCGTCTTCGGTCAGTGATTTGTATTCCCGGTGAATGGGGAAGTCAAATTTGATTCCATTTCGGATGAGCGGAGCCAGCCACTCGCTCATTTTTTCGCTTCGCCAGGGAGCAATTGCTCCTTCAAAAACGGAAAGAGTTTTGTCAGGAATGACCAATTCGGGGTCAAGTCCCAACACATTTCCGAAACCTTCGCATCGTCGGCAGGCTCCGTAGGGATTATTGAACGTAAATAAATTCACGCTCGGCTCTTCGAAAACGATGCCGTCAAGTTCGAAACGGTCAGAGAAAACGACTCCTCCCCAGCTATCATCAGCGATAGAAAGAGGGCTTCCCTGCTTTGACTTATCTAAACTACTTTTTGTTTCGGGGGAAGGGTTGAAAACCACGCATTCCCCTTCGCCTTCAAACAGAGCCGTTTGCACGGAATCTGAGAGGCGGTATTGTGTATCTTCGTCGGGATTATTGTCTTCGTCAAACTGAATAACGGCACGGTCAATGAGGATAAAAAGATCGCTTAGCTTAAAGTCTTCGATGCTTGCTTCGCCGCTCGTGATATCTTCTATTTGCAGCACCTCGCCCTTGGCAACCAAACGGGTATAACCCTTTTTTAACAACAGGTCGAGTTCCTGATTTAGCCCCCGGTTTTCTCCAATTTTGAACGGAGCCATAATCATAAACCGCGTTCCTTCTTCAAAGGAGAAAAGGTAGTTTATTACGTCGGTTACGCTATCTTTTTTTACTTCGTTTCCGCTTTTTGGAGAAAGCGTTCTTCCGACCCGAGCAAAGAATAATTTGAAATAATCATAAATCTCGGTGGTTGTTCCTACGGTTGAACGAGGATTTTTTGTGGTCACTTTTTGCTCAATGGCAATAGCGGGCGAAATACCTTTTATGTACTCAACTTCTGGCTTCTCCATCCTGCCCAAAAACTGTCGGGCGTAGCTGCTGAGGCTTTCTACGTACATCCGTTGCCCTTCGGCGTAGAGCGTGTCAAACGCCAACGAGGACTTTCCACTGCCCGAAAGCCCCGTGACAACGGTCAGCGAGTTTCGTTTTATGGCTACATCAACGCCTTTGAGGTTATTTACTTTCGCTCCTTTTATAATAATGTATTGGCGTGGGTCAAGGTCATCAATGCTTTTGTGTTGAGTAGATATAATGTTATAAGTCATGCGGGATGTTTTCGATGCGATTTACCGAATAATAAAAATATTCTCTTTTGTGTACAATGGGTAGTATATTTAACACAAAATTACACTTAAAAGATTCAAGTCCATGAAACTAAAATCTTTACTCTCTTTTATACTATTTGCAGCGTTTTTTGTTGCAGATGCTCAACAAAATAATATTCCTTCGGAGCAAAAACTTTACATTGATTTCAATGGAAACACCTCTGATAATTCATTGAGCGGACTTTCGCCTTCGGTAACTAATGTGTATTTTGGATCAGATAGGAATAGTGCTCCGCTTCGAGCCGGAAAGTTTGGCGGATGCGGTGATTTGAGCTATTCTTTAGTACCTGATAATACCCCGCACCAAATGGATTTCTCAACGGGTGGAACAATTACTATGTGGGCAAAACCGGACCTGAACAACAGTATGAGCTCAGCTGACGGAAGTTGTATTTCAAGCGGACGACATACGTTTTTCTCGAAAGGTGGTGATGGATTCAACACGCCGCCGGGCTTTTTTGCTTACACTTCAATAAATAATGGAGTGCAAACTATTAGCTTTGAAAGTTCCTCTGGCTCCGGGAATGTTAGAGATTCTTTCACGCTGCCTTATACCGACACGTGGCATCATTACGCTTTTGTATTCACCACCACTAATCTTAAAGTTTACGTTGACGGTGTGCTGAAACGAAATGCAACCATTAACCTAAACTTTACCGAAGCTAATAACCAACCACTTTATATCGGAACGTTGGGACCGAAATCAACACCTGTAAACGGAATTACCTACTGGTTTCCGTTTGGTGGGTTGATGGATGAATTTCGGTTATTTACTAAGGCTTTGACTGCGGCAGAGGTGGGGGATGTGTTTCAATTTGTTGAAGTGGATGGAGTTGCTCCGAATGTGAGTTTTTTCGATGAAACTATTTCTTCTGCGGGTTCTTTTAGGGTTAGTACATCATCCAAATTAAGAGTTAACGGTTACCAACTCGTATATAGCAATTTTAGTTCTATATATAGCAATTTACCTTCATATAGTAAATTAGATTGGTACAGCGATGATGGTGTTCTTTTTCAATCTGATACTTTTGCCCTGTCTCAAATAAGACGCATTATTATAATTGAGGGTAGTTCGAAGTTTGTAGGATTAGACTTTGGTGAAGTAAGCAATGGAAATGGTCTTATAAAGATTGTCAATATTGAGACGAAGGAAATATTATTTGATATTGCGACTTTTTCAGGCTTTTTCTTCCCCAAAATTATTCGATATGACAATCAATTTTATTCAGCAGGTATCACATATGATAGTGGAATCAACCAGATGGTTGATTTCAAATTGAACAGAATAGATAA
Organism: Spirosomataceae bacterium; assembly: GCA_047630355.1. Classification (GTDB taxonomy): domain Bacteria; phylum Bacteroidota; class Bacteroidia; order Cytophagales; family Spirosomataceae; genus JANQUM01. Next base: position 5,279 of record JBLHXN010000023.1, on the reverse strand, counting down.
TAATGGTAATATAACTCAATCGCTAACTATCAACTCAGCTAAATTAAGTAGCTATAGAAATGGAAGCAACGCAATGGATTGGGATAAAACTGATAAATTACTAATTACTGGAAATCACAGTACGTATATAATTGATTTAGATGACTTGTCATTCTCTGCGTTAAATATTGTAGGTAAATCTTGCAAATGGGTCGGTGAAAAGTTTATTATTTCAAATGACAATAATACTTTTCGAGTTTCTCGGCAATTTACTCTGACAACATTGACTACTGATTTTCGAGATATAAACTTTCTTAGTAATGGTGGTTACTTACTTTCAAGTCAATCTAACATCTTAAAGTATGGGAGTGACCATTTACTTATTGGGACATATCCTCCAATTAGTTATTTTGAATTTTTACCTTCGGGCAAATTATTTACAAGAAATCCGAATGGACAAGTTAATATATATGACGCTGACTTTAATTTGCTATGGCAATTTAGTTATGATTTCACAATTTCGATTTTTGAAGATAATAGCCAAAATGTGTATGCCGTGGAAAACAGTAACTTTGTATACCCAGAGAGTAGGAATAATATCTTTTCAAGAATTAAAAAATATAACAGTAACGGTACACTTGAATGGAGTAAAAATATCAATGGAAATGTAAAGGATGTTGATTTTTCTTATAATGGGAAAGTAAGCTATTTATCGTATTCTAATATTTACATAAATGCCAGAATAATTAGTACAAGTAATAGTTTAACTATTCTCAATACAGTGGAAGGCAATCCTTGTAATTATGAGGTGACAACTAGCCTTAACTCTTTTTACTGTTCTACTTCGACGCTTAATAGTGCATTTGCTAAAATTGGAGGTCGTATTAAGAGTAGCATTGGACTTCCTACGGATGTAAATTTATTTTGGGAAAGAGACGGAGTTAGATTAGGGGGCTACTCTCCAAATGTTACGCAATCAGGCACATACAAAGCAACAGTTGTTCAAGGAAGTTGTAGCAAAAGTATCACAAAGAATGTAACATTCTCAGATGCTTATAATCCTGCACCGCCTACTTTAAGTGTCGTAAGTTCAGAAATTTGTGAGGGGGATTCGGCAACCATCACTTTTACTGGATGCTCAGGTGGAGTATTTTGGTCACCATATTTGTATGATGATAATAGTAATGACAATCTGATAAAGTTTAAACCTGCTTCAAGTGGTTCTTATACCGCTACTTGCTTTACGGCTAATACGGCTTATGGTAGTTGTCGTTCGGAGTCGAGTAATTTTGTGAATGTATCTCTAATTACTTTCCCTCAAAATATAAATCTCGCCGGAAATTCACCTTTAAGTGCTACTTACCGAGCCGAACGCATAAACTCGCAGCAAAGCGTAATTATCAACGGGGCAATTGATTATAAATCAAAAAATGCCATTGTCCTAAATCCCGGTTTTTCTACAAATAATGATGCCGTTTTTAACGCTAAAATAGTGAGTTCGTGTGTGGAATAAAGTGACTATTATTTTATTCCCTAACTTTGCGAACTTCTAAATCTTCAGTTTCTAACCCCTAAAAGTATATGAGCATTTTTAAAGCGGTTGTTTTCGACATGGACGGTGTTATAAGTCATACTAATCCGTATCACGATATTGCGTGGCGAGATTTTCTGAAAAAGTACGATATAGAGTCGTCAGATCAAGAGTTTGAAGACCACATGTACGGTAAGCATAACAGCTATATTTTGAACTATTTTTTCAAACGGGAAATACCGATTGAAGAACGCAAACAACTGGAGTTTGAGAAGGAAGCTCTTTTCCGCGAAATCTACGCAGATCACATTACGGCTATTCCTGGGTTGGTGAACTTTATAGAAAATTTGCACGCCAATGGTATCAAAACGGGCGTGGCAACTTCCGCCCCAATTGAGAATATGCAATTGATTTTGCCCGCTTTGGGGTTAGACAAAATAATGGGTTCTATGCTCGCCGAAGGTGATGTAACCAAGCACAAGCCAGAACCCGAAGTTTATCTCAAATCGGCTATCAATTTAGGCGTCGAACCCGAAAATTGCGTAGTGTTTGAGGATTCAAAATCCGGCGTTCAAGCCGGAATAAACGCCGGAATGAAAGTGGTAGGAGTAAAAACCACGTACAATGAATTGCAACTTCCGCCGTGCAATTTGTACATAAACGATTACACAGAAATTAGCTTTGAAACGGTGAATTCGTTGTTTGCAGTTAGCCTTTAAGTTGCAGGTCAAAGGCCACAAAGCATGAATTTTGTTTTATCTACAGCATTTTATTTACCTGACTTGAACAATCGTTCTTTGTACTTTGAGGGTGAAAAATTCTTTCTCTTTTTGAATATACGACTGAAGTACGAAAAGCTGTTAAACCCGCTTTGTAAGCAGGCTTCCTTAATACTCACGTTGGGTTGTTTAAGTAGCTTTTCAGCGAGTTTGATGCGTTCGTCAATGATATAATCGTTAGGCGATGAGCCCATCTCGTTTTTAAATTCCCGATAAAAACTCGAAACGCTCATGTACGCTTTTTTACTGAGCTGCTCTACCGAAATTGGTTCGCTCAAATTATCCTGAATGTACCGCAGCACGTACGCCATTCTGTTCTTATTACTATCTGTTTTGGCGTTTTGCTGATGCGTTGACTTTGCCTCGGTTTGCAAAATTCTGATGAGCAGTTCCTGCATTAATAAATCAGCAAACAAATCTTTAGAAGGATGGTTTTCGGTAAAAATAAAAATCAACCGTTGCAGAATCTGATTAATCGCCTTCTCATTAGTAAAGTGCAGGTTATAGTCCGCCATGCCCCATTCGCCCTCACTTCTTGGTTTTTGCTCGTTTAAGGTTTGAATAGTTGCCCGCAATTTTTCTGGGGCAAAGGTGAGTGCCAAACATTTTGTTGGCGTATCGCAGGTTGCTTCGGGGAAGTCAATAATCATCGGCTCGTTTGCTGGAAGGATAACGGATTCGCCCGGGAAAAAATCAAAATCGGGTAAACCGTGCAGGTGCATGATTTTCTTTCCGGTAATCATACTTGCCAGCATCGGATCGGGCAATTGCAGATAAACCCGTTCGGCCTGCTGATGGGTTTCAAAAACATTCAGCTCCGCGTTGTTTAAATTGTAGATGGTTCTGTTTTCAACCAGCGTTTCCAGCTTACGGGTGGCAAGATGTCCATTGGAGAGTTGAATCATTTTGTGCCAATTTAAAGATGATTTATTCTTATTTTAAGACTAAATATAAAAATAGTAACATTTTGTAGTTATTACAACCGATAGTTTTGAAAAATTATTTTTGATAGGATAGGTCAACAGATTGAGAGGAAAATGCAAACAATTGTTATTATTTATAGATTATTTTGTATTCAAACAATACCTATTCAATTATGTCAGCAGTACAAAGTAAAACAGATAATTTATTAGAGAAGCCACAATTTCAGGAAACTTATGATAACTTCATCGGAGGTAAATGGGTTCCGCCAAGCCGCGGCGAATACTTCGATGCCATCTCGCCAGTAGATGGTAAGCCGTTCACGCAAGTTGCCCGCTCAACGGCAGAAGATGTAGAATTGGCACTTGATGCCGCATGGGATGCCGCTAAAACCTGGAATAGGACTTCCGCAACAGAACGAAGCAACATTTTATTAAAAATAGCCGATATCATGGAGCAAAATCTGGAGCTGTTAGCTCGAGTTGAAACTTGGGATAACGGTAAGGCTATTCGTGAAACCAGAGCTGCTGATATGCCGCTTGCCGTTGATCACTTCCGGTATTTTGCGGGTGTTATTCGGGCGGAAGAAGGTTCGGCTTCTGAGTTAGATTCAAACACACTTTCTTTGATTATCCACGAGCCACTTGGAGTAGTAGGTCAGATTATTCCGTGGAATTTTCCGATACTCATGGCAACGTGGAAATTAGCTCCGGCTCTTGCGGCTGGTAACTGCGTTGTTTTGAAGCCAGCCGAACAAACGCCCGTTGGTATTATGGTACTAATGGATTTGATTAAGGATGTGCTTCCGGCAGGTGTGATAAACGTAGTAAATGGCTTTGGTATTGAAGCGGGTAAGCCGTTGGCTTCAAGTCCGAGAATTGATAAAGTTGCCTTTACCGGAGAAACTACCACCGGGCAGCTCATCATGCAATACGCTTCAAAAAATATTATTCCGGTTACGTTAGAGTTAGGAGGAAAATCTCCGAACGTCTTCTTCGAAAATATCATGCAAGCCGACGATGAGTTTTTCGATAAATGCTTAGAAGGAGCCGCTATGTTTGCCTTAAATCAGGGCGAAGTATGTACGTGTCCTTCCCGAATATTGGTGCAAGAGTCTATCGCCGACAAGTTTATTGAGCGTTTAATTGAGCGGGTAGAAGCTATCAAGATGGGGCATCCGCTTGATCCTGAAACTATGATGGGTGCACAGGCATCGTCTGACCAATACGAGAAAATTCTGAATTATATCGAAATTGGTAAAGAGGAAGGAGCAGAATTACTCACCGGAGGAGCTGCTCAGGTTGTAGATGGCTTGTACGAAGGCTACTACATCAAGCCAACTATTTTCAAGGGAAATAACAAAATGCGGATTTTCCAAGAGGAAATATTCGGGCCAGTGGTTTGCCTAACTACATTTAAAGATGAAGCAGAGGCCATCGAAATTGCGAACGATACGCTCTACGGACTCGGAGCGGGGGTTTGGACACGCGACACGCATCAAGCGTACCAAATTTCGCGGGCTATTCAAGCGGGCAGAGTTTGGGTAAACTGCTACCACGCTTATCCAGCACACGCACCGTTCGGCGGTTATAAGAAGTCGGGAATCGGGCGTGAAAACCACAAAATGATGTTGGGTCACTACCGTCAGACTAAGAATATGCTTATTTCTTACGATAAGAATAAACTTGGTTTCTTCTGAGAAATTCTCAACAGAAACAATTAACCAAATCAGGGAGGAGGTCAGCAGTAGTTGCCTCCTCCTTTTTAGTAAAATAACTATGGATATATCAAGAATTACGGCTACCAACGAAGCAATAGAACTCATTGAAAAGTTGCGGACAAAGCACGGACAATTAATGTTTCATCAGAGTGGCGGTTGCTGCGACGGTTCGGCACCCATGTGCTTTGAAGAGGGAGAACTTTTTATCAACGAAACAGATATTTTGCTAGGGGAAGTTGCGGGTAATATTCCCTTTTATATGGCAAAAGACCAATACGAATACTGGAAGCATACCCACCTTACTTTGGGAGTTACCAAAGGGCGGGGGGCGAGTTTTTCGTTAGAAATC
>JBLHXN010000022.1:0-37673 GCA_047630355.1 Spirosomataceae bacterium | reverse complement strand
CATCCCGATTGGAGATTATTACATTGAAGTTATCGAAGCTTATTTTTCTAATGTTGTTGTGAATTGATTACAACGGGGCCGACCCTTCGGTTGGAGATTGTTACATTCGTTCGTGTTGTCTGTAATTCTCCACTTCTGTTGTGAATTGATTACAAGATTACGCATCCCGATTGGAGATTGTTACATTGATAGAATTTTGTACGGCTGGTGCCATATAGTTGTGAATTGATTACAAGATTACGCATCCCGATTGGAGATTGTTACATTCTTCTTCCGAGGAACGGTGTTGTCTATACGGTTGTGAATTGATTATAACGGGGCCGACCCTTCGGTTGGAGATTGTTACATTCCGCCCCTCTAAATGACTGGTATGCCGAGCAGTTGTGAATTGATTACAAATTGGAGATTGTTACATTGTACTCAAAAACGTTTTCGGCACTCCATGTGTTGTGAATTGATTACAAATTGGAGATTGTTACATTAGCGGCAAAAAGCCGGACAACGAATCGGTTGTTGTGAATTGATTACAAATTGGAGATTGTTACATTCAGTATCTTTGTCAATATGTCAGTATCTTTGTTGTGAATTGATTACAAATTGGAGATTGTTACATTTTGAGAGTTACCCGCAGCAGCAGCAGCCCAGTTGTGAATTGATTACAAATTGGAGATTGTTACATTCGAAGACCAATTATTAATCCAAATTCGGGTGTTGTGAATTGATTACAAATTGGAGATTGTTACATTCAAAGACCAATTATTAATTCAAATAAGAGTGTTGTGAATTGATTACAAATTGGAGATTGTTACATTTCTGAACGGATGCTCAGCGTCGTACATGTAGTTGTGAATTGATTACAAATTGGAGATTGTTACATTTGTTCCCCGACGGAACGTTCGGTACTTCTCGTTGTGAATTGATTACAAATTGGAGATTGTTACATTATACCCCTTTCTACCTTTTTGATAATCAAGGAGTTGACTCTAATTGTCCGCTTTGAAAATCTCCTATTTAGCCGCAGTACTCTTAACAGTACTGCGGCTTTTTTATGATAAAATTGTTTGGTTCAGAAAATTTCGAGTTGAAAACCGTCTGAATGAGAACCCACAGAGAGTTTTCCAAAATATTGAATCATATTACTAAATTGTCTATCGGTTACTTGTAGTACAATTACATTCCCTTTTTCGGGAATAAAACTCTTAACTCGGTTTATGTGCATTTCGCCGTTCTCGCCGCTGGCACAATGTCGGATATACACCGAATATTGCTGCATCGTGAAGCCGTCTTTCAGTAAGCCTTTTCTGAACTTTGTGTAGTTCTTCCGGTCTTTCTTCGTTTCGGTTGGTAGATCAAAAAATACGAATAGCCACATACTACGGTACGCCGAGAAGCGTGTTATATCGGTTTTAGGATTGTATTTTGTCAGCATCGCACTTTTGGAATTCGGGATAAATCAATTGCGGCGTAGATTCAGCAAAACTTTTTACCAAAGAAACCGAAGTCGTTGTAAGTGCCAAAGCAAGTGGCTTACGTTGATTATTGATGAACACATCAGCGTTTAGTAACCGGATAAAGTCGGCTTTGTCTTCTACGGTTAGTTCTTCAAAGATATTTTTAGATTTCATTTTTTGCCAAACCAAATAATCAACCCACGGGCGGTAGGGTTCCATGAGGTCATCGGCGAGGCAAAAAGCGTTGTAGCGGTTATGGTGATGAATACCCAAAGTTGGCAACAAACCTGACCCGCTGATGGCACGAGCGGTAGCGGCACGGAGAATGGCGTAACCGTAGTTGAGGTAATTATTGGGCGGTTCACCGAAACGGTCACGGGTGAAGTTTTCAGGAGAGAATAAGTTTGCCCAATAATGCCGAGCAGCTTGCCCTTCCTGATTATCGGTATCACCACTTTTTACGCTTTTTATCCTACGTTGCAGAAAGTTAGATGCGGTGAGGTGCGTCACTTCGTAAACTTTTCCCTGATTTTCAATTTTGCTTTTAATCGTCTGTTGCCATAACCGTTTTTTTAAAACGGCGGAAGCCTCCATTTGAAACCGAAAGCGTTCTGACTGGATCGTATTGCTTTCTAACGGCAGCAGCAAACCCGATGGCATGTGCGAGTGATCGTCACAATAAATCAAGGACACATTATTCGCCAATAATTTATTAACGGCGGGTTGGGTAATCCTGATTCCGTGGTGGTCAAGCACAATAGTGCCAATGTCCTCAATCGGTACGGGACGTTGCACATTGGTGACGGGGTCTTGCAGGATTAATTGCTCGTGCTGCGTACGCAACACAAAGGCATTTGTAATTAACAACGAACGTTTTATCATGGCTTGAAATTTATTACATTCAATTGTAACAAACTTCAAGCCATTGATTATCAGCCTTTTGTTTTTTTATTAAACGGTAAATTAAACGGGTTTAATTTCGCCCAATTCGTTTACGGTAACTTTAATGCCTTGAAACGTATTTGGGGTTTTAGAGGTTACTCCGTGTTCGATACCTTCATCATCTTTAGAACGGGCAATTAAATGGTGTCTAAAAGTTATTTGATTGCTCACCGCAGACATCATTTGGACACGGTATAAGTTTGGACTCAAATCTTCATTTGTAATGCTATTCCAATTGATATTCATCACTTCCAAATTGTTATCACTAAGCAAAACGAGTTCGTTTTCTTGCAAAGTCAAAAGAAATGTATTTTCTGTGCCAACCTCAGTATCATATACTGGTTGGTTGTTTTTTTTACGTTGTGCCGCCTCAAATAAAGAAGTAACGATACCGTCTTTTGTGCCGTCAGGTTTTGAAAATATAACTATGTGATGATTGTTGCCACGTTCGGCAAATTTACCTCGTTTAAATTCTACTCTATTTGTTGCAACATCGTGTATTCTTATACTTTTGATTGGAATTTTGTCACCTTTTTTTGTGGGTAAGTAAAGAGGCCTGGCAAAGGCATTGGCAGGTATTTTGAATTTGCCTGTTGGTTCAACGCCAAATTCCCTTATGCGATTTCTTGTATTTTTTTATCTCCAATTTTACCAATCATGGATTCTGTTAAATCTGTTACTTTTTTGCGTACTTTGAATACCAGCTTATTGTTTTTATTTACCATTTGCAATCGGTCAAAACCCTTGACTGAACCATAAACTGTATCTTTATGCAGTTGCCCACGTACTCGACTGCGTATTTTGTGTTTTATTAAGATGGCATTTACGGCATCTTTTACGCCGTTTCTAAAGTTATCCCACGGGGCAGGAAAGCGGTCAGAAGTTGCCCGTTGTCCTTTCTCGTTCATTTTGCTGAGATTTTGAATCATTTTTACGTTGGTGCAAGCCACCACAATGGCATCAACGGCGTGGTGGCGGTGGTCATCCCGGTTTTTTATGTCAAGACCGTGTTTGTTCAGCACTTTGTTTAAGCCCCATAAATGGCGGAGCTTGGCGGTGGCTTGTCCGGCAATTACTTCTACGTTTGGGCAAATGGTTTGCAGGTATTTTCTTGCTTCTACTGCAAGCCAGGCGGTATCGTTTAATTGACGGGAGACCATATCAGCGTCAATATTTTTCTTTAGAAAACGCTTGAATTTATTATAGCCACCACCTTTTACGAGTACTTTGGCTCGTTCCACAATTTCATTGTATTGATGCTCGGTAATCTTACCTTTTTGCATCATTTCGTAGGGGAGGTCGTTCCCTTTCAGATTGTTGAATCGTTTGATAGCAAGTGTTTTATTAGAGCGGCTGTCGTTCAGGCTTCGGCTCAACGGCTCAATGTGTTCTATTTCTACGTTTGGAGAGTATAATTCTTCTTTTCCAATAAATTCTCCCGTATAAAGGCATTGTTTATCGGCTTCGAGCCACAATTGATATTTGAGGATGTCGGTACGGGAAGGCTCTTTGATTTTGAACTCGTGGAAGAGTATCTCACGGATTTCAGCACGTTCCTTTTCTCTTCTTGAATTTTCAGTCTTTATATTTTCTCTTTTCTTCTTGGGCATTTTTAATTCACGTGCAAACTCAATTCTTATCTTGTCGGGCTTTGCCCCGTAATCTTTAATAATGGCGTTTACCGTTTTGCGGAGTTCGAAAAGTCCTTGTTGTACAATCGGGTTGCGGAGGTTTTGCGGTTCTCCAAGTAAATCAGAAAGTGTTTCAGATTTTGTGCTTATGCTGTGATTGTACCCTGCTTTCTTTGCGGCGTCGGAATAGTCTAACCCTTCCCCTTTCATTAGTGTTACAAGCTTTTTTAATGCCGTCTGGCTCAGTTCGGCGTAGTCTTTTTCAAGGCTTATTTTTAGTAATTTACTGGCTTCAACTTCGTTTAATCCCCATTTTTCCTGTCCGTATTTTGTAAGCCAACTGTCATCTTCGGCATCATACAGAACTCGCCAACGGTCAAATTTTTCTTTTTCGGTGAAATTATTCCAAGCTTCTTTACCGAATAATTTACTAAATTCAAACGCCGTCCGGTTTCCTTTAATCTTATCTTTATCCTCAAAATTGAGTTCGTCATCCGTAATATTAAGGTACTTTTTTAATTGCTTGAAAGTCTTGTCTGAAGAGATATTTAACCATTCAAAAGCAGCATCAATTTGTTTTTTACTCAATGGTTCGTTAGTCTTTCCTTTTCCAATCAGTCGTACATCGTGTAGTTTTTGGAGGATTCGGAACTCTTGAAATAATAAGCAACTTGCTGGTGCTCGTTTGGCTTTAGGTTCTAATTTACAAGGAGCAACTAATCCTTTTTGAGATTTGAGTTTTCGTTGATAATAAATGACGTAATCCCGCAAAAAAGTGGGTAAATCATCTTCGAGAATTTTGGTGTGGTATTTTACGTTGAAGTATTTTTTTACTATTTGCTCAAAGTTCTCAGGCTTCTTCCATTCAGGATGAAAGCTAAGTTGGGTTTTCCAGAGTATTTCGTACTCATCCATCAAACCTTTACGAAGTAAATAACGGTTTCGGATTCTTATTTCATGCGGGTCTAAAGACGCCAGATATTGACCAACTGTCTGGAAACCATTTTTCTGCATCTCTTCCTGAAGTTCAGTAATTCCTTTCTTCGTGCCATCTTTATCTCCTTCAAATAATACGCCTTCTTCCGTTCCCCCGGTTTTTCGACTACTTTTAAAACCTCTTCGTTTTGATAAATGAAATAATACCCGCCCAAACTCTTCTTTTGTTAGTGACTCAAAAACTCCTTTTGCCCGTAACGGGTAAGGGTCAGTTTTCATTAACGCAGCTAAGTCTAATTCATGGTCAGGAAACCAATCTAAAGATTGCAGAATTTCAGTGAGTAATTCTCGGCGTTTGTTTTTTCTGAACAATTGTCTTCTTACTTGCCTTTTTTCTCTTCTGGTAGTGTTTCGTGAAGATTCTTTTCCTAAAGGGCTGATATGTACACCTTCCGGGAAGATACTCACAGCAGCGTTGTCAATCTGTTTATCTAATACTATGCAGCTTCCAATTGAAGAAACTCCTAAATCTAACCCAATGATAAAATCCGCCATAGTTATTTGTATGCTTTGAAAATTAACGTACTTTTGAATCAATGTAACAACCTCCAATTGTGATTCTTTTCACAAAAAGGATTTATTCCGAAGGCTTACGCCGCCCCCTCGTTCTGCTTGGGGGCATTTTTGTTTTAAATATATTACAGTTGCAGAGACTTAACTACAATTACCATTATTTTTGATTATACGGTAGTTACTTTCTTTCTTTGGCGACGAATAATACCCCACAATAAATGAAAGCATTAGTTTTGGGCGGTGGCTCGCTAAAAGGTTCCTGGCAAGCGGGAGCCATTCAAGCCGTTTTAGACACAGGTTTTAAACCTGACATGGTTTACGGAATTTCGGCAGGGGCCTTAAACGCTGCTTTTTTAGTCAACGAAGCCGGCCGTGAATACCAGAACGACGGCATCATCGACTGGCAATTGGTCAATAAAAAACTGATCTCTTTTTGGATAGATAATATCACCGAACCGAATGATATTGGTGTTTTAAAATCACGCTTTCAACTCGGTATTGATACTATTCTAAGTCGGTTTGACGGCTTATTGGATACGAACCCACTACACGAACGGCTTCGGGCACAAATCTCGCCAGAGTTAATGCAGAAAAGTCCGATTAAACTCAAAGTGGGTTCTGTGAATATTAACACGGGAGAAATGCATTACGCCGGACCGTTGGATGATCATTTTATGGATTATCTACGGGCAAGTAGCTCCATTCCGGTTATTATGCCCGTGATTCAAATTGGCGGCGATCACCGCAACGCTCACCTTGACGGCGGCTTACGAGAAGTAGTACCGCTTAAACAAGCTATTTTAGACGGAGCAACCGAAATTTACGCCATCGCTACGCATCCTGAAGTAGATCAAAAGACTGTAATTAATTACCGCAATTTCTTCACGCTCATTGATCGTATTAAAGACATCTCAGTTTCTCAATTTGAGAATAATGATATTGAATGGGCAGAACGCTACAATGAGAATATCTTATCGCTCGGGGGAATTTCGCTGAACAAAAAAATTGACCTTAAAGTAATCAGACCCACGGAAAAGTTGGAGATAAACTTAACTTCTTTTACTACGGAAGAAATTAAAGAAATGATTAAACGTGGTTACGAACATGCGTATACAGAGTTGAAAAAGTTGGAGTAATTAGCGAAGGTGCTTAGTAGAACTTGGTTTTACGGGCGGTTACAATCCAAATTCCGACTAATATTACCACAAAACTCAACGCGATGGGTAAGCTCAGCCACTCAGAGATAAATCCGATGATGACTGGTCCTAATAAAAAGCCGCCCATTCCGAAAGTATTCAGCGTTGCTAATCCGCCTCCTTTTGCCATTCCCGGTACCCGCGTGGCACTTCCGTAAAGTATTGGAGAAACGCAGGATACACCCGCTCCAACAAGTGAAAAGCCTACCACGGCAGAAAATGTAAATGGAAACGCTAACGCAATTACCAAACCTATAATGGTGATAACTCCGCCAACGATGATGATTCTGTTAAATCCGAATCGGGGAATTATTCCGTCGCCTAAGAAGCGACCCAACGCCATGAAAAAAGAATATCCCGCCAAGCCCCAACCGATAAAAAACGGTGTAGTTTTGACAATTTCCCGCATGTAAACTGCCGTCCAGTCTGCCATAGCTCCTTCGGTGATATTAGTGCAGAGACTTATTAGAATAATCAACAAGAACATTCCCGTGGGGAATACGAATTTGGAACCACCCGGAGCAGAATTGTCAACGTCTTCTTCGTGAATGCCGAAGACTTGTTTGCGGGTGAGTAAAGCCAAAAGTATCACTAAAGTGCTCATGGCGTACATGAAAAACTGCGGCGAAATCTTCATGCCCAAAGCCGCTCCCGTTAACAACGAACCACTCATCAAACCGATACTAAACATACCGTGCGAAGTAGACAAAATGCTCGTTTTTTGATTTATTTCAATGGCGGAAGCACAGGTATTCATCGCTACGTTCAGGATAGAAATGCTCATACCCGTTAGCAATAATCCAGCCGCCGAAAGTAGCGGAGTGGGCATGCTGAAGGGCAAGGTATAGCAAAGCCCCAAAAGCACGAAACCCAAAAAGTGGGTTTTCTTCATGCCGATTTTATTGATCAACAGTGATGCAACGGGATTAAAAGAAATGGATCCGGCGGGAATTGCCAATAGCAGAAGTCCCAACTCGGCATCGTCAAAACCGTACCTGATTTTCATGCTCGGAATGAGCGTTGCCCAATTACCAAACATAAAACCCAATGCCCAAAATGCTACCCCGACCGCTAAGCTTTGCTGGTCTTTAAAATAGCTGCGTAAATGACTGAACATAAATTACTTTGACAATTACCAATTTTTAACAACTAATGAACAACCCTCAATTCGCTGTTCATAAAATTAACCTGCTTGCTGTACAACTTCAATTTCTGGTCGGTGGTATACGGTAGAGTGGGGCGGAACACTCTTCGTTAGCCAGGTATTTCCACCAATAACACTACGTTCACCAACAACCGTTTCGCCGCCTAAAATTGTGGCCCCTGAATAAATTACTACGTAATCTTCGACGGTAGGATGACGTTTTATGTTCGCCATTTTCTTTTCAACGCTCAACGCTCCCAATGTAACTCCCTGATAAAGTTTTACGTGTTTACCAATGTGCGAAGTTTCCCCGATAACAATTCCTGTTCCGTGATCAATGAAAAATGATTCGGCAATTTCCGCTCCCGGATGAATATCAATTCCTGTTTGGGAATGAGCGTATTCGGTTAAGATTCTTGGAATTAGGGGAATGTCTAGCTTCAATAATTTATTAGCTAATCTGTAAATAGAAATGGCGAAAAAACCGGGATAAGCTCTGATTACTTCAAACTCACTTTTTGCGGCGGGATCTCCCGCCATGATAGCGGCAACATCCGTATTTAAGATTTTGTAGAGTTCAGGAATACATTCGATGAAGTCTATTGACCGTTTTTTATTATCACAATATTTACATTGATCAGTGGCATTCAGGATATCTTTAAGCTCGTTTCCTAAATTCCAGAATTCGCCTTCAATCTCGTTCAAACTCCGGAAGAAGTCTTTTGTTTTTTCGGGATATAGCAGCCTGATTACCTTTAACGCCCATTCAGAAATTTCTTTCGTTGGCGGAACGGCGGGTGTGTCTTGGTGCTTTTTGTAAATGTGCTCTAAAAAGTCGCTGCTCATATCGGAAAATATTACGTTGCGTTGAAAACAGCGAATCTAAGTTCCCCGTTCGGCAATTTCAATAAATTATAAGTTAGTAAGTAACCATCGCTCCAGTTGTTATATCTACCGTTCAAACATATACTAAAACACAACTATGAAAAAGCTATTCTTAATCCTAACTGCCGTGTCAATTGGCACAACTTCATTTGCTCAGAGGGGGAGCGGTGAGTCATCCAAAAGAATTGCCTCGGCTCAACTGAACGAGATGGTTGTCACAAACTCTGACGGTGATAACTCCACAAAGCTCAAGTTCTTTTTTAATGACTGCGACTTAAATATGAAAGTTGCCGCTGGCGAAGGCGATGCTAAATTCAATATTAATGTAGTATGGGACATGGTAAAATCGAACCACGTTTTCTACGAAATTCAGGACGAACCCAACCACTACGCAGTCAAGCTGGGTGTGCCGGCGGAAGATATCCGCATCAAATTTAGTTTGGGTAAGAAGTTGACTGTGAATGCTAATCTCGATGATTCTGACGTAGATGACTTTCAAGAATTGTCTATTTTATCAAACGATTGGAAAGAAGTTGACGATTTGGCTTTTAGATTAAATAAAATTGCTGCGGGATGTAAAGGAACTTGAAGCAAGTGCCTGATAAACAAAAAGCGTAGTACAGACTTGTACTACGCTTTTTGTTGTGGAACATATTTCCTGTTTTCAATAGCAACCAGCGTGGATTACCCACCCCGTCGCCGACTATTGTCAGGCATCCATCCCTCTGAGGAGGGGAATTGCTTGCTCTTTGATTGCGTTCGTCACCCAAAACGAAATTAAGCACCAATCATTGCTTCCGCCCAGGCGTCCATTTTGCGTTCAAGGACTTCGAGGGGAAGACAACCGTCGTTGAGAAGTTCGTCGTGGAAAGCAGCGAGGTTGAATTTTTTACCCAATTGTTTTTCGTATTTTTTTCTGAGTTCGATGATTTTTAATTGCCCAATTTTGTAAGACAATGCCTGTCCGGGAATCGCCATGTAGCGTTCAATCTCCATGGTGGCGTATGCCGGATCGGCGGGTTCGTTTTTGAGCATGTACGCAATTGCTTCTTCGCGAGTCCACGCTTTACTGTGTAAACCTACGTCAACTACCAAGCGAATTGCTCGGTGCATTTCGTCCCCCAAAGCTCCCATATATTGATAAGGATCGGTGTAGAGTCCGAGTTCTTTACCCAAAGATTCACAGTATAATGCCCAGCCTTCGCCGTAAGCTCCGTACCAGCCAAACCGCATAAACTTGGGTAGTTTCATGTTTTCTTGTTGTAAAGAAACCTGATAATGATGTCCGGGGATAGCTTCGTGCAAAAAGAGCGACTCCATTCCGGAAGTAATATTAAATTTACGGGCATCAGGAATCGGGATATAAAAAATTCCTGGTCGGGAACCGTCAGGTGTTCCCTGATTGTATTCGGCACTCGCAGTTGCCTCTCTAAAAGCTTCCGTTCGTCTGATTTCAAAAGCCGTTTTTGGGTTTTTTGTGAATATTTTTTCGACGTTCGGAATTACCTTTTGGTGAATTTCTTCAAAAGCGGTAATAACTTGTTCTGGAGTTTGGTACGGATAAAACCGTTTATTTGTTTTTATGTAAACGAAAAAGTCTTGCAATTCTCCTTCAAAACCAACTTCGGCTTTTACCTTTTCCATTTCTGTGGTAATGCGAGCTACTTCGTCAATTCCGGTTTGATATATTTCATCGGGAGTTAATTGAGTCGTTGTCCATTGGGTAATGAGGTGTTTGTAATATTCACTCCCCTGCGGCACGTCGGCGATTCCAGAGGAAGAACGAGCCCGATAATAATAGTCGTTTTTTAAAAAATCGTGCAGTCGCTTGTACGCCGGAACTACTTCTTCCCGAATCGTCTTTTTGTACATCCCCGTCAGCTTGATTCTATCAGATTCTGAAAAACCTTCGGGGAATCTCTTTATCGGACCGTAAAACAAACTTTGTGTTGGATCTTCCACCACAAAACCCTGCATTTGCGGAATCATTTTTGTCACCAAAGCTTTGGGTAATACGTAACTTTCGAGCATTCCCTGCCTGAAATTTACCACGGCGGTATCTGCCCACGCCGAAAACTTATTGAGCCGCTTTAGCCATTTTTCGTAATCTTCTACGGTTTTGAACGGTTGCGAACCGTCGCCGCTTCCCAATTGCCCTAAGGTTAGGGGAAGTCCCCAAAACTGATCGAAAGGTATCAGGTGCGTGTTAAAGCCCAGTTCGTTGATGTTATTTTTTAACGAATACTGAAACGTATCGTACGTGATTTTGTCGTTGGCGTTCAGTTCTTCCCGACTTATATCGAGGAGTTCGTTCAGGTATTTTTGGTAAAATATCAGTTTCTTATTTCGGTATTCCGTCGAAATGTCAATCGGTAACTGATTGTTGTAGCGGTAGTCACCTTGTCCGGTGGCTTCAAGTGGGTTTAGTCTGAGGTAGCCTTCGTAATAATTTTCGTAAATAGTGGTTAGTTCCTCATTGTCTTCCTGATTACGGAAGTTCCCTTTGTCTTTCAAACACGCCGAGAGTAAAATTGCCGTAAGAGTTATGGAGAATAATTTAATCATGTATTTTAGGGGAGTATTTTTGAGTGTAAGATTAACTTTTATTGATGTCTTAAATAACATCGAACATCCACATTATTTGCAGCCGCTTTTCCTTCGGGTATCCGTGATGCTCAGAATTTTCCAGCTGTCCGATTGGTAAACGAGCGTGAACGCATTTACACCGCAATGACTGAACACGTCACTAATATAAAATGAATACGGAATCCAGGCAGTTGCCATGTCGCCGTCAATCTTTATATCGTAGCCGCTGATTCGTTCGTCCAGTTGTACGCCTTCGCGTTTTGTTCCAACGGCTTTGATAAAACTAGTCATATCACTTTTGTTTACCACTCCATTTCCTGCGTTATTATTTTGAATGGTTTGGAGTGTGCAACTGTAATGAAAAGTCGCTTTTATGAGCAGTGAGTCATTTGCCCGCATTCCGTCAAATAATTGTTCGATTACTGATTTAACTTCCACTTCAGAATGTTGCTGGGCAAGCGATTTGTTTTCATAGAAAGTAACGAAAATAAATAATAAGAGAATTTTTTTCATGTTTTATAGAAATTTGGCAAGACAGTTTCCAATTTGTAGGAGAACAAAAATAGCGAAATATTCCGAAATTTGCTCTTGTTAAAAATCATGCCAGTTACATGTATTACAATAGCACTTTTCCGATAAGATGCTATTGGTTAAGGTTTTAGTGGCTTTGTTTTTATAAGCCCCAAAAAGGCACTTTTTTTGATGTTAAAGAAAGTACAAAACTTAACATACATTGAATCATCCACAAAACGAAGTTACGATACCCGCTAGCTACATTGATGAGCTGATGACTGTTAGTAATGAGATTTCCTTTCAAAAAGAACAAGAACTTATCTTTATTAAATCGTGCCTTTATTACCTCAAAGAGGGAGTTGACTCGAAGCATGCAATCAATATGGCAATGGTAGATTACCTCACAGAATTGTGAGGTCACGGTACATAAGTTCAGCAACCCGAAAGGTGTTGCAGTGAGCTTCTACAATATCCGCGATGCGGGGTGAGTAACCGCCCCCCATAGTCACCACAATGGGCAATTCTGCCTCAAAAGCGGTCTTGAAAACGAACTCATCCCGTATTTTACAGCCTTGAATACTGACGTTTAGCTTACCTAATTTGTCTGATTCAAGAATGTCCACTCCCGAAACGTAGAACAGGAAATCCGGTTCTACGTTTTTTATTAAATCCGGCAACGCACCGTATAATGCACCTAAATATGCATTATCTGTCGTGTAAGTGGGCAACGGAACATCCACATCCGAAATCTCTTTTTTCAACGGGTAATTCTCACCTCCGTGCATTGAAAACGTAAATATCTGCGGATTATCCTGAAACATTACGGCAGTTCCGTTTCCCTGATGAACGTCCAAATCTATCACGAGTATTTTCTTTGCCAATCCTTTCGAAAGCAAATAGTGGCTGGCTACACCAACATCGTTCAACAAACAAAAACCTTCTCCTTTGTCTGGGTAAGCGTGGTGCGTACCGCCAGCTATGTTCATTGCCACGCCGTTTTGGAATGCGTGGTGACAACATTGAATCGTACCTTTGGTTATGACCAATTCACGTTCTACCAGTTTTTTTGTGACCGGAAACCCGATTCGCCGTTCCATTTTTGGGGAAATACGCACATTGAGCAAGTCGTCGAGGTACGCTTGTTCGTGTGCCATCAAAATGAATTTTGTCAGCTCATCATCCGACATGAAATTTTTCGGAGAAAAGAAGTTTTCGGGCGTGCAGGTACCTTCGTATATCAGTTGTTCGGGAATGAGTTCGTACTTCAACATCGGAAAACGATGCCCTTCAGGAAGCGGATGGCAGTATATGGAATCGTAGGCGATGTATAACATTTCCAAAAATATGAGTAGATTTGTTTGAACCTTTTAGAATATAATAGTCAACCGAAGCCAACCGCCAAATGTTGACTCAATGGTCAGTTTATTAAAGTAATTCTTCAATAAACCGACCATTCTACATTTTGACTCAAGAAAATATGCTGGGTAACTCTATCATCAGGCTTGGCAGGCGTTTGCTTTTACCTTTACTATTCGTGGGGTTAATCGCGGCAATTCCACAACCTACAAAGAAAGATGCTCACTGGCCTAATCGAATGGACCGTTACATAAAAAAGAATCCACAAAACGGGACGTTTCATATTTGTTTTCAGTCGATTGATAATTCGTTTAAGCAATACTGCCGAAACGCAAATTTGCCCATTTCATCTATTGACGGTATAAAATTCCCCACTGTTTACGAAGCACTTTGGTAGGTTAAGAAGAAAGAGTTAGACTTAGACAAAACCGTTGAAATTACAGCAAACCAAATTAAACAGAATAAAGAAGGATTCTTTGGACCGGAAGATGTTGGGAAAGAATTTACGTTGGAAAAAGTAGTGGAAACATCCATTGGTTGCCAGAAGATTGTGGATAGGTTGAGAGACAAGAATTTAGCCAATACATATATAAGAAGACCCTTAGTAGATTCGTTGAAAAACGAACGTGCCGGAACTACTAATTTCGTAACGGCGGGTGATATTATGCACTTAATGAAGCGGATTCGCTCCGAAAAGAAATTCAAAAATAAGGATTGGTTGATGGAGTAACTAAAGCTAAATGCTCAAAAAAATGGTGCTTTCGGTATTAAGGGTGGCGATGTAGCGGGCATTTCTGAAAACACAAAACTCTTCAAAGGGTTTTCATTACTATGGTGGAAAACAGCGACCACGGGAGTTATTATATTCCCATGTTTGTCAGTAATTTCAAATCCGAAAGCGACGGCGATAAATTCCTCAAAGACATGATTTATATTTTCAACGGCGGCACCATCGAAACCGATTCGGTGGAAGTAGCGAAGAAGATTGTTATATCTGAAGAGGCGAAGAATTGATGGATTTCTAATTCTATGCCTTCACCCACCGAGCGTCGGTCGCCCCTCCAAGGAGGGGAATTACTTATTCTACAATTTCTTTAACCCTCAAATATCTCTCCACCACGTAGAGTTTGGCTTTTCTTCCTTGGTGAGGTCAATTGATTGTCCAATTTTGGGAGTAACGAGCGGCATATTTAGTTTTGCGGCGGCTTTAGTGACGCGTTCTACGGGGTCAGTCCATTCGTGGAGGGCGAGCGTAAATGCTCCCCAATGAATGGGCATCATTTGTTTGGTTTTTATATCAACGGCGGCTTGGGCGGTTTCCTCGGGCATCATGTGAATATTGTCCCAGTTTTCGTTGTATTGTCCGCATTCCATCATCGCAAAGTCAAACGGCCCGAAGCGTTCACCAATTTCTTTAAAGTGAGGCCCGTAACCACTGTCTCCACTAAAGAAGAGATTTAACGAATCGGTTTTGATAATCCACGAACTCCACAGCGTAGAGAAACGATTTGTTATCCCACGACCCGAAAAGTGTCGGGCGGGAGTACAGATAAACTTTATTTCTTCTAAACTCACTTCGTCCCACCAGTTTAATTCGCTGATATTTTCGTCAGGAACGCCCCACGCCCGCAAGTGATTTCCAACGGCAAGTGGCACGTAGAAATGCTTTACTTTATCCTTTAATTTCAACACCGAACCGTAGTCTAAATGGTCGTAATGATCGTGCGAAAAAATGACCGCGTCAATTATTGGAAGTTTCTCAACGGCAATTGGTAGTTCTTTGCTGTAACGCTTTGTTCCCAATGCTGGAATGGGCGAAGGCGAATCCCCGAACATCGGGTCAATAAGGATGTTTTTATCATTGATTTCGAGCAAAAAAGTTGAATGTCCGAACCACGTCAGTTTAGCCGGATGGTTTTTTACGATGTCGAGCGAATCAATTTTTTGAACCGGAACTGGTTTATCTGGTTCGCGGTTTTCGGCTTTTTTGAGATATTCTCTGAGAACAACCATGCCTTTACTGAAACCCATGGTCATATCGGTTTCAATCAGGTTTTGAAATTTGCCGTTAACGAAATTACCTGATATAGCGTAAGCGTCTTTTTGGGTTTGGGTAGCATCTCGGCCAAACTGCGGACTTAGATTAAGGAACAGAAATCCTCCCACCGCTACGATGAGAATAATAGCAAGAAGTGTGAGCATGAAGTATTTGATGAACTTTTTCAAAAAGCGTGAATTTTACGTTTGATAGGTTCAACAAATATGAAGTTGATAAAGTGCGAGCCGACTATTGAAAGATTTTATTAATGTTTTAAAAACTACAGATAAAAAGAGACTTGTTCTACAAAACAATTGGGTGGAATACACAATCTTGCCGATAAACTTTAACATGCAATTCTTCTATTTTCCTCATTCCACTGAGTTGGTAAACTCTGTGGTTTTTTTCATCCCAATAAGCATTATAGTAACTCATAGATACATATGGATGCCACTCACTCGAAAGGGCTTTATAATTCTTTTCAAGCCTTTCGTGGCAGTTTTCATATTTTTCGTCAGGAAGGTCATTGTTGTCCTCCATATAAAGAACTGCCAAGTCAGTGCTGTCGTTTTCAGTAACCTTTTTACAATGTAAAACTGAGAATAACATTTCGTGTATGACAACACCACTAGTTCCTCTATCGTCATTCAAATTTAAAACGTTTAGTGCGGTCTTTAGTTCTTTATCGAAGGTCGTATTTGTCTGCTTGATAGTTGATATTAGGTTGTCAAATTCAAAATTCCAGTAGTCTCGATATGTATTTGAAAGAAAAGGGATAGCGTAACATTTTCCTAATTGATTAATTAAGACAATTATTTGTTGTTCGTCTTTTATACTATCTGGTGCTGATCGAAGTTGAATCTCAAAATTTCTATCCCCGTTTTTGACGCTACGAGTAAGCTTGTAATAATCGGATTGATTAAGTTTTTCGTTAGATAATTGAGGAAACCTATCTGTTAAGCTAATAATTGCTTTTTCAATATCTGGCTCAGTTGAGGTGATATTTTTACAATTAAATAGACTTATTTGGACGAATACTAAAAGTATAAGAGTTAGTCTCATTTTTTAAATTTTCATCTACTCAAAATAGACGTTTTTTGGATCAATATTGGAAAATCAATACACATTGCAATTACCTACTGCATATTGATGAGATGTGATAACTATGTTTTAGTAGATATTCTACTTCAAAACCAACATCTTCCGCTCGAAAACAGAACCCGCTAAAATAATTTGTTTACCATTTGCTTGAATATAAGGTGCGGCAACGCTTCCGCCCGAAAGGTTAGAGCCATCGTCGGTGTAAATAGTTTCTTGCTTGAAGGTTTTTGAATCTTCGTTGTAAGTCATTTTTAAGACAACGGTCGGTGATAAATTTTTGCTGTCTTTTGAATGACTCAAAAATTTTAATAATTGCGGGTGACAACCAATGTACAAGTTGCCGGCGTTATCCAGCTCAATATTATCAACGCCAATTCCCGTGTCAAATACTGTTTCCTCTTTGAGCGTATTGTCCGCATTTCTGTTGAAAACGAGTATTTCG
Organism: Spirosomataceae bacterium; assembly: GCA_047630355.1. GTDB lineage: Bacteria > Bacteroidota > Bacteroidia > Cytophagales > Spirosomataceae > JANQUM01. The sequence continues at coordinate 20,879 of JBLHXN010000022.1, read as the reverse complement.
TTCACGTTTGTGGAAGCAATAAATAGTTTCTTGCCGTCTTTGGAAGTGTGAATTCCGTTGGCGTAAGGAATACCCGTAGCAACTATTTTACCGCTGTTTCCGTCAAAATAAACCACACTTCCCGTTCCAATTTTTAGGAAATCTTTAACCGTTCGCATAAAACCTTTCGTTTCACCGTGATCGTTCGTCAAATAGAACTCAGTGGAGGAAATAGCGTGAATATCGTTCGGACTTATGAATTCTGTTGACTTAAAGGTATCGAGATGTTTTAACGAAGCACCTTCTATTTTAAAGCGTTCAATTGATTGACTATCTATTCGGTGAGAGATTACGAACAGAAATTTAGTAGAGTCGTTCTCTATAAATAACGAAATGCCGTGCGGTCTGAAATCCTGCTTTGGAAAATCTGCGGTGAGGTTGACAAATTTGTTTCCAGGGTCATTGATGTCGTATAAATAAATGTTGCCTCTTGATTCAAAATTTCGTCGGTCGTGCGATGAAATATAAGCGTATCCCGTTGCAGTATCGATGGTAATATCTTCCATTCCCGGAGGACCCACAATAACGTTTACTTCTGCATTTTGAGTTGTTTCGTAAGGTTTAAAAACGTTCGCTTTGAGTAAAGTATAAACCACGTAAACTCCGATTAGAGTTACTATTACGGCTAAAATGTATCTTTTCTTCATAGTTTTTGGGTAAAATATTGCCCAATATAACGGTTTAGTTCGCTTTCTCGTGGCTGGAACAGGAATTTTACATCATCAATCAAATAACAATATTAATAACACACAACTTTTATAAAAATGATAGTTCTTCTTTTTGTAGTTACAGAATTAACCGCCACTTTTTTCGTCTCAATGTACGGTGTCAGACTGATGAGAGAAGGAAATAAGTAAGAAACCCACCAATCAGATAATTTTCTGATTAAATGGCATTATCTTGAGGAAATTTCTCAATTCAACCTTTTATAATAAATGCCACTTTTACTTACCCTCGCCGGGATCTTATGTTTGGTACTTCTAATTGCCATACTCAAGTTTGACACATTCATCTCATTCATTCTCGTTTCGATCGGACTCGGTTTAGCCGCAGGTCTTGACGCCGACGCTATCGGGGAAGCAATAAAAACCGGAGTGGGGGGGACGCTCGGCGAATTGACGCTAATTATAGGTTTCGGGGCAATGCTCGGAAAACTTGTAGCCGAAAGTGGTGCCGCTCAAAGAATCACGGATTCACTAATTCAATTATTCGGAAAAAAGTATTTACAATGGGGACTCGCATTAGCGGGCTTCATTATCGGAATACCGCTTTTTTATAATGCGGGATTTATTATTGTTGTACCCCTCATTTTTGCCATCACCGCTTCTACGGGAATGCCACTACTTTACGTAGGAATACCGATGCTCTCGGCTCTATCGGTGGCTCACGGTTATTTGCCACCGCACCCTTCGCCCGCCGCCATCGCTTCACAACTCAACGCTGATTTAGGCAAGACGTTATTATACGGAATTATTGTCGCCATTCCCGCCATTGCTATCGCGGGACCACTTTTTGCCAAAACTTTAAAGAATTACAATCCCGTTATCGACCAAACGCTTTTTGGTACAAAACCCATCCCGAAAGAAAAGCAACCGAGTTTATTGGTGAGTCTATTTGTGGCTTTGTTACCGGTTTTTCTATTGACAATTTCTTCTGGTATCAAAGGGTACTTTCCGGATAGTCAGCTTATTTTGTTGTTAGCTTCGGATTATATTGGAATGTTAATTTCAGTTTTAGTTGCCATTTACTTTTTGGGAATTCGACAAGGATTGACTTTACAACAAACCAGTAAACACCTCGAAGAAGCCTTTAAAGGAACGGCGATTATCTTGTTAATTATTGCCGGAGCCGGAGCATTGAAGGAAATTATGACCGCCAGCGGCACGAATCAATACATTGGTGAATTGCTCGAAGGTGTAAATATCAATCCGCTTATTTTGGGCTGGGCAATTGCCGGACTTATCAGAATTTGTATTGGTTCAGCTACGGTGGCGGGACTTACCGCCGTGAGTATCTTGGCTCCGCTCATTCAATCACAAACTGGAATCGTTCCGGAATTAATGGTACTTTCTATCGGAGCGGGAAGTTTGATGTTTTCACACTTAAACGACGGCGGCTTCTGGCTATTTAAAGAGTACTTCAATATGAGTATAAAAGATACCCTCAAAACCTGGACAGTCATGGAAACTATCGTATCGGTAGTTGGGTTAATTGGTGTGTTAATTTTGGACGTTTTTTTGTAGAATTATACTTCACTTGTTAAATGCAAAACATCAAAGAACTTTTTGTCAAATTTCCTCATGCTGGAAAAGTAGAATGGGTAAGCCTTCGACCTGAGAAAAGGGGTGAAATAAGAGTTGCTGATGCAATTTCTGTTTCACCAGAAAGCGGCATCGAAGGAGATCATTATGCTGGCAAAAATCGTAAACGGCAGGTCACGCTCATTCAGTCTGAACACATTGAAACCGTTGCGAAGTTACTGAAAAAAGATAAAATTAATCCGACATCATTGCGACGGAATATTGTGGTTTCGGGAATAAATTTACTTGCCTTTAATGATGCCGAATTTACGATTGGAACGGCTCGTTTGAAAATGACCGGACTTTGTCATCCGTGTAGCAGAATGGAGCAAAACCTCGGTGAAGGTGGTTACAATGCCATGCGTGGCCACGGTGGAATTACCTGCGAGATCATTACAGCGGGTAAGATTAAACTGGAAGACGAAGTGCGATTTGAAAAACTAATAGTAAAGCAATGAGAACGATTTAATAAGCTGAATCGCTGAGTTTGTTTTCAGATATATGTTTTTTCGTTCGGTAACATCGCTTATCTTACCACTAACTTTTTCGGCTATTTTTTTAAGTCCTTATAAGGGGTTGTCCATTTATTTTCATGTTTTGTAGACAACGGCTTCAGATGGCAAGTTGTTGAATAACAACGTGGATTAGTAATGGTAGAAACCTTCTGTCACTATCCGTTTTATATTCAAAAGCCATTTTCTTACATTTGGTTTACACTTGTAGAGTGTTTTCCAAAATCAATCCTGATAGCTATCGGGACTAAAATTCAATATTAAGAATATGTCGTCAGTTGCACACCCTAATAACCAACTCGGTCTTGACCCATTTGCACTGCTTCTGCTACGGGGAGAAGTGAAAGCTCTGCCGGATATAATTCGGGAAGGAGAACACATTCACGCTGCTTTGCACGGCTACTGGAATCAGGAACACGTTTTACTTTTGGCGACTTCTGAACGCGTTGTAATGGTGGACAACAATTCAGTGAATGACGTTGTGGTCATAGAATTTCCGTACGATAGTTCGTTAATAATCAGTAAACCAACCGCTGATAGTATTTTAATCGGAACGGAACAGCAGAAATTGAAAATTCGCAATTCGTTGGAAGAGTTTGTGCGTAAATTTGAATCAGTTGTGAAAAAGAAAATAGCGGGAGAAGACATTGCTGCTTCGGTAGCTTACGAAGAAGAAAGTGCTGAAAACGCAGTTTCTACAAATCCGTTTGATTTAATTCGCCGGAGCATTGGTGGGATTTCGCAGATGATTTCTCCCAACAAAATGGCGAAAAACGAAACGAAAGAACTCGCTCTGCCCGCCCCAAAACCCGAACCGCCGCAGGATTTAGACGAATTATTGGAGAAACTGAATGGTCTGATTGCCTTAGAAAATGTCAAAGAAGAAGTAAATAAGCTTGTCAACGTTATTCAGGTTGAAAAACTCAGGAAAGAGAAAGGAATCAAGATTCCCGAACGTTCGCTGCACATGGTTTTTCACGGTAAACCCGGAACGGGAAAAACGACCATTGCCCGCTTACTTGCCAAAATATTTCAATCGCTCGGCGTGTTATCTAAAGGTCATCTGTACGAAACCGACCGAAGTGGTTTAGTGGCGGGTTACACTGGACAAACAGCGTTGAAAGTACGTGAAGTTTGTGAAAAATCACGCGGTGGAATTTTGTTTGTGGACGAAGCCTACGCTTTAAATACGCAAGATACTTACGGACCGGAAGCGTTTAATACCATCGTGAAGTTTATGGAAGATAATCGTAACGACTTTATCGTAATTTTAGCAGGTTATGAATCTCCGATGATGGAATTAATCGAAAGTAATCCGGGACTCGAATCACGCTTTAATAAATACATTGCGTTTACTGATTACGCCCCCGAAGAACTGGTGGATATCTTTCTGTTGCAAACCAATAAAATTGACATTAAAGTAGAAGATGAGGCCATCGAACGTTTGATGGAAATTTTTAAAGAACAATACGATGCACGTTCAGAATCATTCGGAAACGGACGGCTTGCCCGAAATTTCTTTGAAAAAGCTTACGAAAATCAGGCAACTCGCTTAATAAACGAAGGACTTGATACAGCCGATATCTCATTGCTCAAAGCAATTGATATTCCTGATGTGGAGGAGTTTGTCTAATAATAGATTTACAGTTCACAAAGTCAACTTGTCAATAACTTATTTTTTACTGATAAATGTCTTAATTTAGTATTTCCAGTTCACCACTGCTTAGCTAAGTAATCTCTTTAAAATATGACCTTTCAAGAACTTGATCTCTCTAAAACATACTCGTACGCAGATTATCTCAAATGGACTTTTCAGGAACGTCTTGAATTGATTAAAGGGAAAATCTATGCCATGTCTCCTGCTCCTAATCGTCGGCATCAAGTTATATCTGCTGTTTTATCTAATGCCATCTTTAATCATTTGACAGGCAAGCCGTGCCAAATGTACTCCGCCCCGTTTGATGTGCGGTTAACTCCTCGCAAGAAAGATAAAAGTGGTAAAATTTATACTGTTGTTCAACCTGATATTTGTGTAGTCTGTGATTTGGAAAAACTGGACGATGCGGGCTGTCTTGGTGCTCCTGATTTGATTGTAGAAATACTTTCACCGGGTAATACGAAGAAAGAGATGAAAGAAAAGAAGGAAGTGTATGAAGAAAACGGTGTGAAAGAATATTGGATTGTTCATCCCACCGAAGAGTACATTCTGCAATATTACCTTGAAAAAGGTAAATACGTTGGTGGAACGCATTATTTCGACGAAGACGTAGTAGTTTCAACTGCCGTTGAAGGTTTTGAAACTACAGTTTCGGAAGTACTTCAGGATTAAATATCTATCTTGTCATTATAAAAAAATAAACCTACCCAAACCATACAATGAAAATTTTATCTATTCTGTTTTTATTCGGCTTGATGTCGTGCCAAATGCCCGCTCAAAAAGCTGATATGCAATCTTTATTTAACGGTGAAAACCTGAACGGTTGGACAATTTACGGTACTGAAAAATGGTACGTAGAAGACGGCTTATTAGTCTGCGAAAGTGGCCCTGACAAAGGATACGGCTATTTAGGAACCGATGAAGAGTTTACCGATTTTGAATTAAGTATTGACTTCAAGCAAGAAGCCAACGGAAACAGCGGCATCTTTTTTCGGTCGAGTATTGAAGGAACGAAGATCAGCGGCTGGCAGTGCGAAGTAGCTCCTCCGGGAAGTAATTCGGGTGGAATTTACGAATCCTACGGTCGCGGTTGGTTAATCAAACCTGATCCGGCGAAAGACAAAGCCTTAAAAATGGGCGACTGGAATACCATGAAAATAATTGCTGTTGGTGACAAAGTTACTACTTACCTTAACGGTACTGAAATGGTAACGATCACCGACGAGAAAATAGGCGACGCAACTGGCTCTATTGCCTTGCAAATTCACGACGGTGGTGGAATAAAAGTCTATTGGAAGAACCTGACGATAAAAAAGTTGTAGTTTCGCCCAATTAAGAAATCAAAAAGTAAATTGTGTCGGCAAAAGAATCGTTAGACTGGAAGGAAGTATTCACTTTAAAATCACTTGCTTATATCGTAATTGGTGCTGTTTGCGGAGTCATTGCCATTAAAGGTTTCATGATTCCAAATCATCTCCTTGACGGCGGTATTACAGGTATTTCGATTCTTTTGCACGAGATATTTCACATTGAAGTTTACGTACCGCTGGTTTTGTTAAACCTGCCGTTGATTTACATGGGTTACCGCAAAATTGGTAAGGTTTTCGCCGTTCATTCATTGTTTGCAGTGTTGTTGCTTGCGATTCTTCTTAGCTTCTTAGAAGTTCCGGTTATCACGCATGATCGAATTTTGATTGCTGTATTTGGCGGCTTGTTCATCGGTTTGGGTATCGGCTTTGTTATTCGGGGTGGTGGAGTTATTGACGGTTTGGAAGTATTAGCTGAATATTCAAACCAAAAATCAGCTATTTCTGCCGCTGAGGTTATCATGGCTATCAACACTATCATCTTTTTGTTTGCCGCTTACAAACTCGGAATTGAAACCGCGATGTACTCAATCCTGACTTACTTTACGGCGTTAATGGTTTCCGGTTACGTGGTGGATGGATTTGAGGAGTTTACCTCGCTCAGCATTATTTCAAAAGAGTACGAGACAATCAAATCAGTGATTGTGAATGATTTTGACAAAGCGATAACCGTTTATAAAGGAGAACGGGGATATTTACCCGGTAGTTTTGAAGTCAAAAGCGATACCGATATTATTGTTACGGTAGTTACTCGTTTAGAAATTTTCAAACTAAAAAAAGCTATTTTTGAAGTTGACCCCAACGCTTTTATATACATTCAGAGCACGAAAGAAGTAAGCGGTGGAATTGTAAAACGCGTCAGAAAACACTAATAAGTTGGAATTCGAAGTTATCTACCTTGATGTAATTTCACACCTCTCGGCCGAATTGCCGCCGTACCTGACCTACCACTCGGTAGTGCATACCAAGTACGTAGTTAAGAAGGCAATCTATATTGCTGAAAAAGAAAATTTGCCGCAAGACCAACTTTATCTCCTTAAAATTGCCGCATTGTATCATGACATCGGTTTCATGTTCGGACCGAAGAATCACGAAGAAAAAGGCTGCGAAATTGTTTGGGATGAACTGCCAAGACGCGGATTATCTGACGAGCAGATTATGCAAATATGCGAAATAATCCGAGCTACGAAAATTCCGCAAAAGCCTACTTCGCACGCTGCTGAAATACTTGCCGATGCTGATTTGGAATACCTCAGTACTTCGTTATTTGGAGAAGTGAGCGAGTACTTATTTCAGGAATTACGTTTTTTTAGTAAAGAGTTGACCCGTGAGAAGTGGAATGAGATTCAGGTAAATTTTATTGGGAATCACAAATACCACACGAAATTCTGCAAACGCTACAAGGAGTTCCGTAAAATTAGAAACCTCGAAGCTCTGAAAGTCTCAATTGCAAATAGTTAGTCCAGTACTTCGTAAATTGTAGTTGGTTTTGCTTTATTTTTCAAATTAACTTCACCTACTTTATTGCAATTGAAAGAGTCTTTCACTTGTTCGTAAGCTACTTCATTGATTAAAATTTGATTTGGCTGGGCGGTAGATTCCAACCGTTGTGCTGTATTCACAGTATCGCCAATTACGGTGTAATCTAATCGCTTTAGACTTGCCGATCCGATATTCCCCGAAATCATTTCACCCGAATTTATTCCAATTGAAACCTTGGGAGAAAAGTCTATCCCTTCGGGAGACTCGGGTAGTTGTTCAATTTTCGCCCGAACGGCAAGACATGCTTCAATGGCTTTGTCAAGATGGAATTCATTTTTGAAGACCGCCATAACCGCATCACCGATAAATTTATCAATGTACCCGCCCTGATCAATTATTTCCTTTACGATTACGTCAAAATAGTGGTTCAGTAGATTTACTACCGTTTCGGCAGTAGCCGTTTCGCTGATTTTTGTAAAGCCGCAAATATCTATAAATACGACCGTGGCTTCGATATTTTCATTTGCGGTCAGCGAAGCTTCGTACTCCCGGTTTCCCATGAAGTTTAGCACGTTTTCGTCCACGTACATTCGCAGAATATTATTCTCTTTTATAGCTTTCAGTGTTTTACGAATTTGATCAATGTGCTTGATGGTCTTTTCCATCGTTAGCGATAGATCTATAAAATCAATGGGCTTGGTAATAAAATCAAAAGCTCCCCGATTCATTGCCACTCGAATATTTTCCATATCACCGTAGGCAGAAACAATAATCGCTTTGATAAGCGGATGACTTTCGTGTAGTTTACTCAAAAGTGTTAGCCCGTCCATTTCGGGCATATTAATATCACTTAATACAAAGTCAATATCAGGAACCTGAATGAGCTTTTCAAGTGCGTCTATACCATTGCAGGCAAAAGTAAATTCGTACTTATTCTCCCTAATATTGCGACGGAACTTCTGTCTTATCAGAGTTTCTAAATCGGCTTCATCATCTACCACTAAAATCTTCGTCATTGAGCCAGTAAGTTAAGTTTTTCTTTTAATGCGTTGAAGTCAAGTGGTTTGGTTAGAAAGTCATCGGCACCTAATTCTTTAGCGGTGTTGAAGTTTTCCTCGTCGCCGTAGGCGGTTATCATCATCACTACCGGAGTAGGGGGCGGATCATTGTACTCGTGTTTTATCTTCTTGAGTAAATCCAATCCTGACATTCCAGGCATATTTATATCAGACAAAATAAGGACAGTTTCGTGCTTTAAATCTTCGAGTATTTCTATAGCCCCTTCACCCGAAAAAGCAAATTCGAAATTGACTAATCCTTTACGGATTTCCTTTCTGAAGCGTTGTAAAAAAAGAGTCTTTACATCTTGTTCGTCATCTACGACTAATATTTTCATAATTCAGATTATTGCATTGGTAATTCAATCACAAATTGTGTTCCCTGATTTTTTACGCTATTGACTTCTATAGTCCCGCTGTGACTTTTTGTGATAATGTCGTAAGCCAAAGATAACCCCAAACCAGTACCTTCACCCGTTTTCTTTGTTGTAAAAAATGGCTGAAAAACTTTATCTTTAATCTCGTCAGGAATTCCGATTCCGTTATCTTCAATCGTTACTTGTAAGTTGTTACCAATTTTTTGCGTTGAAATGGTAATCTGTTTGATGTAATCCTCTGGAGCATCAGCGGGTGCCGGTGCCTGAAAAGCGTTATTGATAATGTTCAGAAAAACTCGTCCGATGTCTTGAGAAACTATACTAACTTCTGGCAAACTTTCGTCAAAATGCGTTTCCATCTTAGCATTAAAGGATCGGTCTTTTGCCCGAAGGCCGTGGTACGCAAGCCGCAGGTATTCATCAGCCAATGCGTTGATATTGGTTTGGGCTTTTTCTCCAGTACTCATCCGGGAGTGCTCAAGCATACTTTTTACGATACTGCTCGCCCGGTTGCCGTGGTGATTTATCTTCTTCAGGTTTTCTTTCAAATCGGTTAGTAGTTCTTCTTCGAGTTTTTCGTCTCGTTGGTCTTTTTCTTTGACTCTTTCTTCTAAAACTTCCTCTACTAACTCCTCGCTTACTTCACTGAAATTATTCACGAAGTTTAGCGGGTTCTGAATTTCGTGGGCAATTCCCGCCGTTAATTCTCCGAGACTTGCCAGTTTCTCAGATTGCACGAGTTGGGCTTGGGTAGATTTGAGATTACTAACAGTTTGATTTAATTCTGAGGTGCGTACGTTCACTAACTCTTCGAGTTTCTTGTTCTGTTCTTTCAGAATTTCTTCTTTTTCATGCGAGAGATACTCTATTTCCCGTACTTTTTTATGCAGTGTTTTATTTGTTTGTACAAATTCTTTGGCTAAATCAGCGGATATAGCAAACGAAACGGCGAGTTGAGGACCCGCAAGTACGATGATGATAAATAAGGGTACGAAGATGCCCAAATAGTCATTGATGTTCTCCGGCCTGGTCATACCAATATAACCAGCTACCACAATAAATATGCAAATTACGGACACAAACACGATTAAGAAATATAAAAGGGCGTTCAGAAGAGTTTTGCTGGATTTTACATTCTGTCTCTTAGCTTTAATGACCAAGTAAACGTAGAACCCTAAAACTATAAGCACCATGGCTATGTTTCTGTAGGTTGAGTACGATTTATCGAGAAAGAAGTTGGCGAGGAGACCCAATGTAAAAACCAGTGCGACGGTTACCCACAGTAACACTTTACTTTTTTGTGCAAGGTATTTATGAACCGCTATCAGTAAAAGGCAGTGCCCCGTGGTAAATAAAAAACCTTCAGCTACTTCCTGGGTCACATACAAGTCAAGCGTAAATGTTCTGATGGATGGAGAACTGATGTACCCATAGCAGGTGAAGCAAAACATTGAGATAGATAAGAAAAGGTTGAAAGCGTCTCGCTTATCTGTCTTAAATTGAAAATAGAAAAACCAATGAATGATGGTTGCGAGTAGAAAGAGCCCAATTACTATACCAATAGCTTCCTTGATGTCAAATATATCTCTTTGAAAGGAGTCCTGATCTGCTTTTCTAACCACAAGACTAAGTGGTCGTACATCTGCCGATTTGTATATTTTGGCTGTCGCATCAAACAGAAACCTATACGTCAATTGATGCTCACCGCTCCTTTTGAAAATATAAGGTATGCGTACAGCTAACCTGTTTATAAGCGTTGTTCTCTCGCCGTCAATTTTACCAAAAGTGCTTTGAAGTTCGCCGTCGATATAAAACTCCCACGCTCCGGCTGCTTTTACATCAAACAATAGTGGTACGCCTACCGTTGCAGAATCAACGTAGATGTTTTTTCTGAACCACGCTACCGTATCTGATTGTATGTCTGTTAGTTGACGATACGATTTGTCAATATCAGCCTTCTTCCAGGCCTTATCGTTAAAGTCTGCCGACTTGAACGTAGAATCGTCTTTGTAAACCACACGCCAGTTATGATTGAGCGTTTTTTTCTTCCATTTATCATAAACCTTTAATGTATCTGACAAGCTTCTACCTGATTTGCTAAACGGGTCATCATCGCTAAACTTTACTATTCCTCCGGCGTACTCCCGTGTTTCGCCATCCTGCCCGAAGGCAAAATTAGCTACGAAGAAAAGTACTGAGGCTACAAGTATTGAGTAGGTTTTCATAAGTTAATTACGTGTTTAAATAACGAATGGTAAGGTGATTATGAACTCAGTTCCTTCGTTTTCTATGCTGTTTACTTTCACCTCCCCACCGTGGGCTTTCACAATATCATACGCTAAACTCAACCCCAAACCCGTTCCTTTTCCGGTTTCTTTAGTGGTGAAGAAAGGTTGGAAGATTTTGTCTTTGATATTCTCCGGTATTCCTGCTCCGTTGTCTTTTATAGAAACTTCAATGTGGTTTTTATAAACGTTAGTAGCAACCGTTACTTGCTTCATGTGGCTTTCTCCTGCATCAGCAGGGTCAGGGCTTTGGAAGGCATTATTAATAATATTCAGGAAAACCCGACCAAAGTCTTGTGTGATGACTTTTATTTCGGGCATTTTTGGGTCGAACAGCGTTTCCATTTTGGCGTTGAACGTGCGGTCTTTTGCCCGAAGACCGTGGTAAGATAACCGCAAATATTCATCCGCCAATAAATTAATGTCAACGGGCTCTTTGTGTCCGTCGCTGACCCGCGAGTGCTCCAGCATGCTTTTTACAATACCGCTCGCCCGCTTGCCGTGGTGATTTATTTTTGTCAAATTCTCCTTTAAATCTGTCAGGAGTTCATTTTCGAGTGCTGCATCTCGTTCGGCAAGGGCTTTCTCCCTTTCTTCCAAAAGCTCAATAACTAATTCTTCGCTTACTTCGCTGAAGTTATTAACGAAGTTTAACGGGTTCTGAATCTCGTGGGCAATCCCGGCGGTCAATTCTCCGAGAGAAGCTAATTTCTCTGACTGAACAAGTTGATCCTGCGTAGATTTAAGCTGTTCTACCGTTTTTAGTAATTCGTCTTTTTGGGAAACAATCTCTGCGGTGCGTTCCTGAACCAGTATTTCCAGCTTCTCATTTTCGCTTTCAATCTCTTTGCGTCGGTCTTCCTCTGCGGCGAGTGCCTTTCGCTGTTTCGATGCACCCACAAAATAAGCGATGAGCCAAATAAGTGCTGCTGCCGAAACGATGGCTATTTTTCCGTCGTTTTCCTGATAAAAAGCCGAAAAGGAATATTTCAGGAAATCGATGACGGAGGTTACTGCGTAGAATGGCAAGATTGCTAAAAGTAGCGTACTCACAATTTTGTTCTCCCGCAGTTTATAAAGAATAAATATCAAGGAAGAAGTAATGAGAAAACCGAAGAGGTTGAACGTCGGGTCGTATTTGTCGTCGGTTACAATTCCCAAAATAAACACAACGACGGTAACGATTTGAAGAGGCTTTAATACCCTTCGCATCCACTCCTTATCAATGTCTGTTGCGGGTAATTTTTTATTGAGGAATCCGATCAGGACTAATACAACAATGAAGTTTGCCATCAGGTAGTTTAATGTGTTCGGTTGTAGCAATCTACAGATTCACGCTACAAATAGTAAATAATGAGATACTTATTTTACGTCGAAATAGACAATTATAAACTGTTGTTGAGTTTTTTACGGTTTTCTTATTTACTTTCGTGACGAAAAATAATACCGCAAAACGCATGAAGAGAACCATAACTACTCTATTACTTTTAGTTTCATTTGCTTTATCTGCTCAATATCCGGTTATACTGCCCGAACGTCAGCGTGCCGCCGTAATCGACGAAATTCTGGAAGAACGTATGGATAACTTACTACCCAAACTCATGCGGGAGCGGGGCATTGATATGTGGGTGATTATTTCACGGGAATATAACGAAGACCCGATTATGAAAACGATGTTACCTGCTGTTTGGCTATCAGCCCGCCGACGGACGATTTTCGTTTTCTTCGATAACGGTAAAAGTGTCGAACGCCTTGCTATTGCCCGCTATGATGTAGGAAACTTACTAAAAGGAGCGTGGGATTTAAATACACATCCTGATCAATGGGATGCTCTCGTAGCAGCAATTGCGGATAAAAACCCGAAAAAAATTGGGTTAAATTTCTCCAAATATTATGCCCATGCGGATGGTCTTACCTACACTGAACACGGTGAGATGATGGCAAAAATGCCCGAAATCTATAAAGAACGAATCATATCAGCGGCAGATTTGGCGGTGAGCTGGCTGGAAACTCGCACCGATAAAGAAATGGTATTATACGAGCAACTTGGCAGGATTTCTCACCAAATTATAGATGATGCGTTCTCTGAAAAAGTGATTCAGCCGGGCGTTACCACCACCGACGATGTAGTGTGGTGGATGCGGCAGAAAGTTACCGATTTGGGCTTAGATACGTGGTTTCACCCAACGGTTGATGTTCAACGTTACGATCCGGAAAACTTAGACCATTTGCGTACGTTCTCCAAACGTCCTGAAAAGCAAGTGATTATGGTGGGAGATTTACTACACTGTGATTTCGGAATTACTTATTTACGATTAAACACTGATCAGCAGGAACACGCCTATGTTTTACGACCCGGCGAAACAGAAATTCCTGCTTATCTAAAAGAAGCATTCAAACAAGGAAGTGCGGTACAGAATGCACTTACAAATAGTTTCAAAGTTGGGTTAAGCGGAAACCAAATTTTAGCAAATGCCCTTGCTCAAACGAAACAAGAAGGGATTGACGGTGTTATTTACACGCATCCAATCGGTTTTCACGGACACGCCGCCGGTCCGACTATTGGAATGTGGGATAATCAGGGAAAGACAATCGGAGCGGGTGATTACCTGATGCGACCTAATACGGCTTATTCTATCGAATTAAACGCTTCGGTGCGTTTGGCAGAATGGAAAAAGACCATTCGGATTATGTTGGAAGAAGACGGGTATTTTGACGGAGAAAATTTTAGATACATAGACGGAAGACAAAAAGAAATCTTTCAAATTCCGAGAAAAGCAGGACATTTGGGGAAATAAACAAAATTATACTTTTTGTGTAAAGTCCGCTAAAGGCTGACAGCTGAAAATATGAAATACATAATTATAGGATTAGGCAATTTTGGTTCTACGCTCGCCACCCGGCTTACTGCTATCGGTCACGAAGTATTTGGCGTGGATAGTCGCCTCGAAATAGTGGAGCAGTTTAAAGACCGCATTACACACACTATTTCTATGGATACTTCAAAACCTGCCTCCATGAATTCGCTACCAATACGAGATGCCGATATTATCGTGGTGGCTATTGGCGAAGATGTGGGAGCTTCTATTATTACTACGGCGTTGCTCAAACAGCACAATGCCCGCCGTATTATTGGTCGGGCAATTAATCCGCTGCACCGAACGGTTTTGGAATCAATCGGAATTGAAACAATTTTTAACCCCGAAGAACTTGCCGCTGAAATGTTTGCCAAACAAATGGAAATGCGTGGCGTGGTGGAATCATTCGACTTATCGGAAGATTGCAGTATTCTGGAAATTGAAGTGCCAGAACGCTACCTCGAACGTTCTATCGGTTCGATTGACTTTGAAGATATTTATGATCTGAAACTCATCGCTATTAAACGATTCAAAGAAAGCAAGAATATTTTTGGAATGCAGAGTCAACGCTCAACTGTTGATTATCACCTACAAGACGAGTACGAACTCGACGAAAAAGACATTTTAGTTATGATGGGTGAAATAAAGAACTTCAAGAAAATGGTTGGGCGGGATTTGAGGTAAAGAGTTAATGGTTAACTGAAACTCAATCATCCCGATAGCAGCTATCGGGACTCACTTAATCTTTACGTTTCCGTATCGGGAATTGATGATGATTTTCGTTTTGTTTTTGCTGTCGCCCATCGAGCCGGAATAAAAACTTTTCGGAGCATAAACTCCCTTTTTTGTTTCGGTATCTGAGTTACGCGAGAACCTAACTTCTCTATTCTCCGGGAATTTGACTTTTCCGTTAACCGCTTTTACGTCGAAATTAAACTCGCTGTTGGTGTTTGCCGGAAGTTCAAAAGACGAATAATTGCAGTCAATTTCTACCACTTTTACATCTTTGTCAATATTACCGAGGCGGAGCCCGTTTGAGAAGTCAATCTTAAAATTTGCCGCCTCTTTGATGGTCTCTAAAAAACCGGTTGAATAGCTGATAATTCCGTCAACGTCAATCAATTCCTTAATCTGAATCTTGCCGGAGCGATTCTCCAACCGGGTTTTGTTAGCTTCGTTGACGTGCAAAACCGAATATTCAGCTTTCAAATCACCGCCGTGCATGGATTTGATAAATGCTTTTCCGAAGTTTATTTCTACGTTTGAGTCGTCGTGCGTAATGTTTTCGGCGAAAAGTGTTCCGTGGTTTTGCTTCAACCTGACAGAAGATTCCATACTCGGTAAATAAATATCACCGAAGGAATTATCAATCGTTAACGCGTGATTTTTAGGTAGGTAAACGAGATAATCTACTCGTAGTTGGTTCTTATCTTCCTGTTTTGTCGTCCAGTTTAGGTTATTTTTATACGTCGAATTTTGCGTGTTCAGAATTGTTTTAAAACTCACCTCACCGCCCGCATAACGATTTGCAATTTCCACCATTCTCAAAAATTCTACCGCCCTTGATTCGGTGGGAGCGTTGGCGGTTATAATGATGTCAACTTTGATAGAATTTTCTTGCCATAGCTTCATCTTAACGTCGCCAAACTGATTGTTGATATTAATTTTATCACTCGGTCTTAGTGAGTAAGAATACGTTACTTTTTTCTGTTTTTCAATCCATTTGCTACGATTCAACTCGTCTTCGTGGGCGGTTACCGAGCCTATTGCGAAAACAACTAATAACGAACCGAGGATTGAGATTTTAAGCCAATTCAGTTGATTTTTCATCTGTGTCTTCATTTATTTTTCTAATAACTTCAAGTTGTTGATTCAAAATATTAAGCTGCCATTCCAGGTTAATTATCATCGCTCCGAGCAATTCCTCTTGATTTGGGTTTTTGGGTAAACTATTTTTTAAAGATTTGTATTCGTTTTCGAGGTCATTTAGCTCGGTTGCAAAATCTTTAAAAAGTGCCGGATTTTCTGATGTCAGTCGTTTTAGTTCAGAACGCTTTTCGTCAATAAATTTTGTGTATTGCATCACTTCTTTTGCGTATTTCGGGCTGAGTTTCGCAATCTCACTTTGTTCGGTTACGGGTCGCCAGTACTGTCCGATTAAATAACCGATACCGATTAAGAAAACGATACTCGCCGCCATGCGGAAAGTCTTTCTTAAACTAAATACTTTGGGCTTAACCGTTTGTGGCTCAGGAAGTTTATTCTCGATTCTTGCCCACAAACCTTCAGACGGTTCTTCGCAATCGAAGTCCGCCCGGTTTTCCTTGATATATTTCTCTAAATCCATTTTTTCAATTGTTAACATTCACAAACATCACACTCACATAATTTCCTCTAAAATACCCAGTAATCGCTTCTTTCCCCGCATGTATTGGGTTCTTGAAGTACTTATAGAAATACCCAAAACGTGACTGATTTCTTCGTGGTCATAACCTTCAAAGAGATAGAGCGACAAGACTACTCGGTAGCCTTCGGGCAGCATTTTGATCCCCTTGGTTATAGCTTCAACCCGATAGTCACAACTACCCTCGTCAGGCTCGGAGAGCGACTCCGAAAAACCTTCGTTTTCAAGGCGGTAAGCTTCGTCCTCGAAGTCAACAAAATTCATTTTCTTCTTTCGAAGACTACTAATTGCTTTGTTGACCACGACTTGTTTCAGCCAAACACCGAAAGATGCCTCCTGCCGAAACGAGCCGATCTTCGCAAAAGCATCAATAAACGCTTCTTGCAGCACATCTTCGGCTTCCCCGCGGTGATTCAGAATACGGAAGCAAACGTTAAACATGGATTTGGCGTACAAACTATACAATTTGTATTGTGCCGTTCGGTTTCCAAGTTTACATGCTTCTACTAATTCTGTGTTTTTTTCTATGTAAACAGGTTTTGACAAAGGGGGTCAATTATAGCTTTTTCAGATTGTACAGCTAAATGACGGCAAGCGTCTTGATACGTTGCACGCAAAGTGAAATTATTTTAACTGCTTGTGCTAAAATTCACAAATTCTTCTGAAGCTTCAAAGTTATGAGGTCGTTTTAACTGTTTTATTTGAATCGTTTCAGCCAACTGAATGCTCGTTAGAAAGTGATTTTTGATGAATTCGCCGTTTAATAATTGTGAAGGCAACGGGAAATGTTTCAGTAATTCAGCTGGAGTTTACAGGATAGAAAGTTCGCCTTCTTTTTTTCTGGAATTTTTCTTCAATAAAACGGTAATTGATTCTAACGGAATCGGTTTTACGGGGAATTTCTCAAACGATTGTTGAATCAAATACTTTGTACCGCCTTCCGTCGATTTTTCTAAACCTTCGGTGTCAATTCCCAAACCATTTAAAGCATCTTTCCACACTTTTAACTGCGGGAAAGCGGGAAGTACATAAGGTTTTTCGTCAATGAACTTGATAACTGAAAGGTCGTCCGACAAGATTATTTTTCCTGCTTTCCAAAAGGCGGTGGCGGCCGTTGATTTTCCGGCTCCCGGTTCTCCGACAAAAATCTGAGCTTTGTCGTTTATCAAAACGCAACTTCCGTGCAAAACGAAATTGCCCTTTAGAAGCAACGTAATTCCGATGGCTTCGCTGAGCGTAAATAATTTGAGCGTTTTTTTATCCGCACCGAGGCTTTGGTATTCAATGACATTCTCGGAAATCCTGAATTTTATGCTTGAATCCCAAACGAGAATTGTGTCATTTTCTATAAACCCGAAACGAGCCTGGATACCCTGACGATGCATTTTTGTCAACCTGAGGGGATTTTCCGCGATTCGTGATTCAATAATTGAAATGGTCTTTTCTGCGGTCGCTTCGGGCAACGTATCATCAAAGTTGATGTCGGTTTCAATCACTTCCCCGAATGCTAGATATCTTTTCAAAACTTTCAATAGTTTTCAGTTCTGAGCTTCAAACTTAAGAAATTGACCTGTTGTCTTAACCCACAATCATTAGCATTCTCCAAATGGCAGAAACGAATAAAAGCACCAAGGCAAACGGCGTAAGTACTTTCCAGCAGAGGTGCATTAATTGGTCAACCCGCAGGCGTGGGAGTGTCCAACGAACCCACATGTGAACAAAGATACCTAGATACGCCTTTAAAAATAACCAGAATGCTCCCCAAAGGTGCGAAGCAATACTGCCGGGTGCTCCGCTCGTCCAATCGGCTAATTTTACCGAACCAATATTCGGGAACGGCGTGTTCCAGCTTCCCAAAAATAACACTGCTCCGAGCAATGTTACCAATAACATGATGCCGTATTCTGACAACATGAATATGGCAAATCTAAAACCGGAATACTCGGTGTGATAACCCGATATTAATTCCGACTCAGCTTCGGGCAAATCAAAAGGAGCCCGGTTTGCTTCGGCAAGCGTAGCTATGAAAAATATGACGTAAACGATGAGAAGAAATGGACTTCTAAAAATATTCCACGTCAGAAAACCACCAATTTGAGTAGTTTCAATTCCGAATTTCTTGATGCCGAAGAGGTAATTTGTTTCAGCGGAGAAAATACCCTGTTGATAACTAATCTCTTGTAAATTAAGTGTTTGCGAAATTATAACGACGCAAAGTACCGATAAGCCCAGCGGCACTTCGTACGATATTATTTGAGCCACCGAACGCATTGCTCCAAGTAAAGAGTATTTATTATTGGATGCCCAGCCCGCCATCAATATGCCGATAACGTCTAGTGATATAATTGCCAATAAAAAGAATACGCCAATTGAAGTTCCGGAACCTTGTAGCGTGGAATTGAGTGGCATAACCGCAAAGCCCGAAATTAACGCCGCCAGTATCATTGCTGGGGCAAATTTGAACAACTTGCTATCGGCGGCGGTAGGAACAATATCTTCTTTTTGAAAAAGCTTGAATAAATCAGCGAAGAGTTGCAAAAGCCCCCATTTTCCTACTTCCATCGGCCCGAGGCGGTCTTGCATAAACGCCGATATTTTTCGTTCGGAGTAAACGCCAATGATAACGTTTAAACCGATAACCAGTAAGATAAGCAGGAGTGGTAAAAAAGTCAGGAATGTCATTTTCTATTCAGGATGCTTTTACAAAGTTACTAAACTTAGGAAGCGTTAACTCAAAATGTGCTACAAAACATAGTTTATTGTATTTGAACTATTGCCCGTGAAGAAAAATAACATGAAGGAACAGGATACTTTTGCTGTTTTGTTGCATTAATTTTATAATCTATAGATTGAATCTATGCCGATTTATCAACCCACATAATTTACCTATCTAACCAATGAAATACCTACTTCTTGCAATCGTGTTTTGTTGCCAGATGGCAATAGCCCAAACCGCAAAAAAAGCCAAAAAACCAAATATTATATTTATCCTGACGGACGATCAACGCTGGGATGCCCTCGGTTACGCCGGAAACCCCTACGTAAATACTCCGGAGATGGACAAGTTGGCGATGCAAGGAGTTTTCTTTAAAAACAGTATCGTAACAACGCCCATTTGTGCCGCGAGTAGAGCTACTATTTTGTCGGGAATGCAAGAACGGGCCCACCGCTATGATTTCCAAACGGGAGAGATTAAGGGAAATTTCATGCGGGAAGCCTACCCACATTTACTCAAAAGCGTTGGTTATCACACAGGTTTTTTTGGAAAGTTGGGGGTAAAATACGGTGACAAGGAAAATCTGTTTGACGAAATTGAAGACTACGACCGGAATAACAGCTATCCCGACAAAAGGGGATATTTTTACAAAACCATCGGAAAGGATACGGTTCACCTAACCCGCTATACCGGACACAAAGCCATTGAGTTTTTGGAGAACACGAGCACCGATGAGCCGTTCTGCCTTTCGTTGAGTTTTAGTGCACCGCACGCCCATGATTCTGCTCCTGACCAATACTTCTGGCAACAGGAAACCGACGCGTTACTGCAAAATCAGGAAATGCCCGCCGCCGCAATTTCAGATAATGAGTATTTTGATCGTTTGCCCGAATTTGTGAAGTCGGGCTTTAATCGCCTGCGTTGGACTTGGCGGTACGATACGCCCGAAAAATATCAGCACAGTGTAAAAGGCTATTATCGGATGATTGCCGGAATTGACTTGGAAATTGCTAAAATACGTCAAAAACTGGTTGAAAAAGGGTTGGATAAAAACACGGTAATCATCGTGATGGGAGATAACGGTTATTTCTTGGGTGAACGGCAACTTGCCGGAAAGTGGCTGTTGTACGATAATTCTATTCGGGTGCCGTTAATAATTTACGATCCACGGGAAAAAACTCACCGCGATATTGAAACAATTGCTCTCAATGTTGATATCCCCGCCACAATGCTTGATTTGGCACAGGTTCCTCAGCCCAAAAACTGGCACGGAAAAAGCCTGATGCCGCTTGTTTCCGGATCTGTAAACTCCTTGAACCGTGATACGGTGTTGATAGAGCACCTTTGGGAATTCGTAAATATACCGCCAAGTGAAGGCGTTAAAACGCTTGGCTGGAAATATTTCAGGTACGTAAACGATAAGTCTGTGGAGGAATTATACAACCTCACCGCCGACCCAACAGAGATAAATAATTTAGTAAACGACGCTTCCTACGCAAATAAATTACGTGAGTTTAGAACCGCAACCGATAAGTTAATCAAAGAAAAATCTGACCCGTACGGCGGAGCTCCTCACGGATTAACCGTAGAAATGATCAGGGAACCGCAGTTGGTGAAAATTATTGACTTGACTCCTGAGTTTTCGTGGCGACTTCACGGCTCGTCGGGTGTGCAATCAGCGTATCAAATCTTGGTGGCGTCCAATCAAAAAAATATTGAACAGAATATTGGTGACTTTTGGAACAGCGGGGAAGTTCGGAGTTCAGCATCTGCCAATGTTACGTACGAAGGAAAACTCCTTAAAACGGGTCAGCAATATTTTTG